>PCRW01000025.1 GCA_002772115.1 Candidatus Moranbacteria bacterium CG23_combo_of_CG06-09_8_20_14_all_35_22
TTTGTACATATTTTTGTTTTAGTAAAACAATTATCTACTACTATTTTAACATTTTTAAGGAAAAAAATCGAGGCTATTCTTCAGTGGTTTCTTACTACTCAATTATTTTAGCACCTCTTATTTTTTTGTCAACTATATATAAAAACTGACTTGATTTTTTAGATTCAGGAGAAAAGCGATCACGGCGCTTTTCTCCTGTTTTATCGGGAGGAACTATGGTTAAGTTCTTTCTAAGCTTAAGTGTCTTGTAAACACTCACGCTCCCCAGATTTTTTTGAGAGGGTATCTCTCGTTTTATTTTTCAATCTTCAAAATTTCCGCAAATGATTTTCTTTGATGAGAAGTATCCAAATCTAGAGCCTTCTTTTTTTCGCTATCACTCATTTTTTTCTCCTTTACCTTTAATTTTTTACTTCGATAAAACCCATAATTCGCATTATATAAAGAGTATATTTTTCTATGCATACCCATTCTAATGCGGGATCTTCTGATATAAAGAAAAATAATTCCATCTCATTATCAGAATTTTTCTGTTGGATTATAATCGGAAGAAGAATATATTCCCCCGGTAAAACTTCTACTTTCTCATTTCCCAGATCCTTACTTATCGTTTTCAATATTTTTTTCAAAATTATATTCATACTTCCCCCCCCCATATATGGATTGTTATTGATAGTCTTCTTTTAAGGAACAAAAAACCGGTCTTTTTTATGAGATCGGCTTTGGTATATTTGAAATGATTTTGACTATTTTATGCTTTTTTCATTTCATGCAAACCAAGGCCGGTCTCAAAGACCAGCAAAATAATCACAGACAATATAAATGATATTTTAGTTTGCATGTTTTTCATAAGATTAATTTAGCATACTCATAAAATCTGTCAACTCCAAGGTTGTAGATAAATTCAATTAAGCTTTATTCGTAGATTCGCATGTCATTTGTAGATTCGCATCGCTACTAGTAATCTCGGAGTTTCTTGATGGTTTTATGATCACGAATTTTTTCTAACGCCTTAGCTTCAATCTGCCGGATTCGTTCGCGGGTCACGCCAAACTCCTGTCCAACTTCTTCCAAAGTATGCGTCACGCCATCTTCCAAACCAAAACGGATTTTCAATATTTTTTGTTCGCGCGGAGTGAGATCTTTCAAAATTTCCGCCACATGTTCTTTGAGCATTTTTCTTGAAGCAATCTGGTTAGGCATCACTGTTTCAGTGTCTTCGATAAAATCTCCAAGCACCGAGTCGTCATCAGAATCCCCTACGGAAGTTTCCAGAGAAACTGTTTCTTGAGAAATTTTTTGGATGTGACGAATTTTGTCCACTTCAATTCCCATTTCCACCGCAATTTCTTCTGGAAGCGGTTCGCGCCCAAGATCCTGCACCAGCCTTCGAGTAATTTGGGTATATTTATTAATCGTTTCTACCATATGCACAGGAATTCTAATTGTCCTCGATTGGTCAGCTAGCGCACGCGTCACTGCTTGGCGAATCCACCAAGTGGCATAAGTCGAGAATTTATAGCCCTTACGATAATCAAATTTTTCTACCGCCCGAAAAAGCCCGATGTTCCCCTCTTGAATCAAATCCAAAAGTGAAAGATTATGCGAGCGACCGACATATTTTTTAGCAATACTTACCACTAATCTAAGATTAGCTTCTGTGAGTCTTTGCTTAGCCATTGAATCTTGTTTTTCAATTCTTTTAGCCAGGGATATTTCTTCTTCGGTGCTCAAAAGATCCACTCGACCAATTTCTCGCAAATACATCTGCACCAAATTGGAAGAAGCCTCTTCTATATTCCCTATTTCTGGTGTTGATTTTCTTGTTTTCTTTTTAGAATTTTTTTGTTCATCTAAATCCTCGGAAATTTTGTCCGTTTCCATTCTGATCATTTCATCAGAATTTATCACATGAATATTTTTCTTTTCTAATTTTTCATACAATTCTTCCAATTTTTCAATCTCTCTTTCTGCATCCGGAATAACATGCAAAATTTCATCTTCCGTGATAAAACCTCTTTGTTTTCCGCGATAAACTAACTCGTCGATTTCTCCACGCTTTTTGGAATTCTTTTCTTCCGCTGATGTGGAAATTTTCTTAGGTTTTTTTACTTTCGCTTTTTTTCTAGTATTACTTTTCAATTTTCCTCTAATTTTTCTCGCAATCTTTTTTTTCTTAGCCTTCTTTTTTGGCGCATTCTTAATTTTTTTGCGCATTTTTTTATTTGGCATTCTTTTGTTTTTTTTATTTTTTATTTTTAAACTCTTTTTAGCTTTAGCCATAAAAAAATATTTAAATAATTGAATTACATTTTATTTCTTTTCTTCCAGCTCATGTAGTTCTTTGGTAATCCGGCCGGATTCTTGGCATAAAAAAATCTTGGCTTCCTTGTCGCCCGATTTCTCGGCAATTTTCAAATCATTACTTATACGATCCAGCTCTTCTTTTTTGCTTTCTTTTTTAATTTCACGAAAATAATTTTCAAACTCATCCATTGGATCAGGTAAGTTTATCTCTTCCACATTATTATTAAGATCCAATCGGTATTTTTTTTGAGAAAAAATATTTTGGGCTTTTTGATTTATCTCAATCTTATCCCCTATTTCATTGATAAAAGAAGCGAAATCAAAATTAGTCTTTTCGCCATTTTCCAGCATCAAGTCAAATAGTTCATTTTTAAAATTAAAATTCTCCTCCCTTATTCTTTTGCTAGCTTCTTTCCAAATGGTAGGATAAACTAGCATCAGCCCCATAAGTTCTTGCAATAACATTTCTTTTTTTGCTATTGGCTCTTGTGTTTTCAAATTATCTAGCGTATTTGAAATTAGTTTAGACTTATCTTTAAGACTAATCTTTTTAAGCTCGTCCGTCAATGCTTTCTCTGAAATATCCAAATCTTCTCCGATTTTTTTTATCCAATAATTTTTTTCCACTTCATTTTCCAAAATAGCCACCGTTTCTAATAATTCTTCAGTTATTTTTTTCTTTCCTTCCAAATTATTTTTATCAAATTTTTTGAAAGTTTTTTGAAAAAAATATTCCATCGCTGGCAAAGCTTCCACTACATTTTTTTCAAGTTCTTTTGGATTTTCTTTGGCCATATCAGCCGCATCTTTTCCTTGAAGAAGACTCACAATTTTTACCGCCAAACCATTAGCCAAACATAACTTCACACTTTTTTTAGTGGCATTTTCGCCAGCACTGTCCATATCAAAAAACATTTGAATGTTTTTTGTATATCTTTTTATAATATTAATTTGATCTTCCGTTAAGGCTGTGCCGGAAACCGCCACTACATTTTTTATTCCCACCTGATGCGAAGCAATCACATCCATATTACCTTCCACCAAAAGAACACTACCTTGTTTTTTTATTTCCGCTTTAGCCTTATCCAAACCATACAAAACCCTACTTTTGTGATAACTTTCAGTTTCTGGCGTATTAACATATTTTGCTTGCGATTCATCTCCTCCTGGCGCCACTCTAGCGCTATAACCTAAAACACGCCCAGAAAAATCCGCTATGGGAAAAATTATCCGATCACGAAAACGATCATAGTAATTTGTAATTTGTAATTTGTAATTAGGATTAATTTCCTCCTCTCCCTTTGAGAGAGGATGTCGCGTACTCGCGACAGGAGAGGGACCACTTTTCTGTACCAACAGTCCCGTCTTATTTATCTCTTCAATTTTATACCCTCGTTTTATTAAAAATTCCAAGATATTCCGCCAGCCCTTAGGTGCATAGCCGAGACGAAATTCTTTAATGGTTTCATCTTTCAAACCTCTTTCCCGAAGATAGTTTAAGATTTTTTCTTTTCCTTCTCCTTTCCAAAGCTGGACTTCATAAAATTTAACTGCCAGTTCCAAAATTTCCAATGCCCGATTTTTTTCTTCTTCTTTTTGTGGGCTATAGTTTTGCAGTTTCACTCCAGCTTTTTCCGCCAACACTTTCAAGGCTTCCCGAAATTCCAGCCCTTCCATTTCCATCACAAAACCAAAAATATCCCCTGATTTTTGACAACCGAAGCAATGCCAAAATTGCTTTTCTTCACTCACCATAAAAGATGGGGATTTTTCATTATGAAAAGGACAAAGGGCTCGCCAATTTGCCCCTGCCTTATCCAATTTGATATATTCGCCCAAAACATCAACTATATTGAGCTTGGCTTTTATCTCTTCTATGTCATTTCCCATATAGTGCAATTGTACTATACTACAAGAAAATAGGCAAAAAATTGCAAAAAAAAGAAATCCCCGCTTTGGCCAAAAACCATTGCGAGGATTTATTCAAATAAAAACCTAGGTCACTGAAGAATATTATTTTGAGGTTTATTCTGTTTAACCCGCCTCGACTCGCGGAGACAACTGCTCGTCGACGCGAGGCGGGGGATGTCGTATTTCTCCAAAACTTTGGCTTATCAGCCGTTGATCGGGGGCGAAAGTTTTGGCAAGAAATTCGACATCCGAGTTATAAACCGAAAAAATAATGTTCTTCAGTGTTTTAAAACTACATCATTCCACCATATCCCGGCATACCGTCGTTATGATTATGCACTTCTTTCTTTTCCGGCAAATCAGTCACCACCGCTTCAGTAGTCAAAAGCATAACAGCAATTGAAACTGCATTTTCCAGCGCAGTTCGAGTAACTTTGAGCGGATCAATGATACCTGATTTTATCATATCATCCAAATATTTATCTTGCAGAGCATCATAACCAAAATTAGCTCCCGTAGACAAAATTATTTTATCCAAAACTACATCCGCGCTTTTTTTGCCGGCATTAATTACAATTTGTTTCAATGGCTCGCTAAGTGCTTGAATTAGCGCTTCGTAACCAGCTTGGTATTCATAATTTCCGTTTCTTTGATTTTTCTTTTTCAATTCTTGAGCTGCTTTGGCCAGCGCCACTCCTCCTCCCGCTACAATTCCTTCCTCCACCGCTGCTCGAGTAGCACTAAGAGCGTCTTCCATTTTGTGTTTGATATAAGTCAATTCAGTTTCAGTTGCTGCTCCAACGCGAATAACTGCTACGCCACCAGAAAGTTTGGCGGATCTTTTTTTCAGTTTTTCCTTATCATAATTATTGTCAGAATTTTCTATTTGCATTTTTATCTGAGACACTCTGTTTTCAATTTCTTTTTTCTTGCCTGCCCCGCCGACAATAGTGGTATCCTCTTTGGAAGAAATAACTTTTTGCGCTTTTCCTAACATTGAAATTTCCATTGTCTTAAGTTCCATTCCTTTCTCTTCACTCACCACTTGCCCACCAGTCAAAACCGCAATGTCTTCTAGCAGTGCCTTTTTTCCTTCGCCAAATTCTGGTGCTTTGATTGCCAAAACATTCAACACTCCTCGTAATTTGTTAACTACTAGTGTTGCCAAAGCTTCGCCTTCCACATCTTCAGCGATAATTACTAATTCTTTTTTCCCGCCTTGAGCTAGTTTTTCCAAAATTGGCAAAATGTCAGAAATGGCGGAAATTTTTTTGTCAGTAATGAGGATATAAGGATCTTTCAATTCGGAAATTTGTTCTTCGACATTACTAATCATATACGGAGAAATATAGCCTTTATCAAAATTCATTCCTTTAACAATTTCTTTAGAAAGTCCAAAAGTTTGCGATTCTTCTACTGTGATCACTCCGTCCTTACCCACTTCTTCCATTACCAAAGCAATCATCTCTCCTGTTTCTTGGCTTTCCGCGGAAATAGTTGCCACTTGGGCAATTTCTTCTTTGGAATTTATTTTTTTAGAATTTTTTTTGAGAATCGCAATGATTTCATTTTTAGCTGATTCCATTCCATGGCGAATGCCAATTGGACTAATACCCGTTTCCACAAATTTCAAACCTTGTTCCACCAGCGCTTGAGTAATGACAGTCGAAGTAGTGGTGCCGTCTCCCGCCACATCATTAGTTTTGCTAGCCGCTTCTTTTACCAGTTGTGCTCCGATGTTTTCTAATTTATCTTCTAGTTCAATTTCTTTGGCAATCGACACGCCGTCGTTAGTGATTACTGGTGAACCAAAACCTTTGTCCAAAATAACATTGCGTCCGCGCGGACCAAGCGTCGCTTTCACAGTATTGGCCACCTTATCAATGCCAATTTTAATTTTTTTTCTCGCTTCCACCCCTATTTCAATTTGTTTCGCCATATTTGTCTTCGAGGTAACGAGAAGCTACCCGCCTCGCCTTCGACAAGCCGTCTCCGGCGAGTCGAGGCGAGCAAATATGAGCGTCCCGCACCAATTCTATTAAATAAATTATTGAAAAAATAAAACTAAGCCGTTAGGCGTTTCCGAGCAACAATTTCAAATTTATTACAAGCTACATTTGGAATTGGTGCGGGATAGCCATATCAAAAAATTTATTCCAACACTGCCAAAATATCTTCGTTTTTTAAAATTATATATTTTTTATCTCCCACTTTAATATCCGTTCCGCTATAAGGCCGAAAAATTACAGTCTGGCCTTTTTTGACTTTTATCTCCTTGGCTTCTCCAATTGCAATAATTTTTCCTTCTTGCGGAGTTTCTTTTGTTCCTGTTTCCGGTAGATAAATTCCTTGCTCGGTTTTTTTCTTGACCGCTTGAGATTCAATGAGCACATTTTCTCCCAACGGTTTTATTTTTTCCTTTTCCATATTTTTAAAAAATTAATAATTAGCACTCGCAATACTAGACTGAAACCACTGAAGAATTAAAATTTTTGAGAAATTCTTGTTTGAGAATCCGAATTTTCTCCAAAAATTTCCTTTGGTAGCCTTTGATTGAGGGAAATTTTTGGCAAGGAAATTCAGGGTCCGAGTTTAATTTCGAAAAAATTTTAATTTTT
>PCRW01000022.1:0-1008 GCA_002772115.1 Candidatus Moranbacteria bacterium CG23_combo_of_CG06-09_8_20_14_all_35_22
AAACAACTTTTGCCGGCATTCCAACTTCCGCTGGAACCAAAGTTGAAATGGAAGTGACCGATGGCACCATTGGAAATGCTTTGCCATTGGAAGTGGATTTTGATGGAGATGACACAATTGATTTTTCGCTGAAACCGAAAGTGGGCGAAACGGTTTTCCCGCCAGCATTAGATCAGACTCCGCCGGAAGCGCGAATGTTTTTTGATACTGAAACCAAGACAGTAGCAGTGGAGGGGATTGATGAAAATCCAACCACGGTGACTTATTCTACGACAAGCACAAAACATAAAAAACAAAAAGATAAAATAACCACTGCCACCATCACTGATCAAGCGGAAAACACAACTGTGCTAATTTATCGGGAAAAATTTTCCAATTTCAAATGGATTCCTCAAGTTGAAATTATTTCTCTAAGCTATAATGGTGCTTTGACTAATTTGAAAAATACTAAGTTGAAATACATTTGGATTTTTGACAAAAAGAAAGAGAAATATCGAATGTTTGCTACAAATTTACGCACATCTTCTGATGCAGTTGAATCGCACTATCGATCCAAACAAGATATTACGATTATTATGTCCAAACCCCAAGAGCTGGATGACAGTGATGATGATAGTAGTGCGGATAAACGACTAATTAGAGAAAAATTATCCGGCTTAGTTATTCCTGAATTTGTGACTAACCAAGGCGTTGTTAGTATAAAATATTAATAATTAATTTTTTAAAAAAATATGATGAAAAAAAATGTTTTGTGGATAAGTAGTATTGTAATTATGTTGTTATTATTTATAGCTTACATACAAAATGGAGATATTTGTTATTCAAGATCTTGGTGTAATAATCTTTGGGACACTATTAATATAGTAAGTGAAATAATTCTTATTTTTATTCCAATTTTTTTTTTCTCCCTTATCACTTACAAAATGCGCGAAGAAGTTTTTCAGAGTTGGTGGAGATTTGCTCGCTGGTTTGTGCCCGTGATTATGCTGGTCACTTTCCTGGTAAATT
>PCRW01000022.1:1034-7614 GCA_002772115.1 Candidatus Moranbacteria bacterium CG23_combo_of_CG06-09_8_20_14_all_35_22
AAATTGTGTTGGCGTATCGAAGGAAGAAATAAAAATGATTTATGCTATTTATAAAAATGTTATTGAAAAATAAAAACAATTTAAAAAACAATTCAGGCTTTACTCTGATTGAAGCGCTCACTTTGCTGTTTATTTTTTCCTTAATAACTATTACTTTCTATCAAGTTATCAGTGTTGGAACTAGGCATATTCTTTTTGCGAAAAATCGGTTGGGAGCGATCGCTTTGGCCAATGAAAAAATGGAAATCGTTAGAAATCTTAGTTATGATTATGTTGGAATTCAAGGTGGAGCTTGTGAGGGGATTATTCCTCAAGATGAAGATGTTTCTGAAAACGGTAGAAATTATCATGTGCATACTTTGGCGACTTTTATGGATGACTCTTTCGATGGAACACTAGGTGGAAGTCCAAATGACACGGCCTATAAAGATTACAAAATAATTAAAATTACCGTTTCTTGGAATAATGGCGGAGCGGATGCTGGTAGTGTATATCTCCTTTCCCGATTTGTTCCACCGGGTCTTGAAACAGCTACTTCCGGAGACGGAATATTATCAATAAATATTTTTAGCGATCAAAATGGCGGAGCGGGAGTTCCGCAAGCGACTGTCCAAGTGGTTAATTCGGATTTAGGTTTTAGTGAAACTAGACAAACTGATGATAGTGGAAATGTTATGATTGTCGGCGCTGAAGAATCAATTCAGAAATACCAAATATCCGTATCTAAATCGGATTATGAAACAGTGAGTACTTTTCCCGCTTATCCTGATACAGATTATAATCCAGTAGATATTCATGCTTCAGTTGTAGCGGGAGCGCTAAATGTTACAAATATCGCTCTTAACAAAACAGCTGATTTGAAGATAACCACTAAAAATTATTTAGCCGATACGATAATTTCTGATATAGAATTTAAATTAATAGGCGGGAGAAGAATTGGAAATGATGCAATTTTTCCGTACGATCCTATTTATAATTTGGATGAAGAAGAACAAACTAATTCTTCTGGAGAAAAGCAATATGAAAAAATTAGTCCGGGGCAATACTCATTTACTCTAAGTGATAGTGTGACTGAATATGAATTAATTGGAACTAGCCCTGCCAGTCCATTCTCTTTACTTTCAGAAGACGATTTAAATTTAGAAGTTAGACTAGCCTCTAAAGATATAACCTCGGTATTGGTTGCAGTTAAAAAAGCTGAAAGTAGCACTGTTTTAGCCGGAGCTAATGTGAAACTAAGCAACTCATCCGGGTATGAAGAAGAGATAATTACTGATGATAATGGTACGGCTTTTTTTCCAAAAACTAGCACTCCACTTATCGCCGGAACATATAATCTTGAAATTACAGCGGATGGTTATGAAGAATATTTAGAAACAGTGGAAGTTGAAGAAAATCATCTTAGCGAAAAAAATATTCTCTTGGTTTACGAATAAATTTATAAAATGAAAAAAAATATAAAACAAAAATTCAAAGGGATGACTATTATTGAAATGCTGATGGCAATAATGATTTTTACTATTGGAATTGCCGGCTTTTCACTTTTGTTTTCCAAAACTTGGCAAACTAATTCTTATGTTTTGGAAATGGGCCAATCTTCGATGGAAGCTTCTCAAGGTGTGAATAAAATGGTGGACTATATTCGCAGAGCCAGACAAGCGGATAATGGAGCTTATCCGATAAGATCGGCTAATGGCGATGAATTTGTAATTTATTCAGATTATGACAAAGATGAAACTGCGGAAAGACTTCACTTTTACAGATCTGGTCAAAGTATTTTGATGGGAGTGACTGAACCAACTATTACATTGCCAAAAACTTATATTAGTGGTGATCAACAAATAATTACTTTGGTTTCAAATTTAGTTAATGATATTGATGAACCGATATTTTATTATTTCAATCGAGAATATCTGGGGAATATGGCAAATAATCCGCTAAGCATTCCTGTTTCAAGCTATCTAGCGGATATACGATTAGTGAAAATATATATTGAAATAAACACTAATCCTAGTCGTATATCAAATAATATTGAAATGCAATCTTTTGTGGAAATGAGAAATCTTAATGATTATGATCGGGTACAATAATAAGCGATGCGAATCTACCTGCCTCGACTTGCAAGACGATTGCTCGTCGACGCGAGGCGGGCGAATAACATTCGAATCTACGAATTAAATACAAAAAAATGAAAAATGAAATAAAAAACAAAAAAAATTTAAAAGGTTCGGCTTTGGCGTATGCGCTCATTATTATGGCGATTGTTTTGATTATTTTGACATCGATGCTTAGTTATATTGTGAGCCAGATAAAATTTAGTGCCAATAGAGTTGAAAAAGAAAAAGCTCTTCAGATTGCTGAAGCTGGGATATATTTTTATCGTTGGTATTTGGCTCATGAAACAGCTGGAAAATCAGCACAAGATGTAGAAAATTTTTGGCAAAATGAAAATCCATTAGGAGTTTCTTCTTCTTATACTCAAAATTTTAGCGATCCAGAAGGGGGGATAATCGGGGAGTATGAAATTGAAGTGCAAGCTCCTTCTGCAGGATCGACAGTAGCGATTGTAGAGTCAACTGGTTGGACAAGTAAAGAACCTCAATTAAAAAGGACAATTCAAGTTAGATTTCGTCGACCATCTTGGAGTGAGTATGCTGTTTTAGCCAATAGCATAATGCGTTTTGGTGAAAATACGGAAGTCTTTGGCAAATTACATTCTAATTGCGGAATTCGTTTTGATGGTTTGGCGCATAATATTATATCCAGTTCAGTGGCAACTTATGATGATCCTGATCATAGTGGAGGCAATGAATTTGGAGTGCATACACATGTTGATCCTTCAAATGGAAGTGTGGGCAGTGGTTTTATTGAAGAGGAAGCGCCACCGTCATTACTTCAAGATCGGCCAGATGTTTTTGAAGTCGGTCGGCAATTTCCGGTGCCAACAGTTAATTTCAACGGACTGGTGTCGGATTTGAATTTTTTAAAAAGCGAAGCTCAATCGGGAAACGGCATCTATTATGATAACAATAAATGTGACAATAAAAAAAATGCAGGGAGACATATTGTGCTAAATGGAACTACTATGACCGTGAGTATCGTTACAGATTATAATAATGCTAATTATTCGATAAAAAAAGAAGATTGTTTTTCAAATAATGTATCTATTCCACAAAATGGAATTGTTTTTGTGGAAAACAATATCTGGCTCGAAGGGACAGTGAATGGGCGAAGAGTTACTTTTGTAGCGGCTAATTTAATTGGAGGTGAGACCGCTAGTGTTTATATGGGAATGGATAATTTACTGTATACTAATTTTGATGGAACAGATGTTATTGGAATTTTAGCCCAAGAAGATATCGAGATAGTGAAAAACAGTCTGGATGATTTAACTATT
Source organism: Candidatus Moranbacteria bacterium CG23_combo_of_CG06-09_8_20_14_all_35_22 (assembly GCA_002772115.1). Classification (GTDB taxonomy): domain Bacteria; phylum Patescibacteriota; class Minisyncoccia; order Moranbacterales; family UBA2206; genus UBA2206. Next base: position 4,432 of record PCRW01000022.1, read on the forward strand.
GATGCAGCCTTGCTTTCTCAATCAGGTCGGGTAGGTAGAAATTATTATACTCCTTTTGGTTGCAGTTCTCAATCTTGTAAAGACCATAAAGGAACAATAACAATCAATGGCGCTATGGCAACTTTTTTAAGATATGGTTTTGCTTATACTAATGGAACGGGCTATTCATATCGAATTTTGAATTTTGATAATAACTTACTATACTATCCACCGCCATATTTTCCTACGGGAACAGATTACTACATTGATTTGTGGGAGGAATTATAATAGAATAGAAAATAACGGAAGTAAAATAAAAAATTATGGCTTTTTGGAATAAAAAAATAATCAATCTGGAAAATAAATATTTTGGTTTGGATATTAGCGATCTTTCGGTAAAAATTTTTCAACTGGAAAAAAATGGGCGAGAAGATGTTGTTCGAAGTTTTGGGGTCAAGGAAATTCCATCGGGCTGTATTGAAAATGGAAAAATAATCAATCGAGAAAAAGTAATTGAAATAATAAAAAATTTATTCGCTACTGCCAGACCGGAAAAAATCAATACGAAAAAAGTCATCTGTTCTTTGCCGGAATCAAAAGTTTTTTTGCACGCTGTCACAATTCCAAAAATGAGCGAAGAAGAAGCGATGGAGGCGGTAAAATGGGAGATTGAAGCCAGTATTCCTTTGTCAGTTGATCAAGTTTATTATGACTGGCAATTTTTAGAAGAAAAAGAAGGTAAACAAAATGTTTTAACAGCAGCCACCGTCAAAGAATTTGTGGATGAAATGTGCGCTATGCTGGAAGAAAGTGGATTAGAAGTATATGGTTTAGAAATGGAATCAATCGCTTTGGCACGAAGCTTAGTTGTTAAAATTTCTCAACCAGAGGAAGTTTTCTTACTAGTTGATATCGGCGCGACCAAAACCAGTTTCACTATTTCAGAAAGAAATATTCCATATTTCACTTCCAGTATTCCTTTTTCTTCTTCCAGTATAACGGAAGAAATAGCCAGCCGTTTGGCTTTGCAAAAAGAAGAAGCCCAAAATTTGAAAATTACCCAAGGGATAGAAAATTCTTCCGGAAGTAATTCTATTTTAAATGCAATTAGTCCGCTTTTAGAAAATGTATCAGTAGAAATTGAAAAAACCATAGATTTTTACCAAAGTATGTCGAAAAATAATATTAAGAAAGTAAAAATTATCTTAACTGGAGGCGGAGCGAACCTAAAAGGACTATTGGAATATTTAAAACCCAAGCTTTCTTATGAAATAGTTTTGGGTGACGCGTGGATAAATTTAAATTTTGGCAAAAAAATACCTAGCATAAAACAAGCAGATCTGAATCGTTACGCAGTATCTGTTGGCTTGGCTATGCGGGGCGCTGATTATGGAAATAAAACTTAATCTGATACCACTGAAAAAAAAGGAAGAAATAGCGAAAAAAAACTTGGTATCAGCAATTATAAAAATAGAAATTTTTCTCACAGTGGTGCTGGCGGTTTTTGTTATTTTCCTTTTTAGTTTTAATTATATCTTGAGTTTGAATTTTAATTCAGTTGTAAAGACAGAACAAAAAGATTCCAATGATGGCAAATATGACAAGCTAAAAGAATATGACGAAAATTTTAAAAAGGTTAACCAAAAAATTTCCGATGTCGCACTAATAAAAAAAAGTCAGCTGTATTGGTCGAGATTTTTTCTAAAATTAAACGGGCTGGTTTTTCCTGGTATAGCGATAAATTCAATCACGACTCTGGATTATTCAATCAGTCTTTTGGGAACTTCGGATACGCGAGATAATCTCATCTTGCTTAAAGAAAAACTTGCCAAGGAAGAATGTTTTTTGGATATAAATTTACCCCTAGATAATTTAGTGGATAAAAATAATATTTCCTTTAAAATAGATTTTAATTTAGATGGTAATTGTTTGAAAAATCAATGAAAAATATCTGGCTGAAAAATAAATTACTAATAATAATTACAATATACGCCCTTATTTTCGGAGTGGCGGTTTACTTTGTTGTTTTTTTCTTAATTGATAAGATAAAATATATTTCTGAACAGGTGCAAAAAAACTTAATTGATCAACAAATAGAAGAGGCTCGGCTTAGCAATTTGCCTCAAATGGAAAAAGATTGGCAGGATTATGAAACACAGAAAAATTCAATAGAAGTGATTTTGAGTTCAGGTAGTGAGATAAGTTTTATCGAAAGCATCGATTCAATTGCCCAAAAGTCTGGCAATATAATTGATTTGAAAATCGGGGATCAAGTGGATCCAAAAGAAATTGCTAAAATAAAAAATGATGCGAAAAAAAATAAAGGGCAAAAAGGGTTAATGGAAGAAATTGCTTATGATAATTATTTTCCAATGCAGATTAGCTTACGAGGAAATTACCAATCATTAATTGATTTTATCCATCTGTTAGAAAATAGTCATTTTTATGTAAATATTATTTCAATTGATTCTAAAAAAATAATTTTGGAGGATAATTCGGCAAAAAACAAAACCAATGTTTTTTCACCGGACAAGGCGCAAGAAGAAGAAAAGAAACAGGAAATTATTCTAAGCGCTATCAATGCTTTAGTTTATACGCAAAGACAATAACTATGAAAATAAATTTTAACATGCGAATAGATGCGGACAAATTAAGAAAACTTTTTGTTTTCAATTTTTCTCGTCGGAGTCTGCTTGATTTTTTTTACAAAAAATTACAATGGTTGGCACTGCTTATCATTTTGCTGTCTGCCGGATTTCTAATTTTTCTTTGGTATAATTATATTTTTGCTTCGCAGTGGGATGACGCGCGTGTTCAAGAATATATTCAAATAAAAAAGGATAAAAACGAAGCAGTTTTCAATCGGGAGAATTTTGAAAAAATTATTCAAGAATCAAATGCTCGGAACACAGAATTTGAAAAACCACTAGATAATCTGGAAGATATTTTTCGTTTGAAACAATGAGCTAAGTCAAAATTTGAAATTAAAAACATTGCCTTTTTAAAGGCAATGTTTTTTTGGTGCGGATTTACAACCAAGCTCGAACTTTTTTTCAAAATTCAGCCTGACCTCCGCCCCGCTTCCGCCCGCAAACTTTGAAGAAGTTTGCATCCCAAAACAGAAAAATTTTCTCCACATTTTTTTGATGTCGCGCGCCTAAATTTTTTTCAAAAAGGAAAAGAAAATTTTTCTGTTTTGGATTT
>PCRW01000063.1 GCA_002772115.1 Candidatus Moranbacteria bacterium CG23_combo_of_CG06-09_8_20_14_all_35_22
CAAAAATTATTATTGTTGAGGATGATCCAATGATTTCTGAAATATACCAGAAAAAGTTTGCGGACAGCGGGTATGAAGTTTTGACGGCTGACTCGGGAGAAAAAGCGGTGAGTCTCAATAAGACTGAAAAAATCGACATAATGCTTCTTGATCTTATTATGCCGAAAATGGATGGTTTTGAAGTTTTGCAAAATGTTCGTGGAGGGGAATATAATCCGGAAATGAAAATTTTTGTTTTTAGTAATCTTAGTCAAAAAGAAGACCAGGACAAAGCAATGAAACTGGGCGTGGACGGTTTTATCATAAAAGCAGATTATACGCCATCTGATTTGGTCAAAGAAATATCACGCAGAATGAATCAGAACGCGGAAAGTAAAAAAAATGAAGCTTTGCAAAATGGAGATGAAAAGTTATCTCAAAAAAAAGAAGCCAATAGTCAAAAGAAAATTCTTTTCATCGAAGATGAAGAAATTTTTTTAGAAATGTTTGGACAAAAACTTCGCCAAGATGGTTATACAGTAGAAACAGCTAACAATGGCGCTTGGGGTCTCAAGGAAGCTTTGAGTAAGGATTTTGATTTATTTATTATTGATATGATGATGCCGGCGATGATGGGAGATGAGATAATTGAAAAATTAAAACTGGAGGAAAAAACTAAAAATATTCCGATCATTGTTCTTAGCGCTTCAGTAGAAGAACGCGTTGAACAAAAAGTTAAGGAAATGGGAGCCAATGAATTTTTTGTAAAAACTAAGATAATTCCAAGCGAACTTTCCAAAAAAGTTGGGGAACTATTGGAAACTCGCGAAAATTAAGCTAATTAAAGCGAATTAGAACTAATATTATGAAACGGATTTTAATTTCAGAGACACCAAATTTAATTGGCCAAAAAGTTAAGCTTTCCGGTTGGGTTTCTGTCAGGCGCGACCACGGCAAACTTATTTTTATCGATCTGCGCGATCGTTCAGGAATAATTCAAATGGTGGTCATTCCAGACAAAGTGGAGGCGCATCAAATTTCCAAAGAAGTTCGCAGTGAATATGTAATTTCTGTGGAAGGCTTGGTGAAAGAGCGCCCGGGTGGACAAGAAAAAAATGAAAATCCATTAGGTAGAGTGGAACTTGAAGTGGAAAAGATGGATATAATTTCTCGGGTGGAAGGAGAACTTCCCTTTGATGTTTCAAAAAAAGATTTGGATGTAAATTTAAATACTCTTTTGGATAATCGAAACTTGTCGCTTCGAAATAAAAAAGTCAATGATATTTTCAAGGTTTATTCGCAAATTTTGAAATCTTATGGAGAGGTGATGAGAGAAAGAGGTTTTTTGGAAATAAAAAGCCCGAAAATTCTTTCCGCTGCCACGGAAGGCGGAGCGAATTTTTTCAAAATAAAATATTTCAAAAGAGAAGCCTATTTGGCGCAAAGCCCACAATTTTACAAACAAGCTGGTGTCGGCGCTTTTGAGCGAGTGTTTGAAATTGGTACAGTTTTTCGCGCCGAACCGCATTTCACCACTCGCCATGTTAATGAATATACAGGCCTCGACGCCGAAATGGGATTTATTGAAAATTTTTCCGAAATTATGGATGAGTTAGAATTAGTGATGAAAAGAATTATAAAAGATGTCAAAGAAAAATGTGCCAAAGAACTGGCGGAATATGAAAGTGAAATTTCGGTGTCGGAAAATTTTCCGCAGATAAAATTGGTGGAAGCTTTGGAAATTCTCAAAAAAGAATATAACAAAGAAACGGAAGGAATTGATATCGATCCGGAAGGAGAAAGATTGATTTGTGAATGGGCCAAAAAAACTTACGACAGCGATTTTATTTTTATTACACATTATCCCGCCAGTGCCAAGCCGTTTTATACAATGCCAAGCAGTGACGATCCGCAATTTACTGAAGGTTTTGATTTGCTTTTTCGCGGAGTGGAAATTGCAACTGGTAGTCAAAGAATTCATAATTATCAGCAATTAGTAAATAATATTAAAAAACATAAACTTAATCCGGAAGACTTCAAAGACTATTTGGAAGTTTTCAAGCTGGGTATGCCAGCGCATGGTGGTTGGGGATTGGGATCAGAGCGCATTGTGCAAAAAATTCTTGGTATTGCTTCAATCAAAGAAGCCATTCTTTTCCCGCGCGATGTCAAGAGATTGGCGCCGTAAAATAATAGTCCCAGCACTAATTTAGAAAAAAATAAAGCTAGTGAAAAAACACAAAGAAAAATTAGATGAGAATAAAATAAAGTTGATGACATTCATCACTTTTTTGTTGGGTTTTGCGCAGGCTATTCTCATTTATGTGATGTCGTCGTATTTCAAGTTGGCAATCGGCACGGAAAATGTGGGAATTTTTTATGCTGTTTCTTACATAATATTTTTAGTCATTCTTCTTAATTTACATAAAGTCGTGAGGGTCTTAGGCAAGGCTAATGTTTTTTATTTCTCTCTTTTTGCCAAACTGATTGTCATTTTTGGTTTGATTTTGTTGGAACCTTCAAAAGCCGGAATGATACTGATGATTTTATATATAATCCTGGGTCATATTGAATGGGTAGTGCTTGATCTGATTATTGAAGGAGTTTCTACTGATCAAATGTCAGGAAGAATTCGCGGAGTGCATCTTACTATTCTCAATGCCGGATTTTTATTCGGTCCTTTTGTTTCGACCTATATTTTAGATAATATGGGATATCATGGAGTTTTCATTTTTTCTTTGATTTTAAATATTTTTGTTTTTATTTTCGGATTAATTGGGCTACGCAATGTTAATGATAAATTTGAGCAGAAATTGAAGGTAGCGGATATTTTGAAAAAAGTTTTCGCCAGAAAAAATATTATGCGGATATATTATATTTCTTTCGTGCTGGAATTTTTCTATGCTCTGATGGTTATTTATACTCCGATTTATCTAATTGATTTAGGTTTTTCTTGGGGTGATATCGGAAAGATTTTTTCTGTGATGCTTATTCCTTTTGTGATTTTTCAATATCCCGCGGGACTATGGGCGGACAAGAAAATTGGAGAAAAAGAACTTTTATTTTTTTCACTTTTAGCAATGGGAGTTTCAACAATGCTAATTTATTTTATGGGAACCGGCAGTGTTGTGAAATGGGCGCTGATCTTATTTACCACTAGGATTGGAGCATCGCTAATTGAAATTATACGGGATTCCTATTTTTATAAAAGAATTGATTGCCGAGATGTGGATGTGGTTGATTTCTTCCGAACTTCTATGCCCGTAGCCTATATTTTTGCAACTGTCCTTTCCTCCTTTGTCTTTTTATTTTTGCCAGTGAAATTCGTTTTTGTGCTCACAGGACTGATTGTTTTTTCTGCGCTTTGGCCGGCATATCATCTTACTGATAATAAAAGTGAGAAAGAAATGGAGAAGGCGTGTAAGTAGCAAGGTAAGTAGCATAGTAAGGAGCAAAAAATATGAAAGATAAAAACACAAGAAAACTAACCCGTGTCGGCAAAAGAAGTTTTGCGGTTACTTTGCCAGCCGAAGAAGTGCGGGGACTTGGCTGGAAAGAAAAGCAAAAATTGACGATCAAAAAAGTTAGAGGCGGGTTCTTGGTAAAGGATTGGAGGAAATAAGATAAAAAGGGCTTTCGGAAAAAGCTTTTTTGTTGAAAAAGTTATCCACAGTGGAGGAGTTGCCAAAAATATATAGAGTGATATAATATCATCAGTAAGGGATGCATTGATTCTAGAATTATATTTCTTATATTGCTTAAAAAGTGTTAAAATAAATATAAATGTATGACAAAAAAAGAAGAAAAAAAACAATTCGGACAATTCTTTACTAAAAATTCTGACTATATTCTTAGTGGCTTTGAAAGTTTTATTAATGGAAAGGATTTAGCTGATCCTTTTGCTGGCGGGGGTGATTTAATTGAATGGGCAGAAAAAAACAAAGCGAAAAAAATTTCTGGATATGATGTAGATAAAAAATATGTAGATAATAGAAAAATATTTTTTAATGATAGCATCGCAAATCCTAAAAAATATAAATTTGTTATTACTAACCCACCCTATTTAAATGTGAATAAGGCCAATGATAAAATAAAAACCCAGTATTTTAAAAATTCTGGTTTCGAAGATTTATATCAGCTATCTCTAAATTCTCTTATGAATAGCGAAGAAGGAATCGTGATTGTTCCAATTAATTTTTTATCGGCAGAGAATTCAAAAAAAACTAGGCATATTTTTTTCTCGAAATTTAAAATAGTTAGGATGAATTATTTTAAACAGCAAGTTTTTCCCGATACGACTTATAATGTGATAGCATTTTATTATAGAAAAAAGAAAAATTTATTTGAAGATAACTTCAAAGTTGAAACTTCTATTTTTCCAGAAAATAAAAAAATATCCATTGAACTAAAAAAAGAATATGATTGGGCAATTGGTGGAGAAATTTTGAAACTTGTTGACGATCAAAAAAATTATTTAGGCATCTATCGTTTAACAGAAAAAGATATTATAAGTGGAAACAGAAAAATAAAAGCCGCGATCAATCATGTAAAAAATATTGAAGAAGTTGGCGTGTCGGAAGATTTGTACAAAACAATAAATTCAAATATAATTCTTTTAAAAGCAATTGATAGCGGTTCTGAACATGGGAAAATTGCACTTGAGAACATAAGAAAATATGGGTTGGATTGTCTTATTAGTAAAAAATCATCAAGGCATATGATTTATTTAGTTTTTGATAAAAAAATTTCCCTAAAGCAACAGGAAAAATTAGTAGAGATTTTTAATTTGGAAATAAATAAACTAAGAGATGATTATCTTTCGTTATTTTTGACTAATTATCGGGATAATGATCGAAAGAGGATTGGTTTTGACTTTGTTTATAAATTTATTAATTACTTATATCTTAATAATTTCGAATATGATAAAAAACAACCAGCATTACTTTGATGTATCGCTTAATAGTCCAGAGCCCATATGGGATGAAAAATTCTATCCTTTTCTAGAATCAATCATAGAAGAGAGAGAATATAAAAATATTTTAGCTCTCGAGGATTATATTTCAAAAATAAGCAGTAGACTAGCAGATAAAGAAATTGAAAACCTGCTCAATTTACTTGGAAAGAAGGGTTGTGAAAAATCATATTTTGCTTTTTTTCTGCGTACATGTGATTTAAGCGCAGACGAACTTTCTAACGATAAATATTATAGTTTATCAGAGCGCGTTAGGGCGGCGAGAAAATCTCTTATTATTTATTTGAAAGAAAGAGGGTATCAAAAAACTGATAAAAATTCATTACAAGCTTATAATGATGCGCAAACTGCCAAAAGAAGAAGTGATGATGGCGAAGCAAAAGTTATTAAACTTTCTGGATTGATATTAGCTTCTGAAATATCTGATTTGGATAATAAAATAGCTAAAATTAATAAAAGCAAGGGTAATTTTAGGATAAGAGATATTAAAAAATATTTTGAGATAAAATTTAATTTTAGTAAGAAAGATAAGGTACCTGATTGCATTTTTAAAATAAAAAATAAAATTTTTATTTTAGAAGCAAAGCATATCAACGGAGAAGGTGGTGCGCAGAATTCTTCTATCTCCGAGTTAATTTCAATTCTCGAGCTAAAGGAATCTAATAGAGATATCCATTATATTGCTTTCTTGGATGGGTGCTATATGAAATACTTAGCTGTTTCAAGGCCGAATAAAAATGGAACTAAATTAGAAAAACAACTTTATAGAATTGCAGATTCCCTAAGAAGAAACAAAAATAATTATTTTGTTAATACGGCAGGTTTTATTCAATTTATGCAGGATTTAAAAATTGATTTTCATATAAACTAAATAATTTTTTATTAATATCTATGAAAAAAGAAAACTATCAAAATGTTTATCAATTTAAAATAGTTCTAAAGGATTCTAAGCCATCAATTTGGAGAAGAATTCAGGTGCCGGAAAATTATAGTTTTTGGGATTTGCATGTAGCTATTCAAGACTCGATGGGTTGGGAGGATTATCATTTGCATGAATTTAGAACTGTTATTTCAAGAGGAAAATTGAGTAATATACAACACATTGGAATTCCAGATCCTGATGGATTTATGGAAGTTTTGCCAGGATGGAAAGAGAAAATAAAGGATTGGTTTTCGAAGTTTGAAAAAATGAATTATACTTATGATTTTGGTGACAGTTGGGAGCACTCGGTAATTTTGGAAAAAATATTACCAAAAGAAAAAAATAAGAAATATCCAATTTGCATAGATGGCAAGATGGCTTGCCCTTTTGAAGATAGTGGAGCTATCTGGGGATATTATGAAAAATTAGAAATACTCAAAAATCCCAAACATTCAGAATATGATGAAATTATGGAATGGATCGGAGATAAAGATTATAATCCAGAAGAATTTAATCCGAACGAGGTTATTTTTGATAATCCAAAAACTAGACTAAAACTTGTGAAATAATTTAATAAACCTATTCTCCTCGCTAAGAATTAGAATTAAAATGGCTAAGTGTCTTTTAAGCTAGTAAGAGTATTTTTTTAATCTCAAAAGCATTCTTTTGAATAGACGCGAGATAATAATGTAAGTAGCATATTATGTAATAAGTTACATAATTTTTAGTTTTTGGTGTGAAATATGCTTTGTCTTGGAAAAAATAGCCAGTTATGATATGATAGGAGGGTAATAAATAAGCTAAATTTATGGCTCTAAGCAAAAAAATATTAAAATATCTGGAGGATAAGAAGTATAAATTTAATATCATTGATCACAAAACCACTTTTACCGCTTGGGACACAGCGCAGACGGAAAAAATAGAACCAAAAATGGTGGCCAAGGCTTTGGTAATGAAAGTGGATAACGATTATCTTCTAGCGTTAATTTCTGGGAATAAAAATCTAGACAAACAAAAACTTTTGAAAACTATAAACGCGCGAAGAAAAAAGCAAGGGCTTAAGAGCGTCAAAAAAATTGACTTTGCCAAGGAAGTCTGGATGAAGAAGAATCTTTTGGGAAAAGTTGGAGCGACACCGCCATTTGCGGAGCTTCTCAAAATGGAAATTTTTGTGGATAGCTTACTGCTTAAAAACAAGAAAATATATGTCGGGTCGGGAGAATACACGGAGTCGCTACTTTTGAGTGTAGCTGAATATATTAAAAAAGAAGAAGTGATTAGGGGGAGTTTCAATCGAAAAAAATAATTTTTATTTTTTTTAATTTTATAAATAAATCTTAATTTTTAATGTTTAAAAATTTTAGCATTATAAATTATTTAAAAATTATAAAATTATAAAATTAAAAATTTCCAAAATATTGTATAATGTTAAAACAGAAAAATTTGAAGGCCCGATGGATTTGCTTTTGGAATTGATTCAGAAAGAAAAATTGGAAATTACCCAATTGAGTTTGTCTCGGGTGGCCAGTGAATATCTGGATTATATAAAAGACAATCAAAGCATCAATCTGGAACACCTAGCAGATTTTTTGTCCGTGGCATCTCGTCTAATTCTCATCAAATCGCGGGCACTTTTGCTGATGCTAAAATTTAGTGAAGAGGAAGAAGAGGAAATTCAAGATTTGACTCATCAATTGGAAGAATATAAAAAATTCAAGGAAGCTTCAATAAAATTGGGAAAAATTGCCCAGAGCGGAAAAATTTGCTATTCTCGAGAGGGATTTACTGATGTCAAAGCGGTTTTTTATCCACCGGAGGATTTTAATATCTATGATTTCAAAAAACATTTTCTCGCAATCTTGAGTGAAATTCCGATTCTGGAAAAATTATCCAATGAAATTGTCAGCGAGGTGGTGACATTGGAAGAAAAAATAAACGATTTGGAAATTTTTTTACGGGAAAAAATTCAATCATCATTTGCTGATTTAGTGGAAAAATCAACGGATAAGGTGGAAGTGATTGTGTCATTTCTGGCAATGCTGGAAATGATAAAACAAAGACTGATTGAAGTAGAGCAGACTAATTTGTTTGAAGATATAAAACTAAGTTTAAAAAATAATTAATTTCAAATTACTGAAGAATAATATTTTTTCGGTTTATAACTCGGATGTCGAATTTCTTGCCAAAACTTTCGCCCCCGATCAACAGCTGAAAAGCCAAAGTTTTGGAGAAATACGACATCCTCAAACAGGATAAACCTCAAAAATAATATTCTTCAGCAGTCTAAATTTAAATCACTGATTATGGAACTTGAAAAATTAAAATCAATAATTGAGAGTATATTGTTTATGAGTGGTGAACCGGTGAAAATTTCTCGGATTGCCAAAATTGCTGGAGTAGAAAATCCGGAAGTGGAAAATGCCGTTATGGTTTTGCAAGGTGAATATGCCGGAAATCGTGGAATAATAATAATTAAAAAAGAAGACCAAATTCAAATGGCGACAGCGCCAGAAAATTCGCAGATTATTTCCGAACTGATAAAAAGTGAAATTCAGGAAAGTTTGAGTAAGGCGGCGTTGGAAGTGCTTTCAATCGTAGCTTATCGCGCACCAATTTCTCGGATTAATATCGAAGCGATTCGCGGAGTCAATTGCACTTTTACTTTGCGAAACTTGATGATGCGCGGGCTTTTGGAAAGGGTGAATAACCCGAATGACAGCCGGAGCTATCTTTACAAAATATCTTTTGAATTTTTGAAAAAACTCGGGCTGGATGATATTTCTAAATTGCCAGATTTTGAGACATTGGCGAAAGATAGTCGGATAGAAAGCGTGATTGTTGGTTAAAATTAGTGAAAAAGAAAATAGAGAATAGTTTAGGAAATAAGAAAAGGGAAAATTGAACTTAAAAACTTTTTTCTAATTTCCAATTCCAATAACAATTTTCCAAATCAATAATGTTTAATATAATTTTTGCAATTTTAATAGTTCCATTTTTACCTATTTTTATGTATGGAAGTTTGGTGCTCAAAGCTGACTATGAAAAAAATATTCCGCTGAAATTTGAGAACCGAGTACTGGGCGAAGAAAAACAGAAAGAAGAAAAAATTCAATATCAAAGTAAAAATCCCCAAAATCTTATTTTTCAAAATCTTTCTCCTTTGAATGGTAAAAATTTTTCTAATTTGAATGTATGGTGCAAAGAGGATTATGCGGATATGAAAATTTGGGCCGGTTCGTCAGTGGTAATTGATGTTGATAGTGGGATAATTTTGCATTATGAAAATGGCAGGAAACAAACACAAATTGCCTCGCTGACAAAAATTATGACGGCGGTTTTGGTGGTGGAAAATATTCAAAATTTGGAAGAGAGCGTGACAATTACTGATGTTGCTCTCAATATTGATGGCACAACAGTCGGTTGCCCAACTAGCGTTTTTTGTAATTCAAATAGAATGTTTGCAGGAGAAAAAATAACTGTACGAAATCTTTTAAAAGCTATGCTTTTGGATAGCGCTAATGATGCGGCGACGGCTTTGGCAATTCATATTGCTAAAACGCCGGAAAATTTTGTAAAGATGATGAATGAAAAAGCAAAAAGTTTGGGATTAAAAGATACTAATTTTTGCACACCTTCCGGATTAGAAATTGACGGCAAAGAGTCCCAATGTTATTCGTCGAGCTATGATATTGCTAGAATTGCAGTTTACTCCTTACAATACGATTTAATTTGGGATATAATGAGGATAGAGGAAGAGCAAATTTATTCGGTGGATGGTAGATATATGCATCAGTTAAAAAATACCGATATGTTGCTTCGCGAAATGCCGAGTTGTCTGGGAGGAAAAACCGGTTTCACTCCACTAGCGGGAAAGTCACTTCTGACTGTAGCAGTTGATCCGAGCGGAAAACATAAAATAGTTTCCGTGATACTTAATGATGAAAATCGTTGGGAGGATATGAAAAAAATGGTGGAATGGACTTTTGATAATTATGAGTGGCGGTAGTCTTTACGAACTACGAAAAAAATACTAAATACGAAAGTACGAAAATAAAATTAATATGAAAAATATAAGCTTAAAATTTTTTTCGTATTTCGTTAATTTCGTAGTTCGTAAATAATGATATGAATATATCTCAAATACAAACTATTCCTCAAGTGGTGGATGTGATGAAAATTTTGGTCACTGGTTTTTTGGCTTTTGTTTTGGCGTTTTTGCTCACACCATTTTGGACGCACATATTGTATAAATATAAAATTGGAATAAAGATAAAAGAAAATTCAGTGGATGGAAAAAAACTTACCTATGTGAACGAGATGCATAAACACAAAGCCGGTACGCCAATTATGGGTGGAGTACTAGTGTGGTTTTCTGTAACTGCCTTAGCTTTCGCTTCGCATTATCTTTTTCCCAATGTGGCTAGTTTTTTTCAAACAAGATTTATCGCCCGATTGGATTTTTTGAGTCGGTCTCAAGTCTGGCTTCCCCTTTTTGCCCTTGTTTCGGCGGGAATTTTGGGACTATGTGATGATTATATGAGTGTCCGTGGAATTGGAAAAAATAAGGGAGGCGGGATGAGATTTTTTTCTCGTTTCGGTTGGCTGATCGTGATTTCTATTCTTGGCGCTTGGTGGTTTTATTATAAATTAGGCTGGGACAAAATTCATGTTCCGGCAATGGGAGATTTTTCTATTGGTCTTTGGTATATTCCACTTTTCATTTTCATCATTCTTTTTACTGCTATATCTTCCAATGAAACTGATGGCTTGGATGGACTAAATGGGGGAATATTACTAATGGCTTTTGGTTCATTTGCTTTGATTTCTTTTTCACAAAATAAAATAGATCTGGCTTCTTTTTGCGCGGCGATTTCCGGGGCGCTTTTGGCTTTTCTTTGGTTTAATGTTTATCCAGCCAGATTTTTTATGGGAGATACAGGAGCGATGTCGCTTGGAATAACTTTGGGCATAGTGGCAATGCTTACTAATTCAGCTTTAGTTTTGCTTATTATTGTAGCTGTTTATATTTTTGAATCTGGTTCAGTAGTTATTCAACTTACTAGCAAGAAATTTTTTAAGCGAAAAGTTTTTTTAGCGGCACCCATTCATCATCATTTTGAAGCCTTGGGTTGGCCGGAAACAAAAGTCACAATGAGAATTTGGATATTCACCGCCATTACTGCGATGATTGGAGTGATAGTGGGAATTTTGGGAGCCGGAAAGCATTTCCATTAATTTTACGAAATACGAAATGAACGAAATACGAAAGTACGAAAATAAAATTAATATGAAAAATATAAGCTCAAAAATTTTTCGTATTTTGCTAATTTCGTAGTTCGTAAAGAAAAAAATATGAACATAAAAAAAACAAATGCAATAATTTTATTTAATCAGAAAGAAATTAGGCGTGCTTGGGATGCCGAAAAGGAAATCTGGTATTTTTCAGTGATTGATATTGTTGAAATATTAACCGGAAGCCCAAGGCCAAGAAAGTATTGGAATGCCTTAAAAACAAAGCTAACTCAAGAAGGAAGTGAGTTGTCCCAAAAAATGGGACAACTGAAGTTGAGATCCTCTGATGGTAAATACTATCTGACTGATGTTGCCGATACAGAAACTCTTCTAAGGATTATACAATCAATTCCTTCCCCAAATGCTGAACCTCTTAAAATTTGGTTGGCGCGTGTTGGATATGAGAGAATAGAAGAAACCCAAGATCCAGAACTGGCAATTGATCGAGTAATGAAAACCTATTTGCAAAAAGGATATTCCAAAGAATGGATTAATCAGCGATTAAAAAGTATTGAAGTCAGAAAAGAGTTGACGGATGAGTGGCAAGAAAGAGGAATGAAAGAAGGCTTGGAATATGCTATTTTGACAAACGAAATTACGCATGCCTAGGCGGATAGAGGCATGAAAGATTATAAGAAATTAAAAGGTCTCAAGAAAGAAAATTTGCGGGATAATATGACTAACTTAGAACTAGTTTTGAATATGTTGGCTGAAGCATCTACTACAGTTATATCTAAAAAACAAAAACCGAAAAGTTTGGATGAAAATAAGATAGTAGCTCGCAAGGGTGGATATGCTGCAAAAAAAGCTAGAGTAGAAGTAGAAAAGCAAATAGGAGAAAGTATCATAACTTCCAAAAACGCAAAGCAATTGCGATTAAAGAAATAATTTTCTAAAAATAATTCTACAATTAAGTAAGCGAAGTAGAGTATAAATATGAGAAAAATACAAGATGCTAATTTGGAAAATAAGAAAGTACTTTTGCGAGTGGATTTTAATGTGGCGTTGGAAAATGGAAAAGTGAAGGAAAAATTCAAAATTGAAGCTTGCAAAGAAACGGTAAGATTTTTATTAGAAAAGAATTGTAAAGTGGCACTTATTTCCCATTTGGGACGACCCTCCTTCGCTAAAGCTACGGCGGGCAAGCCCAAAGGCTTCGATGAAAGTTTATCATTATTACAATTAAAAGATGACGCAGAAAATATTTTAGGAAAGAAAATTAAATTCATTTCTGATTGTATTGGTGAAGAAAGAATGAGTAGCTTAGAGAATTTAGCTGACGGAGAAATAATTCTTTTGGAAAATGTTCGCTTTTACGCGGGAGATGAAAATAATGAAGCCGAATTTTCCAAAAAACTTTCGGCGGGTTTTGATATTTTTGTTAACGATGCATTTAGTGCTTCTCATCGAGATCATGCCAGTGTGTCTGGAGTGGCAAAACTAATTCCAAGTTTTGCCGGATTGCGATTGCAAAAAGAAATTGAGGAGATGGAAAAGATCAAAAATGATTTTGCGCATCCGGCGGTGGCGATTATCGGTGGAGCAAAAATTGAAACAAAACTGCCGGTAATCAAATTTTTTGAAGAAAAGTATGATAATATCTTAGTCGGTGGGAAGATTGCCAACGAAGCACTGGATCAAAAAAAAGAGTTTAGTGAAAAAGTAATTTTACCGTTTGATTTTATCGATGATCGATTAGATATTGGCTCGAAAACTTTGGAAAAATTCAAAGAAATAATTTCCAGGGCAAAGACAATTGTTTGGAATGGACCGACCGGAAAATTTGAAGACGAAAAATATGCCGTGAGTTCCAATGAAATTTTAAAAACGGTTTTGGATTCAGGCGCATATACGGTAGTTGGCGGCGGAGAAACATTAGAAATTTTGGAAAAAAATAATGCTACGGATAAAATAGATTTTGTGTCGACGGGTGGCGGAGCAATGTTGGATTATTTGGGAGGGGGAGAAATGCCGGGCATCCTTTGTTTGAAGGATTAATTTTAAAAAGTTAAGTTCCTACAAAAGTACGAATAATTACAAAAATACAAAAGTACAAAAAAGCATAGATTTTGTATTTTCGTATTTTTGTAAAATTTTGTATGTTTGTAACTTATATAAATAATATTCAATTAAATAAAACTAAATGAGCAACATCAAAAAAATATTTGCGCGGGAGATTTTGGATTCGAGGGGAAATCCGACTGTGGAAGTTGAGGTTGAATTGGAATCGGGAGTTAAAGCTAGTGCAGCGGTACCGAGTGGTGCTTCTACTGGTGCTTATGAAGCGTTGGAACTTAGAGATAAAGATCCGGATCGTTATCATGGCCAAGGAGTTTTAATGGCCGTGGAGAATGTCAATGAAAAAATTTCCAAAATTGTTGTTGGAATGGAAGCAGAAAACCAAAAAGAAATTGATGAAAAAATGTTGGAACTCGATGGGACGGAAAATAAATCCAATCTTGGAGCAAACGCAATTTTGGGAGTTTCCTTGGCGGTTTGTCGCGCTTCAGCTTTGGAAGATAATTTGCCACTCTACGCATATATTGCTAAAACTTATAAATTTCCCACAAAAAAATATAAAATTCCGATGCCAATGTTTAATATTATAAACGGCGGAAAACATAGCGACTCTGGACTTTCCATTCAGGAATATAAATTAGTGCCAAATGGAATCAAAACTTTCAAAGAGCAATTGCGTGCGGGTAGTGAAATTTTTCATTCACTGATGGAAATTTTGAGGAGTAAAAAATACAGTGTGGCTGTGGGAGATGAAGGCGGATTTGCACCAAAATTAGAAAGCAATGCTCAAGCGCTAGAATTGATAAACGAAGCGATTGAAAAAACTGGTTATAAAAATGGAGAAGAAGCTAGTATCGGGTTAGATACAGCGGCTAATTCTTTTTATGATGAAAAAGAAGACAAATATATTTTTAAGCCAGAAAATTCCACGCTCACGCGTGAAATGTTGGTAAATATTTATAATGAATGGATTCCAAAATATAATATTATTTCTATTGAGGATGGCTTGAACGAAAATGATTTTTCTGGTTGGCAGGCAATGAATGAAAAAATTGGCGTGAAAGTAATGCTTATCGGGGATGACTTACTTGTGACTAATGTTAAACGTCTTAAAAAAGCGATAGAAGAAAAATCTTGCAATGCGGTGCTTATCAAAGTTAACCAAATCGGAACACTTAGTGAAACTATTGAATGCATAAAATTGGCTAAGAAAAACAAAATGAAAGTTGTGGTATCGCACCGAAGTGGGGAAACGACGGATGATTTTATTTCTGATTTGGCAGTGGGAGCAGGTGCGGAATATATGAAATCAGGTTCGCTGTCACGCGGAGAAAGAATTTGTAAATATAACAGACTTTTGAGGATTGAAGAAGAAATATAGAATTCTCAACCCTCTAATTTTTAATTTTATAAATAAATTCTAATTTTTAGTGCTTCTGTCATCCTCGCGAAAGCGGGGATCTAGTGTAGAAATTTAATAATTTACGACTGGATTACTGTTTTCATAGGAATGACAATATTTATCCGTTTAAAAATTTAGATTTAAGATTTATTTAAAAATTACAAAATTAAAAATTATAAAATTACCTATGTTCAAACAAAAATCTCCTACAATGCTTGTTATCCTCGACGGTTATGGCGTTGCTCCGGCGAGCAAATATAATGCTATAACTTTATCCAAACGGCCGACACTTGATCGGTTGTTTGAACTTTATCCAAATACATTATTGGGTGCGACAGGGTCTGATGTGGGATTGCCGGATAATAAAATGAGTGGATCGGAGGCGGGACATATGAATATTGGTGCGGGTCGAATTGCGCTTCAAGACAATTTCTATATTACTAAAAGCATTGAAGACGGAACTTTTTTTATGAATCCGGCACTAATGGGTTCGATTCGGCATAGCAAGGAAAACGGAGGCAATTTCCATTTAATGGGAATGGTGGGAGATAACGACAGTCCGCATAGTGACCCCGAACATTTTCGCGCCATTTTGAAACTAGCTAAAAATAACGATATAAAAGAAGTTTATTGTCATCTTTTTACTGATGGACGGGATTCATATCCAAAAAGCGCACTCACACACCTCAAAAATTTTCAGTGTATAATGGCTGAAGAAAAAATTGGAAAAATTGCTACACTTTCGGGAAGATTTTATGCGATGGATCGCAGTAAAAATTGGGATCGATTGATAAAGGCTTATGATGCAATTGTTTTTTCGCGAGGAGAAAAAGCGGATAGTCCGGAAAAGGCGATTGAAAAAGCTTATGAGAATGGGCTTAGTGATGAATATATTTTGCCGACAGTGATATTGGAAAATAATTCTCCGATTGTAAGACTCAAAGAAAAGGATAGTTTAGTATTTTTCAATCTACGATCCGATCGTGCTCGGCAATTTTCCAAATTATTTGTAGCTTCCAATAGAACAGCAATTATCAATGATGATATGCCGATTATCGATCACATTAAAAATTTATATTTTACGGCGCTTACTGATTTCGGACCAGATCTCAATGTGCATACTGTCTGGGATGATCAGCCACTCATGGGAACTTTACCGATGTCTCTTGCAAAATTCAAGCAGTTATATATTGCAGAAACAGAAAAATTTGCCCATATCACATATTTTTTAAATGGCGGTTATGCGGATCCAGTGAGTGGTGAAAATCGAATTATGGTTCCTTCACCGAAAATTGATTCCTATGCTAAGATGCCACAAATGTCAGCGCCAAAAATTACCAAATATCTTTTGGAAAAAATGCAAAAAAATAAGTATGATTTTTATACGGTAAATTTTGCCAATGCGGATATGGTGGGACACGCGGGAGATTTGGGTGCAACCGTGAAAGCTTGCGAAGTCTTGGATCAACAAATCGAAATTCTTGCCAAAGAAGTTTTACAGCGCGGAGGAAACTTGATCATCACAGCTGATCACGGCAATGCGGAAAAAATGTTTGACGAAAAAGCCAATCAGGCTCATACATATCATACCAAAAATCCAGTGCCATTTCTTTTGGTTTCAGAAAAATTTAAAAATTCAAAACTAAAAGACGGTGGAATCTTAGGCAACATCGCGCCAACAATTTTGGATATAATGAATATTGAAAAGCCGAAAGTAATGGAAAAGGAATCGTTAATAATATAATCGCGATGCGAATCTACGAATAACATGCGAATCTACGAATAATAAATAAAAGGTATAAATTATTATTCGTAGATTCGTGAATTCGAATATATTCGAAGATTCGAATCGGTATATAAACTTATGACTAAAATAATATGTATTGGCTCAATGGCGAAGGATATTATCTTTCCAATTAATGAAGGAGAAATTTTGGAAACTCCCGAGGATTTAGAGGCGCAGAAAAAAATTGTTTTTGAACTGGGTGCTAAATATCAAGTTTGTGCTTCGTGCCACGAATCGATTGGTGGTTGCGCGGCCAATGTGGCTTCGGGACTCGCGCGACTAGGAATTGAAACTTTTTGTGCCACTCGAGTGGGCGATGATGAGGCGGGGAATTGGCTGAAAAAAGAATTGGAAAATAATGGAGTTAAAACTAATTTAGTGCAAGTGGGGAAAAATCATCGGAGCGATCTATCAGCTATTATTGCAAATATTCCTAGCGAAGACCGGATAATTTTTTCTGATCGGGATTCTAATGAAAAATTGGAAATAATTTCACAAGATTTGGAAAAAGTTGGTGCGCAGTGGATTTTTGTGAGTTCCTTAAATGGAAATGAAGATGAAAGTTGGGACAAAAAATTGGATAAGATTTTGAATTTAGTTTCCGAAAAAGGAATTAAGCTGATTTTCAATCCCGGACAAAAAAATATCAAAAGCAATTCGCAAAAAGTTATTGAAGCTGTTGCTCAATCAGAAATATTAATATTTAATAAAGATGAAGCGATTGAAATTGTAGATAAAACAGAAAATTTAAATAGGGAAGCGCTTAATGACGAAAAGTTTTTAGCGGAAAAATTAAATAATCTAGGTGCTAACATTGTTGTTATTACTGATGGTTCACGGGGTGCTTGGAGTTTTGATGGTAAAGAATTTTTGCATATTGATGCAAAAAAAGAAAAAGTCGCTGATACGCTTGGAGCAGGCGACGCTTTTTCTAGTGGTTTTATTGCGGGGTATCTCAAAGAAAAAAGCTTGGAAGAATGTTTGCGTTGGGGAATTGAAAACAGCACTAGCGTGATTCAACACTACGGCGCAATCGAAGGACTTTTGAAAGGGGAAATATAAAAGAAACTTAAAAAATAAAAAAGGTATAGTTATATTACATAAGTAATTTATTACTACCGTATTCTAGTATACGGTAGTAAATTAAGAAGTAACATCTAATAAAAATATGGCAGGGAAAGTCAAATATCACGAACTCTCCGATCTTGAAAAGAAAAAATATTTGGGAGATTTTTATACTATGGTTTCGCTTTTAAAAACCCGAGAGGAAGTTAAGAATTTTTTCAAAGATTTATTAACCCTTAGCGAGGCAGTGATGATTTCTAGAAGAATTCAAATAGCTAAGATGCTTCTCGAAGGTCATACTTATGATGAAGTAAGAAAAAAATTAAAAGTAGGCTTTAATAATATAAATCAAGTGGAAAAATGGTTAAATAATGGTTTTGGGGGATATAGAAAAACAATTGAAGAATATCAGAAAAAATATAAAGATAATCCAAAGGCAAAAAATTCAAAACCATTCAAAGTGGGAATGATGAAAAAATATCCATTCCATTATCTTTTATGGGATATGATTAGTAAAAAATAATTACTACCGTATTCTAGTATACGGTAGTATAAAAAAGACAGTCTAAGTAGTATATTATTAAATTAATAAGGATTATTTTTAAAAAACAAAAATGCTGGAAAAAAATTTGCAAAAATATTTCAATTTTTCCGAGTTTCGTCCGGGGCAAAGAGAAATTGTGGAGGCAATTCTCAATGGGCATGATACGGTGGCGCTTATGCCAACCGGTGGGGGAAAATCTTTGTGCTATCAATTGCCGGCGATAATTGCGGATAAACTCACAGTTATAATTTCTCCACTAATCGCTCTGATGAAAGATCAAGTGGATGCACTGAATGCTCGGGGAATTCCGGCGGTTTTTATCAACAGTTCACTAACTTTTCAAGAAATTCAGGAAAATTTTGAAAAGATAAAAAAAGGAAGCGTGAAAATTCTTTATGTGGCGCCGGAGCGATTTGGCAGTTTCGAGTTTCAAAAACTTTTTTCGGAGTTGGACATTTTTTTATTTTCAGTGGATGAAGCGCATTGTGTTTCACAGTGGGGACATGATTTTCGGCCGGATTATCTGGAAATCAAAAAATATATTCGCAATTTAAAAAATCGTCCAATTGTGGCGGCTTTCACAGCGACTGCTGTGCCAGAAGTGCGAGATGATATTATCGAAAGATTAGAAATGAAAAACCCAAAAATATTTATTCGTGGATTTGATCGGCCAAATTTGAAATTTTTGGTGCAG
The DNA here is from genome assembly GCA_002772115.1 of Candidatus Moranbacteria bacterium CG23_combo_of_CG06-09_8_20_14_all_35_22. Classification (GTDB taxonomy): domain Bacteria; phylum Patescibacteriota; class Minisyncoccia; order Moranbacterales; family UBA2206; genus UBA2206. The sequence goes on from PCRW01000063.1 coordinate 18,676, forward strand.
TGTGATTTGAAAACTAAGGAAAGATATGAAGAAATTTTGCGTATTATAAAAAGTCTTTCTGGCTCCGGAATTGTCTATTCTCTCACTAGAAAAGAAACAGAGATTATTGCAAAATATTTGAAAGAAAATGGAATCAAAGCGGTGGCCTATCACGCTGGAATGGAAGCTAAGAGAAGAGAAAAAGTGCAAGAGGATTTTATGCAAAATCAAATTCAAGTGATTGTGGCCACAATTGCTTTTGGCATGGGCGTGGATAAGGCTGACATTCGCTATGTCATCCACTGTGGTATGCCGGGGAGTCTCGAGGGTTACTATCAAGAAGCGGGGCGCGCTGGACGAGACGGCGAAAAAGCCTATTGTGTTTTGCTTCATGCCAAGAAAGACACCAACACGCACAAATTTTTCATTCGGATGAGTCGGGGTGAAATGATGGATGGTGGAAAAAATTGGAATGAAATTCAGAAAGTTTTAGATATAAAATATAGCAAACTGGACAAGGTGGTTGAATACGCTACGCGGAAAAAATGTCGACGGAAAATGATTTTGGAATATTTCAACGATCCGGATTTGAAAAATCACCCCGACAATTGTCACGGGTGCGACGTGTGTCTTAACTGGAAAGCTGACAAAGGTCAGGAAAAATTTGAAAAAACTAAAGGAGAGAAAACCAAAGGATTTATTACGGGAACAGTCAAGGAAACCGTGCAATTGTATGAACAAAAATATACGCCAACGCAAATTGCCAAGATGAGAGGTTTAGGAATTAGTACGATTTTTGGTCATTTGACGGATTGGTATATTGCCGGAGGAAATTTTGATGTAGATAAGTTTGTTTCGATTGATGAACAAGAAAAAATCGCACGCGTGATTTCGCAAATTGGCAATACCGAAAAACTTAGTCCAATTAAAATTAAACTACCAGAAAGTATAACTTACGAAAAAATCCGAATGGTAATTGCGAAGATGAAGAAGGCGAAGGGGTTGAAATAGGCAGTGGTTTTTTAGGTGGAAATCGGGTATAATATAAATAAGCGATTCGAATTTGCGAATGACATGCGAATCTACGAAATTACCTCACCCCAACCCTCTCCTTATATAATAGACCTGTTGCTTTTTAAGCAACTATGTTAAAATTTAGACAGAGTTAAAAAATAAAAATACAACCAAATAATATGT
>PCRW01000038.1 GCA_002772115.1 Candidatus Moranbacteria bacterium CG23_combo_of_CG06-09_8_20_14_all_35_22
AAATTGCCGGAAGTTTCCCCAGCCTTTATTATGTTGATCGAAAGATTGGAAAAAACATCTTTGTGTTTTTCCATTGAAGAAGAAAAAGGCATTCCGTCTTCGATATCATTTATCATTTCTTGAATAACTTTTCTAAAATAAACATTGGGGGTTTGATCTTCAATAGCAGTAAGAGAAACAACAATCGGCACTCGCGCTTCAATCAAGATTGCCAACTGGCGGAAAAAAACCACCAGTTCTTTTGCCACCACTCTGTCATAATATTTCAGAAAAGATTTCAACAAATCGCCTTCTGCATTTTCTTCTCTGACACTTATCGGCAAAAGATCATTTTTTTGCAAAATTGCCACCGCCAATTCTTTGGAAGAAGCGTTGATAATGCCTTCTTTATATTCTCCTGTTTTTGTTTTGGCTTTAAAATTAAATTTCATAATGTTTTAATATTAGCACAAATTATAATTAATGACAAAAAAAATTCGGAAAAAAATTAGTTTCGCATCAGCATATCTAAATTTTTTCCGTCCTTGGCATAAGTCTTAGCCGTTTCCAAAGAAATTATGCCTTTTTTTACCAACTCGGCCAAAGACTTATCCATTGGTACCATTCCTTGATCAAGACTAGTTTCAATCACATTGTCAATTTGATACGGTTTATTTTCTCGAATGAGATTTTCAATGGCATGATTTTTGATCATTATTTCCACCGCAGGAATTCTTCCACTATCAATTTTCGGTAAAAGCCTTTGCGAAACCACCGCCAAAAGAACATTAGCCAACTGCGATCTAATTTGATTTTGCTGATGGGCAGGAAAAACATCCACGATGCGGTCAATGGTTTGAGCACTATCATTGGTATGCAGTGTAGCAAAAATCAGGTGCCCCGTTTCCGCCGCCGTCAAAGCTGTGCCAATAGTATCCAAATCTCTCATCTCTCCAAGCAAAATCACATTGGCATCTTCCCGAAAAATCGCCTTTAGCGCCAAAGGAAAAGAGGCGCTGTCTTGATAAACCTCTCTTTGTTCTATTATGCACCGGTCTTGCTCATAAATATATTCCACTGGATCCTCAATGGTTATAATATGTTTTTCTTGCGTTCGATTTATCTGATTGATAATCGCCGCCAAAGTGGTTGATTTTCCATGTCCCGTCGGTCCAACCACCAGCACCAATCCTTGAGAAACTTTAGTGAAATCATACAAAATTTCTGGCATACCCAACTCTTCCAATGTCTTGATATTGCTAGAAATTACTCTAAAAGCTACACTAATATAGCCCTGCTGAAAAAAAGCATTCACTCGAAAACGAACTTTGTCTTCAAAGTTATAAGAAAAATCCGCCTGACCTTCTTTTAATAGTATCTTTTTTTTCTCCTCACTTATAATCACATCGCACATTTCTTTTGTATCTTCAGGAGTCAAGATGCTTTCTTGAGTAAAAGCTATCAGTTTTCCGTCTATACGATAGGTTGGATATCTTGCCACAGAAAGATGCAAATCAGACGCTCCTTGTTGGGCAGTGAGACGCAATAAATTTTTTATCCTTTGTTCCGCATGAGTCATAATAATTAGACTAAATATTTATTAATTTTTTCCATTACTTCTGAAGGAGTAAAATGAGACTTGATCAAATAATCCTTAGCGCCTAATTCAAAACCTTCTTGAATTTCTTCTTTTTGACTCAAATTGGTAAGCAGTACTACGGGAATTTTATTTAAATTATCATCCGCTTGTATTTTTTTGAGAACTTCCAGCCCGTCCATATATGGCATAATGATATCCAAAAGAATCAAATCCGGCTTCGCCCCATTTTCTAATTTTTTTATCGCTTCCGCTCCATTGACCGCTTTGATGACACTGATACCTTCTTTGGTTATTTTAGTTTCATAGATATCCATCACAAAAGAATCATCCTCTACTATCATTATGGTTTTTTTTGTTGCATTCATAATTTTATTATTGATAAAAATATTTAGTTTTAGCTTAACTATTCTCCTCTTCTAATATTATACTTCCTTCTGTCGCTCTGTCTACCTCTTCAATCGTGGTAAGTCCCTTGATTATTTTCAATATTCCATCTTGTTTAATAGTTAGGATTCCCAAAGTTTCCCTTTCTTTGTTGATAAGGTCTTCACTTCCTTTACTTTCCGTAATTATATTTTTGATATTTTCGTTAATTGGAACCGCTTCATAAATCGCCAACCGACCACGCAGTCCCGTACCATTGCATTTGTCGCATCCTTTGCCATGATAAAATTTTATCTCTTTTACCAAATCAATTCCATATTTTTTCAATTCGTCTTGGGAAATATTTTTAATTTCCTGTTCTATGACTTTTTTTATCGATTCAGGAACTTTCTTTTCTTCTTTGCAATTTTCACATATTTTTCGCACTAATCGTTGAGCCACAACAATGCGAAAAGAAGATGCAAGAAGAAACGGCTCGATTTGCATATCGATAAGCCGAGGAATGGCCCCTATAGCTGTGTTAGTATGTAGCGTTGAAAACATCAAATGTCCCGTAAGCGCCGCGTGCACTGCTAACTCCGCCGTTTCACTGTCACGAATTTCTCCTACCATTATAACATTAGGGTCTTGACGCAAAATTGTGCGCAGGCCTGATGCAAAAGTATAACCTATTTCTGGTTTGATCTGACTTTGATTTAGTCCTTCAATATTATATTCAATCGGATCTTCCAAAGTAATAATATTTCTTTCTTCGATATTTAATATTTTCAAAAGCGCATAGAGAGAAGTGGATTTGCCCGATCCAGTCGGACCGGTAAAAAGTATCATTCCGTAAGTTTCTTTCAAGGCTTTTTTCACATTTTCCAAAGCGGTACCAAAAAGTCCCAGTGCTTCAATGTTGGCCAGTCCCTGATCTTTGTCCAAAATTCTCATCACCACTTTTTCTCCGGAAATCACCGGCAAAGTGGAAACACGAAAATCTATTTCTTTGCCTTCGGTGGTAATTCGAAACCGACCATCTTGCGGTTTTCTTTTTTCATCAATTTTCAAATTAGCTAAAATTTTTATTCTGGAAATTACCGCCGGTCCAATTTCTTTGGGCATAATGAGACTCACATGCAAAATTCCATCCACCCGAAATCTCACTCGATAATCTTTGTCCATCGGCTCAATATGGATATCACTAGCATTCCCTTCCACCGCATGCCCAACGATCACTTCCACCAGTTTAGTCACAGGAGCATCTTTTAGAAATTCGGCTTGTTTTTCATTTTTTTCTAAAGAATCTTTTTCATCAAAAATCACTTCCTGTTTAAATGATTTTACCGCTTCTTTGAGCGCTTCCGCCGGACTTCCATATTGATCAATAATATTGCGAAAAACTTCTTCATTGGCAAGATAAACATCCAGTTCAATATTTTCTTTTTCTGCTACGAAGCGCAAGGCATTCAAGGCTCCCATATCTTTCGGGTTAACCATAGCAATTTTTACCAAATCACCAACTCTTTCAAAAGCGGCTAGCTTATATTTTTCGGAAACTTCCTTGGGAATCAAGCTTATCACATCATCTTTTATCTTCTTAGGAGCTTTACTTAAACTAGCGATTTTTTTATATTCTTCCGAATAAATATTGATATTACTTTTTGTTTTTTTGTTCTCGTTCGATACCGCGATCGGGCTTGCTTGTCCGCTAGAAAGCGATTTATTTTGCATAATTTTAGAAAACTAAAAATAAAGAAGTGCGGAAACTATGGAAGAAAAATATTGCTTTTTCCTTTTTGCTCAACATTGACCTGAAAACTGTTAGAATTTTTTTGATTCTTTATCGCATCGACAACTGCAGTTTCCAATTTATTGTTTAGAAAAATGGAATCTCCAGCATTCATATTATTTATCGGCATTTTTTTGAAAAAATTAAATTCCACTGATGCGCTCACAAGCAAATTGTCATCCAAAACTCCGGCTTCGTTTTTATTCCTATCGATTTTCAACTGTCCCAAATTATTATTTCGATTCAATCTTTCCAGGCTAATTAAGAAATTTTTTACTTTTTCATAATTGCCCAGCAACTTTATTTCTGTTTCCAAATTTTTCGCCTTAGGCGCTGTTTTTGAAACTTCTGTTAAAGGCAATTCCCCGCCAGCGTTCATTTCTAAATCATCCGAAATGATATTTTCACTTTTCGACTGGCTACTAATAGTTGCTTCAAAAAGAAGCAGGCCAGAAGAAGAAGCAAGGCCATTTAGACTGCTAATTATTTCTTCTTCTTTTATATTTTGCGGAATAAAAGAATAGAGAAGGCTTTTATCTGCAAAAGAAGCAATCTGCGTTGAAAGATCATTAATATTTTTGTTCTTTTTTTGCAAATCAGCCAATTTGATTTGTTCATTTTTTAGCTTGGCATAATTTTCTTTTATTCCATTAGCTCCATTGGAATATTGAGGGTAAACTAAGCCGATAAAGACTGACACGGCGATTACTATTAGAAGCGGAATTAGTAATATTTTTGCTTTCATATTTTTTATTTATTTTATTATTAAATCTAGCTCGAAATTAAATTTGCTCGGGTTTTTCTGATCCATAATGCTTTGACCTGGGATAACGGTAGAAAAATAATTATTCTGTTTGAAACTTAGAATTTGTTTGGCGATTGTCTGAAAGCTGTCGCCTACACAAGAGATAGTTATTGTTTTATCGTCCTTACCGTATTCCAAGGAATTTACATAAACTGAAGGCAAAATAGAACTTTCTATTTGAGCTAAGGTATCCGGCATAGATTTATTTTCTTTCATAGCTTTTTCCGCTACATCGCTTCTGTTTTTAAAATCAAGAATTTCTCCACCATTACCAGCTAAAAATTTATCGTTTTCAATTTTATTCTCCGCCTGAACTGCTTTTATTTTTGATAAAATCACTTGGTTTGAGGCAAAAAGCGCTCCGTACAATATTATCACTCCTAATACAATAAGCATTGAGAAAAACAAGCCCTTACCAATTGGACTGGCACTTGTTCTTGAAACATTTTCCGTTGACAAATTTATGTTTGACATATTTTTTTATCCCCCACCACTTTTGGCTTGCAAAGATTTATTTTTAAAATAAATCTTAAATATTCTGTTGCTTTTTTAAATTTAATCAAGCTAACGAAAGTCAAAAGTGGTGGGGGATGAATTTATTTTATTTAATTAATTATTTTATTTTTCTCTCAAATTTTCTATTCCTTTAAGCGCCAATCCCAGAGCTATAGAAAACTGGCTTTTTATTTTTTCCAGCACCGGTTCCAGTTTTTTGTCATATTCAATCCGACTTAGCGGATTGCCGAGAATTGTTTTTACTCCCAATTTTTCCTGAATGAATTTTTCCAAGCCATTCATTTTCACCGTTCCACCAGAAAGAATGAGTGCATCAACTTGTGAACCATTTTCATTTTTTGGCAAAGCATTGATAATTCTGGATATTTCTCCAATAATCAATTCCAGCGACGAAAAATTCAAATTATATTCCACTCCAAAAAAATTATCTCCGGAAACTTTCATCATTTCCGCTTTTTCTTCAGTGATGCCAAGACTTTTGGCAATAGTTCTGGTGATATCGCTTCCACCGGAATCAATATTGCGATTAGCTTTGATGATACCTTTTTCTGCATAAATAATATTGCAAACTCTCCAACCGATATCCACAATTATGAAATTGCCCAAATCATTGCCAACCAAAGAATCAACCATAGCTAAATTTTCCATTTCAATGCCTTTTAGTTTAAGTCCGGAATTTTTGATAATTTTTTCATAAGTTAAGATTTTATTTTTTGAAGCGGCCACCAAAAGAACTTGGACATTTTTATTGGCCGTCCCTTCTTTTTTTTCATTCTTGATTATCTCCCAGCTGGTCACCACTTCATCCAATGAAGTCGGAATATATTTATGTGCTTCAAATTTGATAGCTTGTTCCATATCCTCCAGCGTCATAGCCGGAAAATCAATGAGCGTTATCAATCCGCCAAAAGACGGGATTGATACATAAACTTTTTTAGCCTTGAATTTGCCAGTTTTTATAATTTTTCTTATGTATTCTGGAATAGCTGTTTCAAAATAGCTTGAACCGACGCTTTTATTTTTCTGGGAAATATCCGGAATTGTTATCCAAGCATAATTGGAAAGATATGGTTTTCCAGAATTCAATTCCAGCTCCACTATCTTCAATGTTGAAGCGCCAATGTCAATACCCAAAACTTTTTTTCCGCCAAAATCAAAATCAAACATTTTTATTTTATCCCCCACCACTTTTGACTTGTAAAGATTTATTTTTTTAGAATTAATCTTAAAACATGCTATTGCTTTTTTAAATGTAACTAAGTTAACGAAAGTCAAAAGTGGTGGGGGATGAATATTAAATTTACGACCTAATTTTTCTTAATCACTGAACAATTAACATTCAGTCTCCATTTTACTCGGATAAGAGTAAATGGCGTCTCGATTGGAGATTTTCTTTATTAGGCTCTC
>PCRW01000036.1:0-369 GCA_002772115.1 Candidatus Moranbacteria bacterium CG23_combo_of_CG06-09_8_20_14_all_35_22
GAATGATATAAAACAATTGAAACTATTTGAATTGTAATTTATTGGACGCCCTGTGTTGTCCGTACTCGGACACACAGGGTAATTCACAAGGTATGAAAATATCTTTAATTGCCACTTTTCTATCGAATAGAAATATTCAACCTGCTTTTATTCCAGCTATGGCATATTATTTCGGTTGGCAATATACGATTGTTGTTTCTATCTCGGTTATTATTTTTTCTGTTTTGAATGGATTTCTAGTCGAAAAAATATCTAATTTCAGGGAAGTTAGATAGTATGTTAAAATATAGATATAATAATAGGTCACTGAAAAATTAAAATTTTTTCGAAATTAAACTCGGACCCTGAATTTCCTTGCCAAAAATTTCC
>PCRW01000036.1:407-29048 GCA_002772115.1 Candidatus Moranbacteria bacterium CG23_combo_of_CG06-09_8_20_14_all_35_22
ATAAAAAAATATGAAAGGATTTATGGGGAACATTGAGAAAGATACTCTCGAAAATGAGAATTTTAGGAAAGTTCTCTATACTGGCAAACACAGTCAGCTAGTGCTGATGAGTCTTTTGCCAAAAGAAGAAATCGGGATGGAAGTCCATCCGGAAAATGATCAATTTTTTCGCTTTGAAGCGGGAAATGGAAAAGTGATTATTGATGGTAATGAATATGCAGTGTCTGATGGCGTGGCGATTGTGGTGCCGGCGGGAGCCCAGCATAACATCATCAATGTTTCCGAAACAGAAAAATTGAAGCTTTATACGATTTATTCTCCCGCGCATCATCAGGATGGAATAGTAAGGGCAACTAAAGCGGAAGCGGAAAGCAATGATGCAGAATTTGACGGGAAAATAACGGAATAAATAAAAATCTCAAAAGATAGCTGACTGTATAAAAAATACAGTCAGTTTTTTTATATATTGCTTTTTATCTCAACTGATATTATACTAGTAGTAGTAATAATTTAATCCTTTTAAGTTTATGTCAGAAATATTAGAAAGTCTTTTTGGTTCAAGGGAGCGAGCTAGGCTTTTGCGATTTTTTTTGCAAAATCCGGAACCTGCTTTTAGTTTTTCTGAAATTGTTTCGAGGAATATGTTAAATGCTGGAAAAACTAGAAATGAACTCGCTGGCTTAGCCAACATAAAATTTATTCTAAAGAGAGTTAAGGGTGGAAAAACTTTCTATCAACTGAATCAAGAATTTAATTTTTATCCAGAGTTAAAAAATCTGATTGCTAAGTCGAATATCTATCCGCAATGTCAAAGTCTTTCTAAGACAGCGAAAATTGGTAATATAAAATTAGCGGTGATAAGTGGAGTGTTTATCAACTATGCCAAAAGCAAAGCCGATATGATAATTGTGGGGGACGCCGTGAGCAAAGCCAAACTCAAAAATCTAATGAGCAGTTTAGAAGCGGAAATTGGCAAAGAAATAAATTTCGTGCTGATGACAATGGATGAATTCAAATATCGTCTCAATATGCTGGATAAATTTATTTTGGAATTTTTGGAAGGTCCGCACGAAGAAGTGATCAACAAAATTTCTGGGCTAAAAAGATTTATCGCGCAGAGAAAACTGTAGTTTTACGAAATACGAAATAAACGAAATACGAAAAATAAAATGTTAAATATCTTAATTATACTTTTAATAGTAATCAGCGCTGGGTTGGTCTGGTTGGTTTTGGATATGAAGAAAAAGTTGGAAAATGGAAAAGACAATGAAAAATCAGTGGCAATTTTAGAACGATTGTCGATGATGGCAGAACAAAATTGCGAATTGCGTCGCACTATGGATTCTAAGCTTTCTGAAACGCATCGTGCAACGCAAGAGCAGATAAATCATACGATGAATGCCGTGCAAGGCATCACGGGGCAATCAGCGCGTCAAATTGCTGATGTGGTTGCAGGACTGACGAAATTAGAAGAAACCAACAAACAAGTGGTGAATTTTTCCGCTCAACTTCAAAATCTTCAAGATATTTTGAAAAATCCCAAGCAAAGGGGAGTGCTGGGCGAATATTTTTTAGAAGAAACGCTCAAAAATGTTTTACCATCAAATTCTTATCAGATGCAATATAAATTCAAGGATGATTCAATTGTGGATGCGGTAGTTTTTGTTAAAAAGAATATTATTCCGGTTGATTCTAAATTTTCTTTGGAAAATTATGAAAAAATAATAAATTGCAAAGACGGCGAGGAAAAAGAAAAATTAGAAAAACTTTTTAAGCAGGATTTGAAAAATAGAATTGATGAAACTTCCAAATATATAAAACCGGAAGAGGGAACACTGGATTTTGCTTTTATGTTTATTCCATCCGAAGCGATTTATTATGATCTTTTAATTAATAAAATAGGTGCAGTACAAGTCAACACGCGAGATCTGATTGAATATGCTTTTCGCGACAAGAAAGTCATTATTGTTTCCCCGACTTCATTTTTGGCTTATCTTCAAACGGTGCTTCAAGGGCTTCGTGCGCTGAAGATTGAGGAAAGCGCTAAGCAAATTCGGACGAATGTGGAAAAATTAGGAAAACACATCATTTCCTATGAAGAATTTTTGAAAAAAATGGGCAATAGCTTGGGCACAACAGTGAATCATTTCAATTTGGCGCATAAGGAGTTTGAAAAGATTGATAAAGATATTGCTCGAATTACCGAAGGAGAAAAAACAATCGAGCCGATGACCATAGAAAAACCAAAGGAAGAATAAAAAACATGAAACATGAAACATAAATTACAAATTACATAAATGGAGAATACTAATGAAATTAAAATGAAAGATAGTTCCAAAAAAAGCTTAATTTGCAAATTCAAGCTTTTTTTTGAAAATGATTTCTTCAAAAATCATATAATTCTTTGGTTACTACTGTTTAATTTTTTGGCTAATTTATCTAACTGGATTAGTTTGGCGATTTTTATCAATAAAGCGGGAAATAATATAATTCTTCATTATAATGTTTATTTTGGAGTGGATAATTTAGGCAATTGGAAACAAGTATTTTGGCTACCGGCAATCGGTTCATTTCTGTTTATAATAAATTTATATCTAGCTTTTTTTTTCTACAAAAGCCAAGAAAGAATCGCCAGTTATGTTTTACTCCTAGCTTCGTTTATGATTCAGATAAACTTGATAATTGGCGGAATTGGTGTTATACTAATAAACTACTAAATGCGAATAGAGATACGAATGTAAAAACGAATGTTCGCGAATAAAAAAAGTGTTTGTAAAAATTTGTTTAGATTTGTAATTTTATTAGCAAATAATTCATGTTTGATTTTCCAAACCCAAAAACTAAAGATCCTAAAGAGCGCCGAATTCAGCGGACATTAGAAATGATTCCGGGAATTTTGACTTGGGTGACACTTATAGGCATGTTTGTTTTTTCTTTTCTCTTGCCGGTTTATGTAGCTATTTTTATCATAGTTTTTGATATCTATTGGATTTATCGAACGATTTTTATCGCTTATTATTCCGTAGAAGGTTATCGAAAATTGAAAAAAGGCAAAGAAATTGATTGGTGGGAAAGATGTCAAAACATTATGGATCCAGAAAAATACGCGAATATAATTAGGGAGCGGATTTATAATATGGAAAAAAGCTGGAAAGAAAGTGCTGATTTAACGAGAAAACAAAAGAAGATTATAAAAAAAGAAATAAAAAGATGTTATGAATATTTGGAAGAAATTCAAAAAATTTCCAAAGTAAAAGATCAAATTTTAGATTGGCGGGAAATTATTCATGTAGTTTTGCTTCCTACTGCCGTTGAACCAGCGAGTGTAATTGAGCCAGCTATCCAAGCAATTTTTGATTCTAATTTTCCCAACCAGCAATTTATTATTCTTCTAGCTACAGAAGAGCGCGAACCAGAAAAACAAAGACTGGAAAAAGTTAACTATCTGAAAAATAAATTCCAAGAAGTTTTTCGCGATTTTATCGTAACTACTCATCTGGTCAAGGATGATGAAATGAAAGCGAAAGGATCAAATGCTAAATTTGCTGCTAAAGAATTGGCCAAGTATCTTGAAGAGAAAAATATCGATTTCAAAAAAGTTATTTTTTCCAATTTTGATTGTGATAGTGTGGCACACAAAGAATATTTTGCCGCCCTTACTTATGAATATATAATTGATCCGAAAAGATTACAAAGAAGTTATCAACCGCTTCCGATGTATCACAATAATCTTTGGGACACTAACGCTTTTGTGCGAGTAATTGTTACAGGATCAAGTTTCTGGCATATTTTTCAAAGTACTAGGACGGAAGGAATGGTGACTTTTTCTTCTCACAGTGAACCATTTGATACTTTGCAAAGAGTTGATTTTTGGCCGGTCAATATGATTAGTGAAGATTCAATTATCTATTGGAAATGCTACACTTACTATAATGGGGATTATCAAGTTAAGCCGATTTATTTGCCAATTTCACTGGATGCGGTTTTGGCGGAGACCTATTGGAAAACTATCAAAAATCAATATAAGCAAAAAAGGCGCTGGGCTTATGGAATAGAAAATTTTCCCATTATTATGAGAGCCATCGGACCAAATAAAAAAATCAGTTTTTGGAAAAAATTTAAAGTGGCTTTTGAAATGCTGGAAGGTCATCATAGCTGGGCGACTGCTAGTATGATTTTAGCAATCTTGGGCTGGCTCCCGCTTATTTTCGGCGGAGATCAATTTAATCAATCAGTTTTGGCGCACAATTTGCCTTTCATCACCCGTTATCTTATGACACTAGCTATGTTTGGACTGATAATTTCGATGTCGCTAAGTTTTCTTTTGATGCCACCGCGCCCGAAAAAATATTCTAAGTGGAGAAATTTTTATATGTTGATTCAATGGGCTTTGGTGCCAATCATTGCTCCCTTTCTTGGTTCTTTGCCGTCAATTGATTCGCAAACTAGAATTTTATTAGGAAAATATTTTGGCGAGTTTTGGGTAACACCTAAAAAATAAAATAAAATGAAATATCTAATTCCATTTTTAAGCGCTTTCATTCTAACGGTAATTTTCACTTATGCGATTATTATTTTGACTAAAAAGATAAAGTGGTCAGGCAGAAAAGCTTTGCGTCACATTCAAAAAAATAATATTCCTCGGTTGGGCGGATTGATTATGATTATTGTTTTTGATTTTACCGTACTTATAAATAAAGATTTATTTATCAATTCCCAACTGTATGGTTTTTTAATCAGCAATATTATTCTATTAGTGATTTGTTTTTGGGATGATCTTAGAGAAATTCGCTGGAAAATTCAATTTTTCACCCAAATTGCTGTGGCGGTTTTTGTTTTTATTATGGGAATCAGAATTTATTATATTACCAATCCCTTGACTGGCGGAATTATCCAGTTTGATTCAGGACTAGGCGTGATTTTTTCGGTAGCGCTGGTCATCTTTTGGATAGTTTTGCTAATGAATGCTATCAATTGGACAGATGGAATCGACGGCTTGTCGGGGGGAATTGCTTTTATTACTACGGCGACGATATTTTTTCTAAGCTTGAATTCGGAAGTGAATCAGCCCCCCGTTGCTATAATCTGTTCAATTTTGATGGGAATAATTCTAGGTTTTTTATTATTTAATTTTTATCCTTCTAAGATTATTGCTGGAACCGCGGGCGCTATGTTTATGGGTTTTTCTTTAGCAATTTTAGCGATTTTTGCTGGAACTAAAATTGCCACTTCACTTTTAGTTTTGGCAATGCCGATTGTTGATTTTTTCTGGGTGATTGGCGAACGAATAAAGCATAAAAAATCCATCTTTATTGCGGATCGAAATCATCTGCATTACAAATTGATGGAATTGGGCTGGTCGCAAAGAAAAATAGTTTTGGTTTATTGGGCGATTACCAGTGTTATCGCTGTGGTGGCGCTGAATACGCGGGCGATCGGGAAGGGAATCACTTTGTTTTTAGTAGCAGTTATTATGATAGGCGCAATTATTTTTATAAACAAAAAAATTACCAATTTGAATGGAAAACAAAACTAAATTTTTTATCAAAATTATTTCAATATTTTCTTGTATTTTTTTAGCGATAGCTTTTTTTTGGCATTTTTATCGGGAGAATAATAAAATAATTGAAATTAACGGTCAAAAATTTCGCGTTGAATTAGTAAAAACAGTTCAAAAACAGTCTCAAGGCTTGGGTGGACGGGAAAATTTGGCCGAAAATGAAGGGATGCTTTTTGATTTCGGGAAATATGGAGAATATGCTTTTTGGATGAAGGATATGAAATTTAATCTAGATATTATTTGGATAGCGGACGATAAAATAGTTCATCTTGAAAAAAATATATCTCACAATTATTTAAAAAAAATTAATCCTAAAATTATGGCGGACAAAGTTTTAGAAATCAATGCAGTAATTTCTGACAAATATAATTTTAAGATAGGGGATAGGGTGATAATTTATTAGAAAAGTAGATAAACAAAAAACCTTCTCGAGTTAATCGGAAAGGTTTTTTGTTTATCTTGAAAGTAATAATATACTTATTTGAAAAAAGAACAAAGGGATTACGGAAAGATATTTATCATGATAATGATACAACTCTTACAGCGTATTTATGCAGATTTTGCAGTTGATTTTCGTTGAGATTTTTTGACTTAGAAATGGCGTCTTTGATCAAATCTTTTGAAAATTCAATAGATGTTCCGACAAAAACTCTTCCTGTGTGGCCTGAATTTTTGCGCAAATAATCCTCAATATAAATTTTATGTTCAGCGGTGAGCGCTGAATCTGGATTTTTTTCTAAAAAGTCAGCTAACGCTTTTCGCGCTAATTTTGTCTGGCTATCGCCCTTAACAGCCGTTTCGATGAAGGAATTGTCTGTTTCTTGGCTAGTAGCAGTAGAAGATATTTTTTCTTCCAAATCATTTGAAGAGGCGATATTTTCATCAGTAGGGGCTTGTTTTTCGTCGGAATTGTTTTCTTCTTCATTGGTAATCATTCCCGAGTTATCACTTATTTGTGGGGATTCAGTTCTATTGGAATAGGAATATATTCCTCCGGCAATCAAAATTACGATAAAAATGCTTACAATAATCCGCATATTATCTTCCAGCCATTCCTTGGCTTTATTTTGCAATGATTCTTGTTCTGAATCCTTTTCTTCTGTTTCATTATTTTGTTCCATATTCTCACCTTCCTTTCTAGTTTACCCTGTTAAATAATTCAATAGTATTTAATAGGGTTTATTATTATTTTTTTAATGTGCTTTCGTTGAAGCGTTCTTTATACTAAATTTTAGCTTTATCTAAAAGAGTCGTCAACTAGACAAAGCGAGCTATTTAGGGCGTAATAATAAGTAAAGTTATATGATTTAGCAAAAATATTTTATCAAATAAATATCTTTTAGCTTAAAGAAGTTAGTTTGAAAAATCTAAAATTAAAAATCTCAAATTTCAAATAAATTCTAAATTATAATTTCCAAAATACAAAAGTTTTATTTTTTGGATTTTGAGCATTGTAATTTATTTAGAGTTTATAATTTTTTAATTTTGAAATTTTTTAGGCTGTGGATAACTTTTTTCTCTTGCAAATAAAAATAGTTGTTGTATAATTGTATTAAGAAGAAATTATTTTTATCCGATAACATTCGGAAAGATAATTTTCACCCAGTTGAATAGATTAAAAATATTCAACAGGGTAAAAAATAAAAGGTCGAATAAAAAATAAAAATATTTTACATAAAATATTATTTGATTAAAAAATAAAAATAGAAAGGAAGGTGAAATTAAAATGGCAAAGAAAAAAGTTGCAAAAAAGAAAAAAGTTGCAAAAAAGAAAAAGGCTGCAAAAAAGAAAAAGATATAGTCTTTTTTAAATAAATAACCCGATTTATTCGGGTTCAAGTTGTTCTTTAACGCTTAAGTGTTATCGACAAAAGCAAAAACCGCGAAATCGCGGTTTTTGCTTTGAAAATAAGCATGCAAATGCAAAAGCGTATTCTAGATAAATAATTTAACGATACGCCATTTATTGGCCAAATCTTTTTGAAATTCAATATTGGCGTTAGGAAAATATTTTTTGATTAATTTTGCAATTTTTGATTTTTGTTCGGGACTGATTTCCATGAAACATAAAACACCCGCCTCGACTCGCGGAGATCGCTCGTCGACGCGAGGCGGGTAAAACATGAAACAATTTTTTCTTAATAAAATTAATTGTTGGAATAATTTTTCGTAGTGATCTAGTCCGTCGATTCCGGAAAGCAAGGCAGATCGCGGTTCAAAGTTTTTTACATCAGGCATTGAGGAAGAATAAATTTTTTTGGAAAGATAAGGGAGATTGGCAACTATAATCATGGAACATGAAGCATGAAACATGTAACAATTTTTATTTTTAATAAAATAATCCAAAAGATTCGATTTAATAAATTTAATTTTTTTGTTTACTTTATTTTTTTTGGCGTTGTGTTGGGCAATAGACAATGCTTTTTTGGAAATGTCTGTTGCGAAGTACCGAATTTTTTTATTGGTCGTTGGTCGTTGTTCATTGTTCTTTGCTAAAGAAATTATTATATTTCCACTCCCTGTCCCAATATCAATAATTATTGTTTTTTTATTATTTACTAATTGCAAATTACTAATTACAGCATCCACGAGATGTTCTGTCTCTGGGCGGGGAATGAGAGTATGTTTATTTACCTTAAAATCAAGCCCATAAAACTCTTTTTGACCAAGAATATAGGCAATTGGTTCGTGTTTTAACTGTCTTTTCGCATACTTCTTAATTCTTTCTTCTTGCTTCTTATTTAAATTATATTCCGGATGCGCCAAAACAAACTCACGAGGTTTTCCTATGGCGCAAGAGGTTAATAATTCTAAATCAAGGTGGTTTATTTTGGAAGAATATTTACTAAAGTAATCTTTTATTATCACAACCAATTTGCAATTTTCAATTTGCAATTTTCAATGAATTTTCAATTTATCAATTTTTATTGAAAATTAGTTCATTGTAAATTTATTGTAAATTGATTATTGATCATTGAAAATTATTATTTCCCCAATTTTCTTTTCGCATCTTCTTCTTGTAGAACAACCATCATTTCGTCCAAATTTCCCTCCAAAATGGATTTGATATTGCTCCAGCTTTGCTTAATTCGGTGATCAGTGATGCGGTCTTGGGGAAAATTGTAAGTGCGGATTTTTTCACTGCGATCACCTGTGCCAATTTGTGATTTTCGGGCGTCACTTGATTCCTTGGCTTTTTTTTCTTCTTCCATTTGCAAAAGGCGCGAGCGCAAAACTTTCATCGCTTTATCTTTATTTTTTAATTGGGATTTTTCATCTTGGCAGGAAACAATAAGCCCAGTCGGAATGTGGGTGATTCTAACAGCTGATTTGGTAGTGTTAACTGATTGTCCTCCCGGACCGGAAGAGCAAAAAGTGTCGATTCGAAGGTCTTTTTCTTCAATTTTAAGTTCAACCTCTTCCACTTCTGGCAAAACAGCCACAGTGGCGGTAGAAGTATGCACACGGCCGTTTTTTTCTGTTTCGGGAATTCTTTGCACGCGGTGCACGCCAGATTCATATTTCATTTTTTCATAGACATTTCGGCCGTTAATTTCAAAAATAACTTCTTTGAATCCACCGATACCGATAACATTTGAATTTAAAAGCACAGTTTGCCAGCGATTTTTTTCTGCGTAACGGGAATACATTCGAAAAAGGTCGCCGGCAAAAAGCGCCGATTCATCTCCGCCAGCGCCAGCGCGAATTTCCACGATAACATTTTTTGTATCATGTGGATCTTGGGGAAGTAGTGTTTTTTCTAACTTTTTCTCGGCTATTATTTTTTTTGCGGAAAGTTCTATATTTTCTTCCATCGCCATTTGTTTTACTTCTGGATCTTCTTTTTCAGAATTAATAATCACCGCGTTTTCTGTCATTGCTTTTTCTATTCTTTCCAGTTCGTTTATATTTTCCATCGTTTCTGAAAGCTCGGCTTGTCTTTTACCAAGCTCGCCCATCTTTTTAGCATCACTAAAAATATCCGGGCGATTAAGCTCGGCGGAAATTTCTTCATATTCTTGCCTGATTTTCTCGATTTGTTCTTTCATAACTTTACGAATTACCCGCCTCGACTCGTGGAGACGAATACTCGTCGACGCGAGGCGGGCGAATTTATACGAATGTACGAATAAGAAATGACAAGGTCGTAATTTTTTGCTACAATAAGATTACAGGTTGAAACCACTGAAGAATTAAAATTTTTGAGAAATTCTTGTTTGAGAATCCGAATTTCCTCCAAAAATTTCCTTTGGTAGCCTTTGATTGAGGGAAATTTTAATTTTTCAGTGACCTAAGGTTAAGTGTATATAATATTTGCAAAATTAGCAATATTTAGCTGATTTAAGTCAATAGGGATTTATTTTTATAAAATTATCAAGAGGGATGAAAATTTATCAAACAAAAACAAGGAAACTCCCCGGAACAAATTGGCGTGAAGTTTCTGGTCCAGCTTTTGGTCAATACCAACAAATCAAGAGGAAAACAAAAAGACGACCCTATATTAGGTCAGCCTATTTCAAGAAAGATAAAATATTTCTGGAACTTTTTTGGCACCATCTGTACGAGAAAGAAAATTTCCGTGACAAAATCCGAAGAATGAAGTTTTTTCCCGCGACGGTAGAGTTGATACAAAATTCAAAAATAGATCCTGAATCCATAAATAATCCCAATAAGTCAAGTGAAATTTTACACAGATTTACAGGCGTAACCAAGGATAGCGAATTGTTTCTCGTGCAAATCAAAGAAGAAAAAAAGAGTGGCAAGAAATGGTTAATGTCAGTTTTTCCCAAAAAAAGCTGAAAATAAAAAAAGGACTCTCAGCTAAATTGTAGTGTTCCTAGGAAACTACGGCCGAAAGCCTTTTTCTATATGTAATACTACCAGATTCTGAAAATATGTCAATAGCGAAATAAATGGCTCAAAAAAGCCAAAATTATCTAATAATTATTAAATTTTTATGCAAAAAATACTTATCATAGGTTCACAGGGAATGTTAGGGCAGGAATTAGTTAAAATATTTAAGAAAGGCAGGGATTATAAGGTAATTGCTTGGGATAGGGAGGATATTGATATAACACGCGAAAAAGAAGTTTCCAAGAAAATTGGATTTACCAAGCCTAATATTATCATCAATGCGGTGGCGTATAATGCCGTGGATAAATGCGAGGAGGATAAAAAACCTGCCCGCAATGCTACGCATAGCGTTGCAGGCGGGGAATATAAATTAGCTCTGGAAATAAATGGTAAAGCACTGGGATATTTGGCGGCGTCAGCCAAAAAAAACAAGGCTGTATTAGTGCATTATTCCACGGATTATGTTTTCGAGGGTGATTTTGAAAAATTATTAAACCAAGAACCAGCAGAGTGCACTCATAGTTGTGCTTCTTGCTCGTTGCATAATAATAGAGAAATAGGATATTCAGAAGATTCAGAACCAAGTCCAATAAATAATTATGGAAAATCAAAATTACTCGGCGAAAAAGAAGTGGCGAAAAATATTAAGAATTATTATTTAATTCGAACCTCCAAAATTTTTGGCAAACCTGCCATAAGTGAGGGAGCTAAAAGAAGTTTTTTTGATGTGATGTTAGAATTGGGAAAAAAGAATAAAATTGTCAAAGTGATTGATGAAGAAACAAGCTGTTTCACTTATGCGCCGGATTTAGCCAAAAAAACCAAGGAAATTTTGGATTCCAAGAAGCCTTTTGGAATTTATCATATTACCAATAGCGGTCATTGCACATGGTACGAAGCTGTCGTAGAATTATATCAGCAAGCGAAAATAAAAACTAAAATTATTCCAGTTGAGGGAAAGGAATTTCCTCGTCCTGCCAAAAGGCCTTTTTATTCGGTTTTAATTAATACGAAATTAAATCCGATGAGAAGTTGGAAAGAGGCGTTGGAAGAATATTTAAAAACAGTGAACAGCGAACAAAGAACAATGAACAATAAAAAGAAAAAATAATTATTTATTTAAAATTGATCCTTGATCCTTGATCCTTGATCGCTGATAAAATATGAAAAATCTAAAAAAACAAGACCCAAAAATTTACAATGCCATAAAGGCAGAAGAAAAGAGACAAGAGGAGGGATTAGAACTTATTCCTTCGGAAATTGCGGCTTCACCAGCGGTCATTGAGGCGCTTGGAACGGTGCTTACTAATAAATATAGCGAAGGATATCCATATAAAAGATATTATGGCGGACAAGCCAATGTTGATATAATTGAAACTATTGCCATTGAGCGTGCTAAAAAATTATTTGGTGTTCCATTTGCCAATGTTCAGCCATATTCTGGTAGCCCAGCTAATCTTGCAGTTTATGTTGCGGTTTGTCAGCCAGGAGACACGGTGATGGGGCAAAATCTTCCTGATGGTGGGCATCTTACTCACGGTTGGAAGGCTAGTGCAACCAGTATGTTCTATAACACAATTGCCTATCATGTAAAACCAGATGGCTATTTGGATTTAGAAGAAATAGAAAAATTAGCCATAAAACACAAACCTAAATTGATTTGGGTTGGAGCCACGGCGTATGTGCGAGAATTTCCATTTGAAAAACTTTCCAAAATTGCTGATAAAGTTGGGGCGTATTTGGTAGCCGATATTGCTCATATTGCAGGATTGATAATAGCGGGAGCACATAAAAGTCCAGCTAAATTTGCCCATATTATAACAACCACCACACATAAAACTCTTCGTGGACCACGAGGGGGAATGATTTTAGTAACTGCTAAAGGGCTAAAAAAGGATCCAGAACTTGGAAATAAAATTAATCAAGCAATTTTTCCGCGTTTGCAAGGTGGTCCGCATGATCATCAAACAGCAGCAATTGCTGTGACATTGGGTGAAGCAATGAAGCCATCTTTTAAAAAGTGGGGACATCAAGTGGTAAAAAATGCCAAAGCAATGGCAAATGAACTTATGAAAAGAGGATTAAAATTAGTTAGCAATGGAACGGACAACCATTTAATGCTTATTAATTGCGGAAAAGGCCGAGGAGTATTTTTGCAAGAAGCGCTGGATGCTGTTGGAATAACGCTTAACAAAAATACCATCCCTTCAGATCCTTCTTCGCCGTTTTATCCAAGCGGAGTGCGTCTCGGAACACCATTTATCACAGTGCGCGGAATGAAAGAAAAAGAGATGAAAAAAATAGCTAATTGGATTGCAGATGTTATGGAAGAAATAAAAGACTTTCAATTTCCTGAAAAGAAAGAAGATTTTAAGATAGTTATAAAAAAATTCCGAGTATTTATTGAAAAAAATAAAAAATTCAAAAAAATTCATCAAGAAGTAAAAGTGCTTTGCAAAAAGTTTCCATTGTACAATAAATAGCAAAGAACAAGGAACAAGGAACAAGGAACAATTTTTTGATTCTTGTTTATTGATTTTTGGTCATTGAAATTATGAAAGGAATAATTCTCTCGGGTGGGACAGCGACAAGGCTTTTTCCGCTCACTGCGACAACATCAAAACAGCTTTTGCCGGTCTATGATCGGCAAATGATTTTTTATCCGCTAAACACACTCATTAAAGCTGGGATAAAAGACATCTTGATCATCGTAGCGCCGGAACACTCGGGGCAATATTTGAATCTTTTGGGTTCGATTTTTGAAAAATATGATATTCGCATTGATTTTAAGGTGCAAAAATTACCACGCGGATTGGCGGAAGCTTTTGTTTTGGGAGAAGATTTTATTGATAATGAAAATGTCGTAATGATTTTAGGGGATAATATTTTTGAAGATGATTTTTCGCAGGATATCAAAAATTTTAAATCGGGTGCAAAAATTTTCGCTAAAAAAGTAGCTGATTGGCAAAGATTTGGAATTGTAAAATTTAATAAAAATAATAAGGCGGTTAAGATCGTAGAAAAGCCAATAAAATGGATCAGCGATTATGCTATCCCAGGACTTTATGTTTTTGATAAAAATGTTTCTGCTATAGCTAAAAAGGTTAAACCTTCAGAAAGAGGAGAAAAAGAAATTACTTCTCTGCATAATTATTATTTGAAAAAGGGAAAATTAGATGTAAATATCGTGAAAGGGGCATGGCTGGATGCTGGAACTTTCGATACACTTTTAGAAGCAGGAAATATTGTCAAAGAAAAAGAAATTTACAAAAAATTTGATCCGTTAATTGACAAGGCTATAATCGAATTTAATGAGGAACTGAAAGTTATTGCTAAAAAAAGATTGATTTAATTTTTAAATGATCCGTCTGCCGACAAGGCAGGCAATTTGGATAATAAGATAAAATAATTTTACTACCATATTCTAGTATATGGTAGTAAGAAGTAGAATAATAAAAAATTTATGTCCAAGATAAAAAAAGCGATTATTGCGGTGGCTGGGAGCGGAACAAGGCTTTTGCCGGCGACAAAATCAATGCCCAAAGAAATGCTACCAATTGTGGATAAGCCAATTATTCAATTAATAGTCGAAGAATTAGTCGAAGCGGGAATTGAAGATATTATTTTTGTTACTCGCTGGGACAAAAAACCACTAGAAGATCATTTTGATCACACTTGGGCGTTGGAAAATGATTTAGAAAAAAATGGGAAAACAGAATTAGCTCAAGAAATCAAAAAAATTGCAGAAATGGCAAATTTTATTTATGTCAGACAAAAAGGTCCTTATGGCAATGGAACACCGGTGCTTAGCGCGGCGAGTCTTGTGGATGATGAGCCTTTTGTTTTTGTTTGGGGTGATGATCTTGTAAAATCAAAAATTTCCTTTACTAAACAAATGGTAGATGACTATAATCAAAATGGAAACCTGATGATTGGTGTGCAAGAAGTTTCCAAAGAAACAGTTAACCGCTATGGTATTGTGAAATTAAAAGAAGGAACAATGCAAATTGAGGATATCATAGAAAAGCCGGCTATCGAAGAAGCTCCATCTAACCTAGCTGATTTTGGCAGAATGATTTTGGATCAAAATATTATCAATGTTTTGAAGGACACAGCGCTTGGCAAGGGTAATGAACTTTGGATAGTGGATGCTATTCGAACTTATGTAAAAAATGGGGGAAAGTTTATAGCGAAAAAAGTTGAGGGAGGAGAATGGATGACTACTGGTGATCCTTTGAATTATATGAAAGCTATTTTAGCTTATGCTTACGAGCGAGAAGATTTGAAAAATGACTTAGGCGAATATATAAAAACACTAAAATTCTAAAAAATGAAAATTGCTATTCAAGTGGCGGATTTGGATTGGGAGAGAATTGATGGGACGAGAGTTTATATTTTAAATCTTTTAAAATATTTTGGCCAAATTGATCCAAATTCAAAATTTCTAATTTATCATAAGAAAAATTTCAATCCGGAACTTATCCCTCCGACTTTTTCTAATTATCAGATTTTAAAAAAGCCTTTTCCGCTTTTTTGGACACAGATTAGACTTTGTCATAGTCTTTTTCAGGAAAAACCAAATGTGCTTTGGATGCCAATGCATAATATCCCGATTTTTCGTAGCAAAAAAATAAAAACCATAGTGACAATTCATGATTTAGCTTTCAAATATTTTCCGGATCATTTTAGGGCGTGGGATTTAATAAAACTTAATCTTTTGGCTGGCTGGGCGATAGAGAAAAGTGATAAAATAATCACAATATCCGAAGCGTCAAAAAAAGATATTTTAAAATTTTATCCTAAAATAAATTCGGAAAAAATCAAAGTAATATATCACGGTTTTGACAAAGAAATTTTTGAACAAGGAAGAGATTTGCAAAAAGAGCAGGAGATAAAAAACAAATTAAACATTGAAGATAAATATATCTTATATATTGGTGCACTTCAGCCAAGAAAAAATTTGAAAACCCTAATTAGTGCTTTTGAAGAATTAAAAAAATCCGCCCAAAGCGGATCCACCTCTGGTGGAAAATATAAAGATCTGAAACTAGTTTTGGCCGGAGAAAAAGCTTGGCTCTGGAAAGAGATCTTTTCGCAAATTGAAAATAGTTCGGTAAAAAATGAAATAATAACTCCTGGAAAAATAAAATTTTCCGATATCGGACATTTAATGCGCGGAGCGGAGATTTTTTGTTTCCCGTCGCTCTATGAAGGATTTGGTATTCCGGTGCTTGAGGCCTTCATTTCTCGCGTCCCAGTGATTTGTGCTAACAATTCTTCGCTTTCAGAGGTGGCAGGGGAAGCAGTGCTGTATTTTGAGCCGAAAAATTATTTAGAACTTTCCGAACAAATAAAAAAAATTCTGGATAATCCAGAACTTAGAAAGGATTTGATTTTAAAGGGCTTGGAACAGGCCCAAAAATTTTCTTGGGAAAAATGCGCCAGAGAAACTTTGGAATATCTAAAAATCTAAAAAAATACGAAAATATTATTTCTGATCAGAGAATATAATTTTAAGAAAAAAGAAAAAAACTATCAAAGCGGAAATTGAAGAAATAAGCAGAAAATGAAGGTCTAAATTTCTAAAAGAATTTACAATCAATAAAGCGGAAAGAATAAGTAAGAAGATAAAATTTCTACTTATTTTTTTTGGATTTTCTTGATTAGAATCAATTAAAATGTTTTGCCTTTTGCCAAAAAATCCAATCAAAAAAGCGATAGCGAAAAGTCCAAAGATCATTTTAGCCAGAGAAATTTGACTGAAAAAATAATTCGGCAAAATATTTTGCGCGATTAACAAAAAAATAACAGCTAATATCCAAAGAAAAAAGATATCGTAAAGCAGTTTATAAGCGAGCAATTCTAATTGTTGTTTAGTTGATTGTTCCATAACCATAGGCGTCAAAAAGGCGCTGTTTTATATCCGAAAGGATATCGCGCATATTGAGCCAGTTTATCTCTCGAGAAAAAATTATATTCACTTGTGAAATATCCAAGTTACCGGAAGGATTTATTTTAAACTGGTAATCCTTGCCGGATATTTTTGCCAAATCTGCTACTGGCAATTGGCAACCATAAGAATTGAACGGCCATAATTTTTTTTCCAGGGTGCAGGAAAGATTAAAATTTAAACTTTTTCCATTGGCCAAAATAGGTTTTCTTTTGAGATAAACGCGTTGAATATTTTCTCCTTGGATTTCGTGTTTATTTTTTCCTGAAATTAAATAATATTGGCCATTATCCTGATCGAGGAAAACTGTTCCGGACGGATGTGGTCGGCTGATGGAAAAAACTTTGTCGCGTTGATACAGTCCAATTTCTTCTTCATTGGCTGGGATTATATCATTCCAGTTATAACCCAAGGCTAAAAAAGTTTCTGGATTATTGAAAGGAATAACTTTGCCATCCTCTACTAAAAATACGCCGATGTCAAAAGAAAGAAGTGTGCCGTTAGCAAAACCGATGGGATTGTCGTGATCAACGGAATATTTTTCTAAAAATTCTTCGTCTTTAAGAATAGCTTGATTTTTTTCGCAGTGTGAAAAAAAAGTTTTTTCACTTGCAAAAGAATGTAAAATATTATTAGAAAATTCGTAATATGTATCGTTAATTAAAAATAAAGAATTGTTAGGATAATTTTTTGTATCTGTTATCTCTTCGCCTTTTTCTAGATAACTAATTTCTTCCATTGATACTTCCTGAAAATTATTTTCCAAATATCCTAAAAATGCGAGGATTTTTTGAGAAGAAAATTTTCTCAATTTTCCACCAGAAACCAGAAAAAATTGATCGGAATTTTTGAGCAATGTTCGGTCGGGGAAAATTGCCTTTTTTTCTGACAAGGGATAGGCGAAAGCGGAATAAGTTTTTCGTAGCGATATTTTTTTGCTAGTCAAATCGGGTTGGTTTTTTGCGGTAGTTATTCTAAAATTAGCTAGAGAAAAATTATCTTTGGAATAAGCGCTAAAAATTTTTTCTGAAAGGGAGGCATCTTCGTAACCAAGCAAATTTTCTGCTACTTTTTGATTTTTTAAATTCAAAACAAATTTTTCCAAAGGAAAAAAAGTATTTTTTAGAAAATATAAAGTTGAAGATAAAAAACCAAGCAAAATCAAAACGCGCCCGACAGAATAAATTTTTTGCCAAGTCGGTTCCAAGATTATATTTTTTGTAAAATTGAGCATTATTTTAGTAGATAAATTTTACCAAAAACCAATTTAGCTTCAATAGATGGTGGTTGCATTTTCTCTTTACTATTTAGAACGCTCAAAGTTTTGTTTTCTATGAAATAATTTTCGACGGGAGTTAATTTGCTAAGTAAATCATTTTGGGAATAAAAATCTAAATTGTCGTTGGGGATGATGAAATAAACATTACTAAATTTAGCGCGGTCAATTTTATCAATGTCGGACGGATTGAAAAAATAAACTGCTTGCAAATCAAAAAGAAAACTCATTGGTCCGCTCATCATTGTCCAATTGTCTCCTGTAGCTTTTTGATCAACGAGAATAAGGTCGGTTTTTTTGAAATTATGGCTGATTTTTTCAACTTGGGCAAGTAAATTTTGGTTGGGAACAATACTTAAATAGAAAAAAAGCATCACGGAATTTGCGATTAAGAGAGAAAAAAGAAAAATACTAAGGATAATTTTCTTTCGAAAAATTTTTTCTAAAAAAATCACGGAATATAAAATACTGGCGGGAATAATGGCAAACATAAAGCGTCGAAGCATCCAAGGATGATCGCTGGAAATGTTTGGATAAATAATGTAAAGAAAAGCTGGTAAAATTATCAAAAAAGGAATCAGGAGTCGGATTTTTTTTTCTTGCAAAGAAGAAACAAATCCTGCCAAGCCGAAAAAGAAAAAAATCAGCAAGCCGTAAAAATGGAAAATTTTTACAATTTGCCAAAGAGAAACAAAAGGATTGGAGGGTAAAAAAGAATTATTTGAAGAAACCAAAAAAGGTTTGGCAATGGCTTTGGCGATAGAAAGGAAAAATTGCCGGTCGATAAAAACATTCAACACATAAAAAGCAATAATGATAAAAAATAAAAGAATAATTTTTTTATCCAAGACTTTTTTGAAGGAAGGATGATACTTGAAATTTAGGAAAAACAAAATCAGAGCGATAGCGAAAAAAGCTAAACCTTCAATGCGGGTAAAAGTCAAAAAGCCGAAAGTCAAAAGGAAAATAGTGAGGGATAATTTTTTTGAATTGTCCCAAAAAAGAATAAAAAAATAAATTCCCAGCCAAACTAGTGCCAAAGCCAGATTTTCACTTAGGGTAAATTTGAAAAACCAAAAAGAAGTGAAAACGGTGGCGGAAAGTAGCCAAGCTAAAAAAGCGGAAAAAGGAGAGAGAAAGCGTTTGGCGAGTAGGTAAAAAGCGCAGGAAAAAATAAAAAAAGAAAATCCATTAGCAATTATCATTCCGGAGAGTCCGAAAAAAGAAAAAAACGAAGCTAGCCAGACAATATAGCCCAGTGGAAAATGGGTTATCAGTCGGCCTGTTTGAGTGTAGCTAAAACCAGGAAAATTCAAAGCTTGCCCAGGACCATAAAGATGAAAAAATTCTTCTTCTGCGGGAAAAGAAAATTGTAGTTTATGATTTTTTGTCAGTTGAACGGCTGATTCACTCAAAGAGCCTTGATCACGGCCGGAAAAAATTGTCGGATTGGAAAAAAAAGAAAAAACAGCGATTAAGGTTAAGGTTAAAGTGAGAAAAAATATTTCGTTTTTAGTAATTTTTATTTGACGGAAATTTTTGCAAATTAGGTAAATAAAAAATAAACTAGCACCGAAAATATAAACCCAAAGAATGGCCGAATAAAAAATTCCTAAAAGAGCCAAAATCAAAGAAAGCCACAACAGACCCAAAGTTAAAAGGATAAAAACCGAAAATAATTCTTTTTTAGACAGGGATATTTTGAGCATAGTCAATAACTATAGTATAAATTAAATCAGGATTAATACAACAACCAAGAGAATGGAAAAAACAAGAAAACTTAGCGTGATCGTCCAAAGAAAATAATGTTTGAAAAACCACGGTTTATATTGAGAAATACGCTGGCTTAGCTCGTGGATATCTTGCCAGACAGAAGCGTTTTTATAACCTGGGCGAAGAGCGATTTTTTCATCAGACCGATATATTTGAAGATTTTTAGCGGTTGATTTTAGCGGTTGATATTCTAAAATCAAACAGTATTGTTTATTTTTTGAATCAGTTATTTTGGGAAATTTCAAAGCGTAAAGATCTTTTATTTTCAAAAAAGATGCTTTGGTCGAACCTTCTTCAATAATTTTTGCGCAATTTTCATCTGCTAGTTTGAATTTGACTTCTTCGGGATGGCTTAGTTTTTTTCCTCCGCCTAGTAAAATTTCAATTTCCGTCAACCCAGAACGAGCAGAAAGAAACTTTTCTTGCAAAGGTTGGTTAGGCGGAATTTTTATATCAAAATTTTTTTGGAGAGCATCTTCAAAAAAAACCAATTCTTTTTCCAAGCGGGCAAAAATCAAAAGCAAAAAAAGCAAAAGGAGAAACAGCGGGAAATATTTTTTTGAAAAATTTAACATAAGTACAGACTACTGAAGAATTAAAATTTTTCCAAAATTGAACTCAAATTCTAAATTTTATAACCAAAAATTTCCCTCAATCAACGGCTACCAATGGAAATTTTTGAATAAAATTTGAATTTTCAAACAGTAATTTCGCAAAAATTTTAATTCTTCAGTTATTTTAAGTTTATAAATAAAAATCCAACAGAGTGCTTAGCAGATGATACATAAAAAAAGCTAGCATCGAAACCAAGCTTAGTGCCAAAACCAAATCGAAATATTTTTCTTTTTTAAAATATTGTAAAAGCATTCCTAGTCCGACAAAAACTAAGGCGATATGAATGGCGATGTTGGGAAAAAAATATCGGCCAGGGGTTTGTAAACCCAATTTGCCATATTTGATAAAATATTGCCAATCGGCCAGACGGATGCCAACTTGGAGAGCGACGATCATTAATATGAAAAAGAAAATATATTTTTTTTCCGGCAAAAAATCTGGTTTGTTTTTGGAGAAAATAAAAAGGATAAGACCAAGGAGGGAAAAAAATTGGATAAACCAGACTACCTCCAATAAATGAAGGGAAATCCAGTTGCCAAAAGGCAAGATTCCCCAATAGGTTTTGGAAGATAGAACAATCAATTCCGGATCAATATTTTTCAAAAAATAGCGGAAAAAACTGGTCGAAATTTCGCTGAAATTTCCAATTAGGGGTAAATGTTTTTGAAAAGTTATCATTATGACAGAAAATGAAATGGTAAAAAATAAACCGAACCAATATTTGTCATTGACCTTAGTTTTTCCAGATACTTTTTTATAAATAACTGCAAAAATTAGAAAAATAAAAACAGCTAGCAAGATGAGGGCAGTTCCTTTGACCCAAATTCCAAAAACAATGGAAGAAATCATTAGGGATAAATTTTTCCAATTTAATCCATCTTTGATGGACAAGATTGCGCCAAAAATAAAAAAAGCAAACAGGAGTATCAAAAGCGGATCATAATTCACATAAGAATAGTAAAAAGAAAACTTAGGCTGGAAAGAAATGATGGCGGTAATGAGCAAGCTATGTTTTGGAGAAAAGCCGATATTTTTCAAAATCAAATAAAAAATAAAAATAGCGATTGTTCCCAAGAAAACGGAAAAAATTCGTAGAGTGTAAAATCTAATTAGAATACTTTTTTCTCCAAGCAATTTTTCAATTTTTTCGCCAATTTGATGATATAAACTATCGGCTTTGCCAGCAATATTTACCGGATAATCATCATTATATTGTTTCCAACCCCGATTATTTATTTCCGCTTCATTTTTTCCATAAAAACCTGGAACAAAAATATTATTAGCATAGAGATTGCATTTATCTTCTCCGCCGACACAACGAATTTTTTCCGCGGTTTTTTTGATTTCTTCGGAATAATTGAAGCGTTGAACCAAATCTCCATCAGCAGATTTATCCTTTTCATTTTTTGGCCAATTTTTTTCTTGTGGCTCCGCTAGATATTGAATAGTGTTGTAATGGCGGGCTTCATCGTAGCCGTTGAAAATCGGAAGGATAATTGCCAAAAGCAAGCCCTTGAGAAAAAAAACTAACAAAATCAGAATCAAAATAGTTTGAGGTTTTTTGCAAAAATCTTTGATTTTTTGGAAAGTAAGCATAAGTTCATTATAAGACGAATAATTGTTTTTGCCAATATTGATTATTTGAGTTAGAATAATTGGGCAGGGGGAAAGCGAGTATTGCAAAATACTTTTTGTTTTTATCGGCAATTAATTTATTAATAAAATAAAAAAATAAATGAAAAAAATTTTTACCAAGAAAAGAATAATTCTTTTTGTATTAGCAGTCGCTTTTTTGGTGGGGGGATATTATTTATTCATCTTTGCCAAAACTAACAAAAAAGATATTGCTATAAAATCCTTGGCGGTGATCAGCAAATTTTCCGGTCTTTTGCCAATTCCAGATGATGAGAAAAAAGAATTGGAAGTTATGAATAAGCTGGTGGAAATTTTCACTAAAAAAGACGGAGTAACCAGAACTTTTATGCTAATGCTTCAAAATAATATGGAGCTTCGTCCGGGGGGTGGATTTTTAGGTCAATATGCTATTTTGAAAATCAAAGATGGGGAAGTAATTTCAACTTTTTTTGAGGATGCAAATCTTTTGGATCAAAGGATAACGGCTAAAATAACTCCGCCGTATCCTTTTACTCGAATGATGGATATCAAGAAGTGGAAATTTCGCGATTCAAATTTTTCGCCAGACTTTCCGACTAATGTGGAAAAAGCTAAATATTTTTATCGTTTAGCTGGCAGAAATTCTGATTTTGACGGAGTGATTGCAGTCAACGCGGAAGTTTTTAATGATGTTTTGGCGCTCACAGGTCCAATTACCGTACCGGGATATGGTGTAACTTTTAATAGCACAGACGGAGCTTTGAAATTGGAAGAATATGTGGAAAAACACTATATTATGAATCCGGAAATAGATACGCAAAACAGAAAAGAAATTATGAGAAAAATGGCGCCAATGATGATTGAAAAACTTTTTAGTTTGGGAAATATTACCAAGATAGCTGAATTGGGGCACAAAGAATTGCAAAACAGAAATATAATGATAAATTTCAAGGATCCCGAATTGCAAAGCTTGCTGGAAAGTGTTTATTGGGATGGTAGAGTGGCTAAGGATTGGGGATCGGATTATTTGATGATGGTGGATGCTAATATGGGAGCGCTAAAAACTGATCACTATATCAAGCGAGATGTTTCTTATAATATCGATCTAACAACTCCAAAACCGACAGCGACACTGAATATTATTTACAAAAATACCGCCACCTATGGCGATTGGCGCACATCCGATTATCATTCATATCTACGGATTTATGTACCAAAAGGTTCAAATTTTCTGGAAAGTAAAATGGTGAGCTACACTAACAAGGGCGAAGATTTTGATAAAACCTATTTTGGTTTCATTTGTCATGTGCTTATCGGTCGAGAAACTAACTCCACGATCAAATATGAATTGCCGGAAAATTTCAATCTGGATGATTATCGTTTGCTGATTCAAAAACAATCCGGTGTGAGCAATATTCCTTTTAAAGTTCATCTAAAAACCAAAGACGGAGAATATAATCAAGAACAAATTCTGGACAAGGATTTGAAATTTGAATTTAAAAATGCGAATTAGTCGCGAATGTTAAAACGAATGAGGGCGAATAAGGAAACAGTATGAAAACATTTTTAATAAGATTTAACAAAGCTTTAAGAATACTTCAAGAGAATGGGTTTTTTGGTGGTGTAAAAATAGGTTTAGAATATCTCAAAAATTATTTAAGATCTTTCCTTGTTGGGTCTGGTGATGTTATTTTTGTTACGGGTGGAGTTGGCGATAAAGCTCATTTTCGGGCTTTTGGCGTGGTGGAAGAACTAAGAATGCATAATTTCAAGTGCGCCGTGACGGTGGCGGATAATTTTAACTTGCTAAAACTTGCCGACAGATTTAAGATTTTTGTTTTGCATAAAGTAACTTATAATGAAAAAATTGCCAAATTTATTGAAATTATAAAAAAGCAAAATAAAGAAATTATTTTTGACACGGATGACCTTGATTTTGATCCGCAATATTTGAAAAATATGGATTATTTTTCTCGCATTTCTCTGGCAGAAAAATCGGAATATGCCAAAGGAATTGGCGCGGAAACATTAAATGATCCATATGTGAAGGTTTGTACGACTACCGTTTCCTATCTAGCGGAAAAATTAAAAGAAAAAAATAAAAAAGTTTTTATCGTGTCGAATAAAATTTCTAATCACGAATTGGAAATTGCGAAGAAGATTATAAAAAAAGAAAAAAAATCAGATGGATTTTTGCGTCTTGGATATTACAGTGGAACGCTTTCTCACAACAAAGATTTCGCCACCATTTCAGAAGTACTTTTGGAAATTTTAGAAAAAAATAAAAAGGTTAAATTACTTTTGGCGGGATCACTGGATATTGAAAATAAACTAAATAAATTTCAAGATCGCATCGAAATTTTGCCCAGAGTCCCGCGAAATGAGTATTACGCCAATGTTTATAAATGCGACATTAATCTGATTCCGTTGGAAATTGATAATCCTTTTTGTGAGTCAAAATCAGAATTGAAATTTTTTGAAGCGGGAATTTTGGGTATTCCCACAGTGGCGGTGCGCAATCAGACTTTTTTTGAAGCAATCGAAGATGGCGTGGATGGATTTTTAGCGGGCAATTCTTCTGAATGGGTGGAAAAAATTAGCCGATTAATTGAAGATGAAGAATTGAGATGGGGGCTGGGACAGAAAGCGCGTGAAAAATCGTTGCGCGATTATACAAATCTCAATAGTCACAATCAGGAATATTATAATTATTTAAAATCATGTATCACAAGGCATGAAACAATAAATTAAATGAAAATACTAATCACAGGAGGAGCGGGGTTTATTGGCAGTGCTATCGCTAAAAAATTGATGGATAGGGGAGATCATGTGGTGTTGATTGATAATTTCAATGATTATTATGATCCATCTCTAAAAGAAGCGAGAATTAAGAAATTTTTAAAAGGCTATAAATTCAAACTGTATCGCGGGGATATTCGCAATGAAAAATTGACGGAGAAAATTTTCAAGAACGAAAAAATTGACAAAGTAATTCATTTGGCAGCCATGGCAGGCGTGCGTTATGCCATTGAACATCCGCTTCTTTATGCCGATGTAAACATTCTTGGCACAACTAATTTGTTGAATTTAAGCGCGAAATATAAAATCAAAAATTTCATTTACGCTTCTTCGTCTTCGGTTTATGGCAATAATAAAAAACAACCATTCTCTGAATCAGATAATGTGGACACCCCAATTTCACCCTATGCGGCTTCCAAAAAGGCCACAGAACTGATGGCGCATGTCTTTAGTCACATCTATGGTCTAAAAACGACGGGACTGCGATTTTTCACCGTTTATGGTCCGTGGGGACGACCGGATATGGCGCTTTTCAAATTTACCAAAAATACCCTAGCGGGCAAACCAATTGAAGTGTATAATCGCGGAAAAATGTCTAGGAATTTTACCTACATTGACGATATAGTTTCCGGTACCATCACAGTTTTGGACGCTAATTTGGATTATGGCGTGATGAACATCGGAGGCGACCGCGAAGAACAACTTTTGCGCTACATTGAAGTTTTGGAAAATTGTCTTGGCAAGAAAGCTAAGAAAAAACTTCTGCCAATGCAACAGGGCGATGTGCCTTTCACGGTGGCTGACATCAGAAAACTTCGGCGCCTTGGCTGGAAGCCGACGACAAGAATTGAAAAAGGCATTGCCAATTTTGTCGTTTGGTATAAGGAATATTATAAAGTAAAATAGAGACTTCTGATTGTCGAAAGCCTGCAGTCGTGGTTTTGGAGAATGAAGATTTGACACTATGTTTCACTTGGTGTACAATTATTGTATACTATTAGAAACAACTATTTATGAGTGAAGTTAGAAAAAACAAGTCATCCAAAATCAGGGAAGCTATTGAGAAACTTCCTTATTTTACCATTGACGATTTGATGCCGATAGAAAAGGATAAAAATTATCTGAAAGTTTTGCTGTACCGGCTTTCCAAAAATGGAACAGTGAGATCTCTAAAAAGAGGAATGTATGTGAGTAAAAATTTTTTAGATAATATAAATAAAAAAAATAGCATTAGCAGATATGTGGAATTTGTGGGAAATATAATATATGAGCCTAGTTATCTAAGCTTGGAATATGTCCTTGAAAAATATGGAGTAATGTCCGAATCAGTCAATTCCTATACATTAGTTAGCAAAAAAAAGACTAATAAATTTTCTAATCATTTGGGTATTTTTAAATATTATAATATTAGAGAAGAATTATTCTCTGGCTTTGAAATTAACAAAAGTGGCGATTTTTTGATTGCCGAGGCTACTTGCACCAAAGCTTTGTTTGATTTTTTATATTTTCGAAAAAATATTTTGTTCTCTGCGGAACAAATAGATGAGTTGAGATTGAATCTGGATAGTTTTGCAAAAAAAGATTTCAAAGAATTGGAAAAATATGTTTATTTGGAAAAATCAAAAAAAATGAGAAAAATTTTCAATTATCTAACAAAAAAAGATCTATGAAAAAAATAATTTTAGAATTAGAAAATATTGTCAAAGAGAATTCGGACAAAACAGATTCATATAAATTGAATTTACTGAAAAATTATTTGCAGGTATTTGCGCTTAATTTTATCTATTCCGACAAGAAATATGGCAATTTAGTTTTTTATGGCGGATCAGTTCTTTCACAGTGCTATGGATTGCCTCGTTTTTCGGAAGATTTGGATTTTGTTGATCTTAGCGGGCAGATAAAAATTGATAATTTGGCCGATAGTCTGAAAATGTATTTTGAAAAAGAGATTGGTTTGTCGGTAGCAACAAAAATACAAAAATTTAGAATATACTTGAAATTTCCAATTCTTAGACAGCTTGGCATAGCTAATGATTCACAGTCGGACTGGTTATATTTGAAAGTGGAGATTTTTGACGGATCGGATTTTTGCAAAAAATATAAAACGGAAATCAGACCACTTTTCAAATTTAATCTATCAATGCTAATTAAGACTTTTGATTTGTCAACGCTTATGGCAACGAAAATAAGGGCAATACTTCATCGAAAATGGGGGAAAATCAATAAAAAGGGTATTATTTTGATTAGTGTCAAAGGGCGGGACTATTTTGATCTAATGTGGTACTTGCAAAAAGAAGTTAATCTAAATTTAGCTTGCGTGAAAGAAGTTGAAAGTATGGAAGAATTAAGAAAAAAACTTTCAGCTATTATAGACAAGATTGACAGTCGAAGCGTTGTGCTTGATCTGGAAAATTTCATTGCCGACAAGGAATTTGTCAAAAATCTCGGAAAGAATATAAAGGATATTCTGAAAGAAGAAATAAAAAAGTTGCATTGATTTTGATTATTATATTTTATGTTTGAAGTTTGGAAACAAAAATCAATCTTCGGATTTTTGGACATGAAATGAGGGAGGGGATGAGAAAATTTTAGGTCATTTATCGTGGAGTTTAAGCTGGGCTTTGATAAGAAAGTGTTATGATTGAGTTGTAAATAATAAATATAAAAAAATGAAAGAAGTTATCGTTTTAAAACCAAAAAATATTTTCTTGTCTGGGCAATTATTGGTTTTGTATTTGGCACTAAGAAATCATAGCAAAAACGAAAATTTTAATTTCAATTTATCAAAAATTGATTGGGCTTATCCTCTTTTGATTTTACCGTTAAGCGCGATATAAATTCTACAAAAAGTTCATATAGTGCGAATGGATCAGTTAAATCATATTTAGACGCGGTAAAATTTCCCAAAGGTATTGATTCGGTGCTTTCTTTTCAGAAAGAAGTTCAATTAAAAAAGAATTATATTCCAATTAGTATTCTTAAGAAAGAAAAAAATTCGGATAGGGAGCGATTGGAATCTCTCTTTTCCAATTTAATCTTAAAAGTCATTGGTTCTGTCCCTGGCACAAGTAGCGCCATTCTTTATCCAATTAGTGAATTAGTGACCAACATATTTGAACATAGCACGCAAAACGAAGGATATTTGTTCGGACAATTCTATCCCAAGAAAGACTATTTGGATATTTGTATTGTTGATTGCGGAAGGGGGCTTGCTGAAACTTACAAAAAAGAGAATGGTTTAAATCTTACAGACAGTGAAGCTATTTTGCGTTCAATGAAGGGAAACTCTACTAAGTTAAATAAAGAGAGGGGATATGGCGTGAGAACTTCAAAAAGCGTTGTGTGTAATGCTATGAATGGAGAATTTATTTTTCTATCTGGTTCGGCTGCTCTTGTTTCTTCTAAAAAAAGTGAAAAATTGTTTAATCTCCCAGGTTTTTATTGGCAAGGTGTTATTATCGCTTACAGAATACCAAGACCTACCGAACCTGTGGATATTTATAAAAATGGATATTTGGAATAAATTGACTTTTCAATTATACTATAGTATAGTGAAGTGTTGAAAAAATATATGGAAAATATCAAAAAAACCACAATAAATTTGTTTAGGGAAATCGCTCCAATTATCGGCTCGAGAGATCTGATTGATTCGTTAGAAAAGGTTATTTCCGCATCCAAGTATAATTTGGTTGATTTAGATTTTCAAAAGGTGGAATTTGTTTCTCGTTCGGCCGCACACGCACTTTTAGTGATGAAGGAGGATTTTTCAAGGAAAACTAAAAATAAAAAAGAAATCGCATTTGTTAACGCTAATGAGGATATAGAAAAAATGCTTAGAATAGTCGCCGCTAACAGAGCTTTACCAAAAAAAGAAGATGTAAAATTTGAACCGGAAAAAGCGGACATAAATTCTTTGGTAACTTGCAAAAATTGCTAGTCTTGTTTTTTGTATAAAAAAACCACACAGTTCTTTTGTGAACTGTTTTTTTAATTTGAACTAAATTGCAGGAGATGGTAAAATGGAAAAACAGTCAAAAGAGATATAGCTAGATTGAAAAAAGATGGCTTGATCACTCGTATCGGCCCCGACAAGGGCGGATATTGGGAAATGATTCAGAAGTAGATTATAATTAGTTTGTGATTTGAAATTTATTTGGTCATTGTACTTTTGATGCTTGTGATTTGTTTGATGTTTGTTTC
>PCRW01000036.1:29082-29759 GCA_002772115.1 Candidatus Moranbacteria bacterium CG23_combo_of_CG06-09_8_20_14_all_35_22
GTCGTGAATGTTTTGGCGGGAAGAATTTTGGGTCCAGCGGGATATGGGAAATATAATCTTGTTTTGGTTGTCGCTAATATCGTGACCATTTTTGTTTTGTTGGGTCAAGATATGACTTCGATAAAATACATTTCATCTAGCGAAAAAGAAAAAGATAAAAAACAATATCTCTCCAATTCTTTTTATATCATCTTGTCTTCAAGTTTTCTTTGGATTGTTTTTTCCATCTTCTTTTATTTCCAAATAGCTCACTTATTGAATTTTGATCAAAAAATATTTTTGTTAGCCGTTATTTTTGCGATTGTGATGAGTATGCGGACACTGCTGGATAGTTTTGTCAAAAGTTTCAATTTTTTCAAATTTCAATCACTTTTCAAAATTATCGAAGGAATCATCATCTTGGCAGTGTTTATTTTTTTCTTTTTAGCTTTGAAATTTGATGATTATCAATATTATATATTCTCTCTAACTGCAGGGTATTTTATTCTATGTCTAATATTTTTTCTAAAAATAAAGCAGAAAATAGTTGCTTGGGATAAGCAGAAATTTTTGGATATTATTCAATATTCTAAAGTAACTATTATCTTGACCATAATAGGAACGATAATGGCATCGATGGATAAGCTTTTTATCGGAAAAACATTGGGGATTGAGCAACTTGGAATTTATAGTGCCTA
>PCRW01000057.1:0-6180 GCA_002772115.1 Candidatus Moranbacteria bacterium CG23_combo_of_CG06-09_8_20_14_all_35_22
TCAGCCCTTTGCGCGCGTAGCGCGCCAGCCGAGCGGCGAAGCCGCGAGGCAAACACCGCCCAAAACGCTGAAATTGTAAATTGGCGGAAGAGGAGGGATTCGAACCCTCGGTGAGTTGCCCCACACACGCTTTCCAAGCGTGCACACTAAGCCACTATGTGACTCTTCCTGCTCGTAATTTAAAGGATAGCTAATTTTCACATAAATATCAAGAAAAGAAAAAATCCGCGCTTTGATTATTTTTCCATCTTCCCAATCTCAATTGTAGTTTTAATGACTGTGTCGGGGTTAAGAGAAATTGAATCGATGCCTTCTTCCACAAGAAATTTGGCGAAATCGAGAAAATCCGATGGGGCTTGTCCGCAAATGCCGACTTTTCTTTTGGCAATATGAGCTTTTTTGATCACTTGACGAATAAGTTCTTTGACTGCTTCATTGCACTCGTCATATACATGGGCTACTTTGGCGCTATCGCGATCCACGCCCAAAGTAAGTTGCGTCAAATCATTAGAACCGATTGAAAAGCCGTCAAAAATTTTGGCAAATTCATGCGCCAGAATAACATTAGATGGAATTTCACACATCACATAAATTTCCAAACCTTTTTTGCCCCGCTCCAGTCCATGTTTTTTCATTTGTGCTAAAACTTTTTCTCCTTCTGTAATTGTGCGACAAAACGGAATCATAATTTTGACATTGGTTAGCCCCATAACTTCGCGCACTTTTTTGAAAGCTTGGCATTCCAAAGCAAAACCATCTATATAATCAGCATCATAATAACGGGAAGCTCCGCGCCAACCAATCATTGGATTTTCTTCGGCCGGTTCGAAATTTTTTCCGCCAATTAAAGTGGAATATTCATTTGTTTTAAAATCGGACATTCTAACAATCACATCTTTTGGAAAAAATGCCGCGCCAATTCGGCCAATCCCTTCCGCCAGTTTGTCCACAAAAAATTCTTCCTTATTGGGATAACCTTGGGTGAGATCTTCTATTTTTTTTCTTTCTTCCTTATCTTTGATTTTTTCAAAATGTTTGAGCGCCATTGGATGAATTTTAATATACTCTGTGATAATAAATTCTTCGCGTGCCAAGCCTACGCCGTCGTTGGGGATAAAGGAAAGATCAAAAGCTTGATCAGGATTCCCGACATTCATCATAATTCTGGTTTTAGTTTTTCGAATGTGCTTAAGATTAGTTCTCTTGATTTCATATTTCAATAGCCCGTCATAAATTTTCCCTTCCTCTCCTTCGGCGCAACTAACTGTCACATTTTGTCCGTCTTTGATGACATGCGTGGCGTTGCCCGCTCCGACAATACACGGAATTCCCAGTTCGCGACTCACAATGGCCGCGTGTGATGTGCGTCCACCGGAATTGGTGACAATCGCACTAGCTATTTTCATAATCGGTTCCCAATCCGGATCAGTCATTTCTGTCACTAACACTTGACCTTTTTTAAACTCGGCAATTTTTGCCACATTTTTTATCACATTCGCTTCTCCTTGGCCAATTTTTCCGCCGACTGCCGAGCCCTGACAAAGTAATTTTCCTTTTCCTCTAAGAATATATTCTTCCAAAAAATTTTTATCTTTTTGTGATTCCACAGTTTCTGGTCGAGCTTGAACAATGTAGAGCTCATTAGTTCGTCCGTCTTTCGCCCATTCGATATCCATTGGTTTTTTATAATGCTCTTCAATTTGCATTCCCCATGTTGCCAATTGCAAAACCTCTTCATTAGTGAGGGCAAATTTTTTGCGGTCTTCCATTGGCACGGAAACACTTTGCGTAGAAGAATTTCCTCCAACGCTATAAATCAATTTATTTTCTTTGCTTCCCATTTTTTTGCCAATAATTGATTTGAAACCATCTTTCAAAGTTGGTTTGTGTACGATAAATTCATCTGGCGTCACTTTACCTTTGACAATATTTTCTCCGAGCCCCCAAGAACCATTAATCACTACTGCGTCTTGAAAGCCTGATTCAGTATCAATGGTAAACATCACGCCACTCACCGCTTCGTCTGATCGAATCATTTTTTGCACGCCCACTGAAAGAGCAATCGCAAAATAATCAAATTTTTTATCCACGCGATAAGAAATTGCGCGATCAGTGAAAAGCGAAGCAAAACATTTTTTGACTGATTCTAAAAGATTATATTCCCCCACGATATTCAAATATGATTCTTGTTGCCCAGCAAATGAAGCGTCCACCAAATCTTCCGCTGTGGCGCTAGAGCGCACCGCCGTATCTACTCCGCCCGCAAAATGATTGGTATGATCATCGCGATCCCAAGTAATACGAAAATCTTTATGTCGCGTATATTCTTTGGATAGTTTGGCATAATTTTCCACAATTTCATTGCGCAAATCCTCTGGAAATTGGGCGGAAAGAATTAGCTCTCGAATTTGATGTCCGCGTTTGGCTAAATTTACCATACTGCCCGTATCCAAACCTTTCAGAATTTTTTTTATTTTTCCGTCTAAATTGTTTTTCAAAATAAAATAACGATAAGCTTTGGAAGTAATCGCAAAACCATCCGGCACTTTTATCCCTTTGCTTTTAAGATTAGAATACATCTCCCCGAGCGACGCATTTTTCCCGCCACCAAACTCAATGTCCTCAATCCCCAGTTCCTTAAACCACAACACAAAAGCATCTTTTTTATTTTTCTTGATTTGTTTTTTTATTTTTAACATATTTTTATTTTTACTCTATGTCATCCTGAACTCGCCGTGCCTCGCCGGCAGGCGGGTTTCAGGATCTGATTTGAGATGCTGAAATAAATTCGGCATGACAAAGTTTTTTATATTTTTTTACATTTTTATTATACCACAAAAAAAGAATTGGCGCTAACCAATTCTTCTAAAAAATATTTCTACTATTAGTATATTCGTACATTCGTATAAATTCGTAATTCGTAAGGGCTACCTCACTTCTTCCACCTTCACCAAACTCATATGCTCTTTGACTTTGTGCGGACGGCCAGCAACGATAATCAATTTGTCTTTGGCTTTGACGGCTTTTTCTTTTTTCAATATTTCTACTGACTTATCAATTAGCTCGTCCATTGTCCGACAATCCGGCAAAACAAAACTCTGCGCGCCCCAAACTAAACTTAATTGCTGGTGGGTTTTTTCATTGTTAGTCATAATAAAAATCGGGCTTTCTGGGCGATGTCGAGAAATCATCCGCGCGGTAAAACCGCTCACACTGGCCACTACAATTGCCTTGGCCCGAGTATCTTTCAAAAGTTCATGAGCACTGTTGGCAATCGTAGCGGAAACGCTATGTTTTTTGTCGCCTAAAAATCCATGCTCCAAATTATCAAAAGGAGATTTTTCGGTATTACTAATAATTTCTCTCATTGTTTCTACTGCTTGAATCGGATATTTTCCATTGGCCGTTTCTCCGGAAAGCATCACAGCGTCAGCGTGATCAATTACAGCGTTGGACACATCACCAACTTCCGCTCGCGTCGGACGCGGATTTTCAATCATTGAGTTGAGCATTTGTGTAGCCACAATTACAGGTGTTGCCGATTTCAAGCATTTGGCAATTATCTCTTTTTGATAAAGTACCACTTTACTTTCATTCATTTCAATCCCGAGATCCCCTCTCGCTACCATAACGCCATCTGATGCTTCAATTATCTCATCAATATTTTTAATCGCCTCCTTTCTTTCAATTTTGGCAATTATTTGAGGCAAGTGATCTTTTCGCCCAAGCGCTTTTTGAATTTTATTTTTAATACTAATTATTTCCTTGGCATTACTCACAAAAGAAAGTGCGATAAAATCAGCCTCGCATTTCAAGGCAAATTTCAAAGCTTCCAAATCTTTTTTCGTCACTGCACCAAACTGCAAATTTGTATCGGGAATATTCACGCCTTTATGATTTTTTATCACTCCACCATTTATCGCCTGCGCTTGTAAAAAATTTTTCTCCTTGCCAACTACTTTGAGTTTGATTAGCCCATCCTCAATCAAAATTTCATTTTTTATTTTTATGTTTTTCAATATCCCCGGCCAATCCAAAGAAAAACATTTCATTTCTGAATTCTGGCATTGAAGATTATTTTTTTCTGTTAAATCAGAAATTAAAATAAATTCCCCTTTTTCTATTTTTATCTCTTCGCCAACAACTGTTCTAATTCTCGGTCCTTGCAAATCAACCATAATTCCAATTGGAATTCTCATTTCCTTTCTCAATTCCTTGATATAGTTTATCAACTTGCCATTGGAAGCATAATCTCCGTGGGAAAAATTTATTCTGGCCACATTCATTCCCGCCTTAATTATTTTTTTCAATTTTTCCTTAGTACTAGTCGAAAGTCCGATGGTGGCTACGATTTTTGTTCTCTTCATATGTTTACCAGCCTCGCGTCGACAAGCAGTCTCTGCGAGTCGAGGCGGGCGAAATACGAATTTAATACGAAATACGAAAGTACGAAAATTACGAAAAAACATCTTTTCCTGTTTCGTATTTCGTTAATTTCGTAGTTCGTAAATGGTTAATTAGCTTCTACTAATATTATAGCATAAAACAAACAAAAAACAGACAAACCTAAATTTGCCTGTTCTGGAAACTATTTTAGAAAACTATTTCAAAATCGAAAATCCACCAATAATTGGCAGTTTTTTCATTTCTCCCTTAGCCGCATTGATAATGCCCATAATTAGAAACACTAGACTTCCAATAATCACTACGAAATAAAGAAGGAAGCCAATCAAAATAATCATAAGTATGGCTGAAGCAGTATAGCCGATAACTCCAAAAAGCAACAAATTGAGTTGCTGATTAGCATGAAATTTAGCAAACGGACTTTTTTTGCCTTCTTCACTAAGTAGCGGAATAAAGAAAAGGATCGGGATAATATAACCAATGATCGCCATCGGCTTATTTTTCTCCACATCAGATGATTCCACTTTTGGCGCTGGAGCTGGTTGCGGTTGTTGTTCTTGATTTTGATTTATTTGTTCGTCCATATTTACACCTGCCTTTCTATTTTTATATTAAGAAAATATTTTCCCCTCAACTCTATATTAACATGATTTTTTATTATTGAACATTCATCCCCCGCAAAGCCTTTATTCTTTCTTCGATTAGTGGGTGGGTTTGCCCCCTACCAATTCCTAATAATTTTATAAAAACTATTTCAAACAATTAGATGCTCATGCCTCTCAGTGCTTTTATTCTTTCTTCGATTGGTGGGTGGGTCATAAACATTTTCAGCATTTTTTTTCCTTTGAAAGGATTAGCAATGAAAAGATGAGCAGTCGCCCTGTTGGCGGCTTCGAGTGGCTCGGTGTCAGCGGAAATTTTTTCCAAAGCTTTTGCCAAGCCTTCAGGATAACGAGTAAGCAGTGCTCCGTCAGCATCAGCTAGAAATTCACGCTTCCTTGAAATAGCTAATTGCATCAGCATCGCTGCAATCGGAGCTAAAATAGAAAGAATAATTGCAAGGATTATAAGTATCATTTTAAGTTGCCCTCCTCCACTATCATTATCCCTTGATCTCCCTCCAAAAAAAGCCCAGTGACGAAACCAATCAGCCAAAAGAGTGACAAACCCCACAAGAATTACAATTACAGTCGAAAGTAAAATATCACGATTGCCAATGTGCGACAATTCATGGGCAATCACGCCTTCAAGTTCCGTTTTTTCTAAGCGGGAAATTATCCCCGTCGTAAGACAAATTACTCCATGTACTGGATCTCGTCCTGTGGCAAAAGCGTTTATCGCTGAATCCTCAATGATATATATTTTTGGCACTGGCAGTCCCGCCGTGATGCAAAGATTTTCCACAAGATGATAAATTTGCGGATTTTCAGAATGCTTCACTTCTTTCGCCGAACTCATTGCAAGAACAATTTTGTCACTCCACCAATAGGACACAAAACTCATTATTACTGAAAAAGCCACTGCCACATATAAAATTGCGCTACTTTCCATCGCACTGGAAAAAACATAACCAACCCCAATCACAAATACCAAAAAACCCGTAATGTAAAGCCAGGTAAGTCGAGTGTTTTTATCCGCTTGAGTATATAAAGTCATAATTTTTAATTTTTGAATTTTATAATTTTTAGAAACCACTGAAGAATTAAAATTTTTGAGAAATTCTTGTTTGAGAATCCGAATTTCCTCCAAAAATTTCCTTTGGTAGCCTTTGATTGA
>PCRW01000057.1:6204-6947 GCA_002772115.1 Candidatus Moranbacteria bacterium CG23_combo_of_CG06-09_8_20_14_all_35_22
TGACCTATTTTAAATAATTTCTAATGACTTAATTTTTAAACATTAGTATTTAGATTTATTTATAAAATTAAAAATTACAAAATTAAAAATTTTTTAGAACTCCACTTTCACATTTTCCTTTTCTTTCTCATCCATCTCAAAAAATTCCCGCGCGCTAAATTTCAACATTCCGGCAATCAGATTGGTTGGAAAAACTTGTAGTTTTGTGTTGAAGTCTCGCACATTGCCATTATAGAATCTTCTGGAAGCCATAATTTTATCTTCAGTATCAGTGAGTTCTCTTTGCAGTTCCAAAAAGTTTTGATTGGCTTTGAGTTCTGGATAATTTTCACTCACAGCAAACAAAGATTTCAAAGTTCCACTTAACATATTTTCCGCCTGCGCTTTTTCGACAGTTGTTCCAGCATTCATAGCGCGTGTTCTCGCTTCAGTCACTTTTTCAAAAACTTCTTTTTCGTGCGCCGCATAACCCTTGACTGTGCTGATTAAATTTGGAATCAAATCATAACGCCTTTTGAGTTGCACCGAAATATCACTCCAAGCTTCATCCACTCTGTTTTTTAGAGTGATAAGCCCGTTATACATGGCAATTATCGCAATTGCAATCACAACGACAACTCCTAACAAAATTAGTCCCGTAGTCATATTATTTAATATTAATAATTATAATCACTGAACAATTAACATTCAGTCTCCATTTTACTCGGATAAGAGTAAATGGCGTCTCGATTGGAGATTTTCTT
>PCRW01000071.1 GCA_002772115.1 Candidatus Moranbacteria bacterium CG23_combo_of_CG06-09_8_20_14_all_35_22
AACTTGCGAAATGTGCAAAAATATTGTCGAGGAGAAGAAGATAAACCCAAAGCTACTCCGCCTAATAAAGTTAGGAGTATTTTTCTTTGCACTGATCCAAATTTATACATAAAATTTGATTAACTTTTTATTTTAATTTATTTTATCTACAAACCAATTATATTATATCATAATCTGACGGTCGTCATAAGTTGATATAATTAGTTTAGTAAAAGAATAATTTTTTAATTTTATCAACAAATATCCAAACTTTACTGTCTTTATTAAACACATATACTAGTTTATTACATACAATGTATCATACTAGTACTACATTATTACATAAATATGTCCAGTCCTTACTCCACCACAATCATTGCACGCCGACCTTGTTCGATATCTTCCGGCTTTCCAGGAAAATCGTGAATGGCGTTGTATAGTACATTAATATTATATTCATAGCCCTCCCCTTTTCGTGTTCCTGCGTCATTAGTGATAATCGTATCGTCGTCATAACCCGTCAAAACTAAATT
This sequence comes from Candidatus Moranbacteria bacterium CG23_combo_of_CG06-09_8_20_14_all_35_22, assembly GCA_002772115.1. GTDB lineage: Bacteria > Patescibacteriota > Minisyncoccia > Moranbacterales > UBA2206 > UBA2206. The sequence continues at coordinate 513 of PCRW01000071.1, forward strand.
ATGATAGAGTGGTCCAGGCGTTTTGAAGTTTGGATTATTCAGTTTTTGTCCCGCTGCTGGAACAATAATCGGATTTCCAAGCGAAAGATATTTTTTCAAATCCTCTTTTTCAAAATCATAAACTACTTTCAGTTTTTTTCCTTCCGGAAGCTCACCATAAAAATCCACAAATAAATCGAGTGTTTCTTGCACTGTCGTATCGGCATAATCTCCTGTTTTTTCTAGTTGAAATTTTACTAATTTTTGAATTTCTTTTTCGGCAATTTCTTTGGTCAAAACATTTCCTGAAAAATAATATTGAAGCATTACAATTGAAGCTTCCTCGCAAGCCTCTTCGTGAATTTCGTCCCATTTCGCAAAAGGCGCCTGCGTTGTAAAAGGAATTTTCAATAATATTTTTTCAGGAATGCTCTTTGGAACTTCAACTGAAATATTTTCTTTTATTTCTGATTCGGTCGATTTATAAATTACAATATTTTCAATTTTGCTAGAAAAAATTCTTTCCGTTAAATCTTTTTTTATTTTTTCCACCTCATTTTCTAAAATCAAATTTACTGATTTTTTTTCACTGCTTTTTCCATCTTGAATCATTTTGACTTCCAAACCTAAAAGCGCCAGTACTGAAAAAAACAACACTAGAATATTTTTTATTTTTATTTTTCGGCTGACTAAAATCCAAATTATCTCCGCACTGAAAATAATACTCACGCTATCAAAAATAACATCAATAAACTTCCCTGCTCTTCCCGACACCAACGATTGATGAAACTCGTCGCTAGCTCCAAAAAAAATTGCTAAAAATAATGCCAGCCAATAAGCTTTTTTCATTTTCAGTTTATGCGCGCTAAAAAAAATACGCCAGAGCAAAAAAAACAAAACGGAAAATTCCAAAAAATGCGCTCCTTTTCGCAAAATTATTTCTTCCACAGCGCTTTTAGAATATTGCAGTCCGGGGATAGAAGAAAAATAGAAAATTACCCCAGCCCATATTAGTAGTGGCAAATAGTACTTTAAGAAAATTAAAAGTCTGTTTAACATAATACAAGTTTAATATTAAATCGGGTTTAAAATTTTTAATTTCCAATTTTCCTGCCTGCCGGCAGGCAGGTAATTTTTAAATAATTTCTAATTATTGAATTTTTAAACATTAAAAATTAAGATTTATTTTAAAAATTATAAAATTAAAAATTATAAAATTTCATTTAATAAATCACCACTGGTGTTCCGATTTCACTAAAATTATATACTCGTTCCGCCGAACCGACGCCTAATCGCACACAACCATGAGATACGGGAATACCCAAATGATTGGCTCCCTCCTTGTATCCTCCCGGCCATTCCGGCAGTTCATGAATACCGAATTTTCCGTCTGGCACCATCGCCATCCAAAAAGGCATAAACAGTCCATAGGCTTTGGAAAAAGCCCGTGGAAATTTATTATAAATTTTAGTTTCCATTTTCGGCGTATCCATTCCTTTTTTTCCACTGGAAATCATAAAAGCATCTAATAATTTCCCGTTCTCAAAAATACTCATAACTTGAGCATCTAAGTTGATATCAATATATTTGCCGAGTTTAATTTTTGCCCGCCCATATCTTTTGGCTTGATTGATTCTGGCCAATAAATCTTTTTCCCAAACAATGTTCGCTGGGGGCAAAGTCTCAAAAGAACTTTCAAAAATTTCCCGAAAAGAATCCTCTGCTTCGCTTATATACTTGGCATATATTTTGAGTTCATATTTCATTCCATCCTCCACTCCATTTTTCGGCAAAAGTTTAAACTGCGTTCGAGCGCTGTTACTTTGAAAATTCGATTCAATTTTTGAATTTAAAATAAATCTCACAGAAAAATCAGCGACGGGATTTTTAAAATTTATCGTTATCGGATCTTCCGCGCCAATTAGCGCATCTTGCGCGCCATTTTCTGGAAAAATATTGACGACTTGGGGATATTTTTGAGTGGAAAAATATATTATCCAACTTTTTGTTTTGGAAAACATAATATTTTTCGCTTCCGGCAAAAATATTTTATAATCTTGTTCCGGCTTCCAAAAACGCACTGGAAAAATTTTCAGTCTCTTGTTAGAATTTTCCCAACGCAATTTATATTCTTCCGCTGGAATTATTTTTATTTTTCCATTATAATCATCCACAAACATCGGCATGGAAAAATCAACAACCATAGGATCATTGGAATTTATTTCTACCGTTTTTTCAACTGTCAAATCGGCACTAAAAACTTGTGGGTAAGTTTTTATACTAAAAACCGCGCCAAAAACCCCGGCAATTATAATGGCCGAGATTAAAATAAATTTTTTTGGCGTATTGATATGATGAATGCCGATATGACGCTTCATTTTTATTTTTATTTAACCTCTTTAAATAATTCTTTAGCCGTGTCCCAAACTGCCGGATAACTTTTCTCAATTTTCAACCAATACCACCACTCCACTCCCCAAAGATAAATTTCCGGAAAACCGACCTGTTTAGCGTAAATAACATTTTCCACTAATTTTTTTTCATTCATTGATTTGAATTGCTCTTCCAGCGGTGCATTCGTTGTCCAACCGGCAATCCACGGTTCGGCTTGAAGCTCGGCGACAATCGCATTTTTCTGCTCGGCAAAAAGTTTGATCACGCCATATTTGAAACGAAAAAATCTCGGGCCGATTGGATAAGTATAATAACCCCAGCCGTCTTTATAAACATTGCGGTACATCGTAGTACCAAAAATATCCGCCCGTCTGGCTGCTCGAATCCAAATGCTCAATTCTCCGCTGTCAGACACAATTATCTTTCGACTATCATCAATTTTTCGCGCCAACAAAAGTTCACTATCTAACAAATCAGCATCCGGCGCGGGACAAACACCAAAAATCAGAAAGGGTTCATTTTCAATCTGCCAATATTTTATTTCCGGATTATTTTTATATCGCTCCATTACCACCGAAATGAATTTCAAAAGCGATTCTTTTCTTTTTTGATCACTCGCCATTGCCCAATCCGGAATAGCGCATTCTGGCCAGCGTGGAACTTTTTGCCCAATTGTCAAAATGATATCTACGTTTCTTTTGCGCGCTTCGAAAATCTGCCAATCCACATCAGAGAAATCATATCGCCCTTCAACCGTTTCCACCAAATCCCAATACACTGGAATTCTTATTTTCTTAACATTAAGATCATCTAATATGGCGAGATAAGCTTTTTTCCAATCAAGGCCAATATCTCCGGCATAGCGATGGGAAAAAGTCACCCCCAGTTTAGCCCGATCATTTTGATCGCTTACGGGAATATTGAAATACGCAAACATCAAAAGCGCTAAAACAAAAATCGCCAAGATTATTTTTCCAAAAATTCTTAAAAAATTTCTAAATTTTTTTTTAAACATTTTATTTTATTATTTTAAAATTATTAAAACTTCAGCTTTTTGAAACCAACACCAATCCCAGAGTGATAATGGCGATAGCGGTAATTTTTTGTAGTACAGTTTTAATATCTTTTTTTTCTTTCATAATTTCCGGCACCCAAACGGAAAAAATAACACTTAGCAAAAAAATGAAAACATATTCCATTGAAACTAAGGCATTGACTATCGTAACGCTGGCAGTGGTCATTGAAGTCGCCATTTCTTTCAAAAAAGAGCCACTTCCGCCCAGTGTTTTGGCAAAAATAAACGATGCGCCGGATTTTTTTCCTTCTTTCTCCGGTTTTTTGAATTTAAGTAGCGAACCTAAAATTGCTTTGCGCCAAATTGGCACCAATAAAAAACTAAGTACACCCAAAAAAGCGCCTGTACGCGTCCAGATAAAAACATTTAAAAAATTATCTTCATTATAAAGCGCTTTAATGAATATAGCCGAAAGCGCTAAAAAAAATCCGGCTAAAAGTGAAGCACGAAAACCTTGATGAAATATTCTTTTTCTATCTTTATCTAAATCAAAAGAAATTAGCAGTCCGCCGAAAATCAAAAAGATTATTCCCAAAATCCCCCGCCCACCTAATCGTTCTTCTAAGAAAAATATCGCCAAGAAAAAAGCTGTGATCGGAATGACCGCTCCTACTACGGGAAGCACTCGACTAGCTTCGCCTTTTCTAATAGCAAAAAACAACGCTAGCATACCATAGATAAAAATTATCCCAGCCAAAAAACTGAAAAATATTTTAGCATAACTAATCCAATGAAAACCAAAAGGGGAAAAAGCTATCGCAAACAACCCTAGTGTTCCGGAATAAAAAGCATAAATGGATGGATGAGAAACACGCTTAGAGGAAAGTAAAAATTTATCCAGAATAATTTCCAGTGCTAAAAGAAAATATGCGATTATGGTAATTGCCAACCAACTCATACCATTATCTTACACTAAAATAAAAAAATAAACCACTCCTGATGGTTTATTTTTATTCTTATCTTCTTTATGAATTGATTTTTTTATGAATTGATTTTATGGTAATACAAATTCACATCGCTTATCCATTTTCTCACCGCCGTCGGATTATCCCAAGAACAACTTCGTCCGCATTTCCAAACTACCATTTTTTCCGGCGTATTTATTTTTTGCTTTATTAAATCTTCAATTCTCCCTCCCACAACAGAAATCGCTTGAGCTGGACTGTCAAAACAGCTATAACCCGAATCAGTGGCATTATAACTCCCTCGATAACCCCAATAATTATAACAACTTTTTCCATTTTTTTTAGGAGAATGTTTTCCCCAATTACTTTCTTTTTTAGCAATTGCAATTAAAAAAGCAGAGACATCTTTGTCCTTTTTAGCTATCTCGGGAGTCATTTCTTGCATTGGATAGCCGGCAAGTATATTTTCATAAAAATTTTCTCGCTCGCCTTTCGGTTCTTTTTGACATTTGAAATTTAATTTTTTGCAAATATTTTTCGTTTCATTTTCTTTGAAAAAATTTTCTGGATTGATATTTTTCAATGGATCAATGGAGCTAAATTTTTGTTCAATTAAAACATCTTCTTGCTTTTTAGCCAAGACATTTTCCCCAAAAAAAACAGAAAAAAACAGCCTCGCAGTTAGTGCGAGAATGATTATGGCTAAGATATTTATTTTTTTGTTTCTCCTTATCCCCTTTAACAGAATTTGTCCGCTCATTATTGTTCAGTTCTTCTGGAATGACCCCTCTTTTAGCTGACTTTGGCTAAACCTCCCTTTCACCCAGTTTTTAAAACGACTTGTCTATACTAGCACAAATCGCTTTTCTACGCAAGAGGTTTTGCCATTTTTTGCCCCAAATAAGCCTCTTTTCAATTTTATCACTAAACTTTATCCCCCAAAGTTGAGCTTTTTGAACGGCTCCGGCTCCACCCCAAAGCTCAACTTTCCTACTTCATGTTTCATGCTTCTCGTTTCATGCTTCATGTTTCATGATTTTAGTTCCCAATCTTCTTGACCCACCCAAAGATAGTTTCAAAGTTTTCGATGATGAGGTCGAGAACAGATTGTTGTTTGGTAGGAGTAAGCAGAGAAAAGTTTTCGGAAATAGCCATATTGTCATGTTTATCCCAAGAAACTACTTTGAATTGGTAGAGACTGGCGGGTTTCAAATCAG
>PCRW01000041.1 GCA_002772115.1 Candidatus Moranbacteria bacterium CG23_combo_of_CG06-09_8_20_14_all_35_22
AAGATTAATATCCAGTAAGATACTTTTTTTAAAAAATTATGAAACGGGACAAAATAAAAATTGTTGGTGCGCGAGTGAATAATTTGAAAAATATCAGTGTGGAAATTCCGCGCGATAAATTGGTGGTTATCACGGGTCTTTCTGGCAGTGGAAAATCATCGTTGGCTTTTGATGTGGTCAACGCCGAAGGTAATCGCCGATATCTGGAAAGTTTGTCGAGCTACGCTCGGTCTTTTTTGGAAATTTCCGCCAAGCCGGACGCTGACAAAATTGAAAATCTAAGTCCGACAATTTCTATTGATCAAAAAAGTATCAGTCGTTCTCCGCGCTCTACGGTTGGCACGATGACGGAAATTTATGATTATCTGCGAATTCTTTTTGCTAAGGTTGGCACACCTTATTGTCCGCATTGCCGACTGCCAATGGCAAGAAAAAAAAACCATGAAATAATCGAAGAGATATTAGCACTGCCGAATAATACTCAAATAGCTATTTTAGCCAGAGTGCGTCAGGATGGAAAAAATATTCAAGAAATTCTCAAAAATGCCAGTCAATTGGGATATGCCAGAGCGAGAATTGATGGAAAAATAATTTCAATCGCGGAGACTTTATCTAATAAGGAGCAAATATTAAATGGTAATGCGGAAATTGTGGTTGATCGGATAACTTTCAAGCAAAAAAATCCGGATAAAGAAAGAATTTTGGATTCAATTGAAACAGCTTTCAAACTCGGTAAAGGTTTTATGGCGGTGAGTTTGGATAACGGAGAAAGTCGAATTTATAATCGCGATTTTGTGTGCAGTAATTGTTTTTTCAAAATTTCTGAAATTACGCCCAAGCATTTTTCGTTCAACAGTCCGGAAGGTGCTTGTTCTAATTGCGCTGGCTTGGGCGTTATCCGAGAGATTGACGAAGATTTGATTGTTCCTAACAAAAATTTGTCGCTTTCAGAAGGCGCCGTGTTACCTCTTTCCAAATTGGGCGGTCGAATAAGAAACGAAGGGAGTTATCTGGATGTTTTGGAAAGAATTGGCAAAAAAAAGGGTTTTTCTATCAATGATCCGCTGGAAAAAATTTCTCGAGAAAATTTAGAAATAATTTTTAGAGGGTTCGAAGATGAAAAAGAAAATCTTTATTTCCCTGGCGTAATTTTTCTTATCAAACAAAAATACGAAGACTCTGCTTCTTTTATATTCAAAAAAGAAATCGAAAAATATATGCGGGAAATTGTTTGTCCCGAGTGTCTAGGCAAACGATTAAGAAAAGAATTTTTGTCAGTTATGATTTCGGGAAAATCAATCGATGATGTGGTAAAGATGGATGGGGATTTATTTTTAGATTTTTTGAAAAAAATATCTAGGGAAATTGATTCGCCAGGCAAAAAAGAAATTGCTAGCCCACTTATCCGTGAGATGGAAGAAAAAGCTAAGGCGCTTAAAAATGTCGGTCTGGAATATTTGGAACTTTTCCGCTCGGCTGATTCCATTTCCGGCGGAGAAGGGCAGAGAATTCGTTTGGCGGCACAAATCAGTTCGGAACTTTTCGGCATAATTTATGTTTTAGACGAACCTTCCATTGGTTTGCATAACCGCGATACACAAAAACTTATCCAAACGATGCAATTTTTGAGAGACAATGGCAATTCATTGATCGTAGTGGAGCACGACAAAGAAATTATCCAAAAAGCTGATTGGATAATCGATATGGGTCCTGGGGCGGGAGAAGCCGGTGGAGAAATTATTTTTCAAGGGGATATTATTAAACTTAAATCTTCCAAAACTAAAACAGCCGGATTTCTAAACGGTCGTGAAAAAGTTTCCCAAAAGAAAAAACCGCGCGAAAAGAGTGAAAAATATTTGAAAATTTTGGGAGCCAGTGAACATAATTTGAAAAATATCGATGTGGAAATTCCTTTGGCACGTTTTGTCACGATTACGGGAGTTTCTGGTTCTGGCAAATCCACTTTAGTTTCTGATATCTTGGCGAAATCTTTGGCCAAACAATTTTTTCGGGCCAAAGAAGTTCCTGGGAAATATAAAAAAATAACCGGTTTGAATTTTATCGATAAAGTGATCAATGTTGATCAAAGCCCAATCGGACGCACTCCTAGGTCCAACGCCACCACTTATACGGGAGTATTTTCTCTCATTCGCGATATTTTTGCTTCGACTTCTGAAGCGAAAAATCGCGGATATGACGCTAGCCGGTTTAGTTTCAATATGAAAGGTGGGCGATGCGAAGATTGCCAAGGAGATGGAACAAAAAAAATTGAAATGCATCTTTTGCCGGATGTGTATGTGAAATGCGAAACCTGTCTTGGGACGCGGTATAATCAAAAAACTTTGGATATTGAATATCAAGGCGTCAACATTGCCGAAGTGCTGGATATGAGTGTTTCTTATGCTTTAATGTTTTTCAAAAAAAATTCGCTGATTGTGGAAAAATTGAAAACCTTGGAAGAAGTTGGTTTAGGATATTTGAAATTAGGGCAGAGTGCGACCAATCTTTCCGGCGGAGAAGCACAAAGGATAAAATTAGCCACGGAGCTTTCGCGAAAATCAACTGGAAAAACTTTATATATTTTAGATGAGCCAACTATTGGACTTCACTTTGAAGATATTCGAAAACTTTTGAAAGTACTGGATGCACTAGTGGAAAAAGGTAATTCAGTAATTGTAGTTGAACACAATTCTGATGTAGTCAAAAATTCCGACTGGGTGATTGATCTTGGGCCAGAAGGGGGCAGGGGAGGCGGGGAAATAGTTTATGTGGGATTTCCAGACGGACTAAAGAAATGTCAAAGAAGCTGGACAGGACGATACTTATAGAATTTTTAATTTTGTAATTTTTAATTTTGTAAATAAATTCTAAATTCAAATTCTTAAACAAAAAGAAATGGAATTAAGTTTAGAAATTAAAAATTAAGACTTATTTAAAAATTATAAAATTATAAAATTAAAAATTATGTCAGGAATTCTTGCGAAAAATATCCTTTCCACTGTTGCTTATTATGACGCACTGGATTATCCAATGACAGCTTTTGAGATTTGGAAATACTTGATCAATGATCAGCGAACAATGAACAATAATCAAGACGGGGGAAATAAAAATTATTCTTTGTCGGATGTGACTAGCGAATTAGAAAAAGAAGAAACTAAAAAATATCTCGGTGAATTTCAAGGATTTTATTTTTTGCATAGCCGAGAAAATTTGGTTGGTGAAAGAATTGAAAAAAATAAAATTTCCCAAAGCAAATTGAAAAAAGCGCGCAGGATTGTTTTTTGGTTGAGAGCGGTTCCTTTTGTAAAAATGATAGCAGTGGCCGGTCGAGTTGGTGCAAAAACCGCCAAAAAAGGAAGCGATATCGATTTGTTGATAGTTTTTCAACACGGGAAAATTTTTACTGGCCGGTTTTTGGCGACAGCGCTGATTCATTTTTTTGGTCGAAGAAGATATAAAAATAAAATAGCTAATCGGATTTGTCTCAATCATTTTTTGAGCGACGAATTTTCTGTTTCCATGCAAGATTTGTATTCTTCACATAGTTATGTTTTTCTCACTGTGCTTTATGGTGGAAAATTTTTTCGGAAATTTTTAGAAAAAAATGAATGGTTGAAAAATTATCGGCCAAACTTTTCTTTTTTAGAAAGTGATGCTAAAGAAATTAGAGAGAGTTGGCTTTTTGAGGGAATAAGAAAAATTTTGGAAATATTTTTAGCGCCTTTATGGATTGAAAAAAAAATGAAAAATTGGCAAACTAAAAAAATTGAAAGAAATCCACTCACGGAGAAAATCGGCGGAGTGATAATTTATAGTGATTTTGAGCTGGCTTTTTGGCCAGATTTTTCCAATCAAGGTCCGAAAGTGTTTGAAAAATTTCAAGAGAACTTGGAAAAGTTAAATTATGAATAATTTTATTTATCATTATCAACATTTGCCTTTTTGGATAAACCCGACTATTTTTTCTCTGGGAAATTTTCGGATTGATTGGTATCCACTGATGTATCTGGTTGGATCTTTGGTTGTTTACTTGTTATTGATGTATAGAATAAAAAGAGCAGAATTGGGACCAGAAGAAATTACAAATTACAAATTACTCGCCTCGATTCGACAAGATGTTTCATCGAGTCGAAGCGGGCAAATTACAAATAAAGCTCAAAATCAAAAAATCCAAATTAAAAAAAATTATCAAGAACTAATTTTTAATTTGTTAGTATATTCTTTTTTGGGATTGATTCTTGGTGCGCGATTGGGCTTCGTTTTGTTTTATGATTTTTCCTATTATCTGAATAATCCAGGGGCGATTATTTCCCCATTTGATCCAATTAGCGGTAATTTTGTAGGAATTTATGGAATGAGCTATCATGGGGGACTGCTGGGAGTAATTTTATCTGCTGGGATATTTTTCAAAAAAAATAAAAAATATTTCAGAGCGAATTTTTTAGAATTGGCTGATTTTGTTGTTCCGGCTATTCCGGCAGGGTATTTTTTCGGGAGGATGGGAAATTTTTTAAATGGAGAACTTTATGGTCGAGTAACTCAAAATTTTTGGGGAATGTATTTTCCGGCAGATTATCTGGGGGTTTTGCGGCATCCTTCGCAACTTTACGAAGCTTTTTTGGAAGGAATAATTTTGTTTCTAATTTTGTGGTTTTTGCGCAATAAAAAAGAATTAAAGAATAAATTTTTAGGACTGTATTTTATTGGCTATGCCTTTTTTCGTATAGCCGTAGAATTTTTTCGCGAACCGGACGAGCAAATTGGCTACATTTTTAATTTTTTAACTCTAGGTCAAATGCTAAGTCTGGCTATGCTAATGGCGGGAATAATTTTGATTTTTCTTGGCCAGAAAACAAAAGAATGCTATAATAAGGACAATGGAAAAACTCAAGAAACAAAAATCGATTGATAGTTTCTGCCAAAAAAATGAGCCGAAAGAATTTTCTGATTATGGCTTGGCGAAATTTATCCAAAAAAATAAAAAATCAAGCGTGCTTTTTGGAAAATCGCAAAGATCAAGCAGTTTCAAAACGGAAAACTTGAAGCTTTATTTTGTAAAAAATAATAACCAGCCAAATTTTCAATATTTGGACGGAATTTTGCGATATGAAAAAATAATATGCTCGAAAGGAATCAGAAAAGGAAAGGCGGATTTGTATCAGGAAATCAAAGAGCGATATTCTGATTGGAGAAATTATGTCAGAGATTTTTTGGATGGTTCAACGCGGGGAGTTTCTTTGGCGAAAATGTGGAATGTTTCAATCGTGGCTTCGTTGTTTTTCGGAATGTTTTTGATAACTTTTATTTACCGTTATCTTGGACCAAATGCTTCGGCAGTTTCCAATAGAAATAAAGAAAGTCAAATTTCTCAAGAAGTGTTGGGAGCGGAAGCAGAAAAAATAATTAAGGTGGATGAAAAAGATAAAGAGGATTATGAAGATTATGTTTCCAAGATAATGATGGATTATGAAAAAGATTCGGAGAATGAAAAAAAACTGAAAGAGGACATCGAAGAAATGGTGAAAGGCTATCCAATGGAAAAAATGGCACCGTTTATCGCCAAGCAAGATAGAATTGTGGCAGCTTTTCTGGTGGCGATTGCCAAAAAAGAAAGCAATTGGGGAAAGCGCGTACCAGTCTTGGAAGGAAAAGATTGCTACAACTATTGGGGTTATCGAGGTATTCGGAAAAAAATGGGCACGGGTGGACATACTTGTTTTGATGGTCCGAAAGATGCCGTGGAAACAGTAGCGAAAAGAATCAGCTCCTTGGTCAACAACGAAAAACTCAATACGCCAGAAAAAATGATTGTTTGGAAATGCGGTTATGATTGTTCTTGGGATAAACCGTCAGCTATGCGCAAATGGGTGCAAGATGTGGATGCTTATTTTGAAAAATTCGATGAATTTGAAGAGGAATAAAAAAGCTTATAAAGTTCATAAAGAGCAGGCATTAGAAGCCTGTTTTTTTATCCCCAGTTTTTATTTAATTTTTTCAATTTCTATGGTATAATTTAACTATAAAAAAAGTTAGAAATGTCTAGCTAATTTTTTGCAAATGG
>PCRW01000054.1 GCA_002772115.1 Candidatus Moranbacteria bacterium CG23_combo_of_CG06-09_8_20_14_all_35_22
CCTAATAAAGAAAATCTCCAATCGAGACGCCATTTACTCTTATCCGAGTAAAATGGAGACTGAATGTTAATTGTTCAGTGATTATAAAAGAGTGGTTTAAAACAATCAATATTGCTGGAGTTCCGCTTGTACCCCAAGAATTGTTAAATGCGATCTATTCCGGACCATTTGTGACGCTTGGCAAAGAGGAATTCAGTAACAGCCAAAATGCCAACATTCAAAAATGGAGCGCTTACATAAAGGGTAGTGCAAACCGTCAGGCATTTCTTGAGAGAGCTTTAGATTGGGTAAGTAAAGGGAATATTGATGATTATATGAGTAGCCATCGCAACGATAAAAATATCAATGAGTTAAAAAAATATTTCAACAGTGTGATTAATTGGATTTCTAGTGTTTTTACCGATGTAGAAAGCGAGATGTGCGGACTTGAGTGGGGACGGCTGTATGAGCAGTATCACAAAAAAGCCTATGACTCTAAGAAAGTTTATAGTGATCCGTATATAAAATACAAACAACCAAAGCTGAAAAGAAAAATAAATCGAACTGTCCGCTTTGTGCTATCGGACACGATGCGAATAAAAGCAAGATTTGGAAGCTGGATGAGATGGATGCCGATCATATGACAGCATGGAGTAAGGGCGGTGCAACTTCGGCGAAAAATTGCCAAATGCTGTGCAAGACACATAATCGAGCGAAAGGGAATCGATAATTTAATTACATACCAAATTACATAATAAACGCATGCGAAAAGCGCGTCTGCGAATGCGCCCATGCGAATAATAAAAATATGGCTAAACGCGCGCAAAATGAAAGTCAGATTAGAAAATTGACTAAATTGGGTAAAAAAAGTCTTTGCGTCACAATTCCAATTGAAATAATCCGTGAATTTGGCTGGCGCGAAAGACAAAAATTAGTCGTCAAAAAATTTGGTAAGAAAATTGTGATTGAGGATTGGCCCGCTTCGACTCGAAGAAACATTTCGTCGAATCGAGGCGAGAAAAAATAATTGCAAATTTTTGTGCTATACTTGAAATAAGCTAACAGGCTATTCGCATGTCCGGTCTCGCCAAGGCGGGACAGTGCCGGTTCACGAACGAATAGTGAGTGAAAAACTATGTTTTTAAAACTCCAACCACTTTTATACAGTCTGATTTTTTTTATCGGTTTAGAATTGATTGTTTTTTTTCATGCCAATGTTCTTTTTATAATGTTTTTTTTACTTTTAATGGCACTTTTTCAAGGCTGGAAAATAGGTCGTAAATGGAAATTTTCTATTCTGCCGATTTTTTTTGTAATTTCTTCGGTGGCTCTTTTGTATCTAGTAACTATCCGCCATTACCAACAAATTTATATAATTCTGGCTTTTGTAATGTACTATCTTTCTCTTCTGGGAGCTTATCGCTTGAGTAAATACGAAAACGACCAAACTGCCAAAGGGATGAATACGGCTGCCAGTATGGCGACTATTTTTTTCACTTATGCTGGAGCGTACGGATTATATTTGAATTTTTTAGTGCCATTGTATTATTTGATGCTAGTGTATCTTGTGACCACTTTTTTTGTGAGCTACCAATATTTTTCTATTATCTGTATCAATAAGAAAAAAGTTTGGCTGTATAGTTTAGTTGTTTCTTTGGTTATGGCGGAAATTGCTTGGACGATAAATTTTTGGCCCTTTGGCTATTTGACGAGCGGAGCTGTTGCCCTTATACTGTATTTTGTACTTTGGGACATTATTCAGAAAAATTTTCTGGATATTATCAGGAAAAAGCGGATTATTTTTAACTTAATCTTCTTTTCTGCCCTCGCTAGTCTAGTCTTAATTAGTTCTAAATGGATACCTGTAATCTAAAAAATATGCTAAAAAAAACATCTTATCTAGTAGGAATAATTTTAATTGCTGGTCTAAGTGGCATCATTGCTAATCGCTATATTTTTCCGTATCTAGGCGCCAATTCTTTTTTTTCCAAATGCGCGCTTTTCAAAAAGGCGGGAGAAAATGTAACTGTTATTAATAAAACCGAACAAATTTATATCAAAGAAGAATCATCTATCAGCAAAATTGCTGATCGCATTATTCCATCAGTGGTTAGCATCGCTTCTTTTCCACAAGATGATCCTAAAAATCCGATGCAGAAAAAAATAAAAGAGATAATTAATGCAACGGGAGAAATTATGACCAGCGATGGAATAATTATGACGACTGCCAATGCTATCTTGCCGGATTATTTTTCTAAAAATAATTTTTCTCTAACTAATTTAGATCGAGTTTTCAAAATTACTACCAGTAGTGGAAATGTTTATGATGGAAAGCTTTTGGCGGTAGATTCTTGGAGTAATTTGGCTTTTTTGAAAATAGAAGCCAGCAATCTTCCAGCAATGCCGTTTAGCGATTCTGATGAATGTAATCCAGGAGAAAAATTGATTTATATTGGTAATGATTCTTTCGAATATCAAAATAAATTTGCAACGGGACTGCTTAGCAGTTTTGAGCCGGCTTATAATATTTCTGGCGAAACTCTTTCAAAAGCAGAAAAAATGGAAGGAGTTTTTCTGGCTGATTTCAATCAGGAAAATATCTCTGCCGGAGGTCCTGTGATAGATTATTCTGGTCAAGCGATTGCAGTTTCTGGCTCAATAATTAAAAATGGAAAAATTCAATATTTTCAAATTCCTTCTAATAAAATAAAGAAGGTTTTAAAAAAGGTAATCGATGGAAATTCAAGTTCCAACATTTCTTTAGGCGCTTATTATTTGCCGGTAAATAAATCTTTAGCTAGTGTCAATCAGTTGGCGCTTGATCGGGGAGCTTTGATTTATTCTGCTTCTTCTCAACAAGGATTAGCAGTGATTTTCAATTCCACTGCGGATAAGGCTGGGCTGAAGATAAATGACTTGATAATAAAAGTTGATGATACGGAAATAAATTTGAAAGATAACTTATCGGATGTTTTATATGAATATAAAAAAGGGGATAAAGCTGAATTTACCCTTTTACGAGAAAATAAAGAAATAAAACTAACCGTGCAATTCTAAATAAATTTTTCTTTCAAAAAAACACACCATAATTAAATAGGGTGTGTTTTTAATTTTCGTGATTTGCGTCGTTTATTTATACCTTAGCGCTTCCAAGGCGTTGAGTTTAGCAGCACGCTTAGCCGGATAAATTCCCGTGATTACTCCCACTACTGTAGAAAAAACGATTATGAAAATAATAAACCAAGAAGGTTGGGAAAAAAGTGAAACTTTGTTTCCGCCGAAAACTCCGGCGAGCCAGTTTACTCCGTAATTTACTAAATTACTTAGGATAAATCCTGTAATCACTCCAAATAATCCACCAAAAAATCCAATTAGCATTGATTCTGTTAAAAACATTCTCCAAATATCATAAGCGGAGGCGCCAATAGTTTTCATTATTCCGATTTCTTGGGTTCTTTCCAAAAGAGCGATGGTCATAGTGTTGAACATTCCGATGGCGCTCACAACTAAAGCGACGATGCCGAAAAGTGCCAGTACTATTTGAGCAATGCTGAAAATTTGCTTAGCCTGTTCGACTGTTTCAGAAACGGAACTAACAAAAAAACCTTTTTCAATAATATTGCTTCGAGTGCGCTCGATGTTGATGGTAGAATTTACTCGCACTTTCAATTTATCATAACTATTAAAGGATATTTCACTCACGGATGAATCAGGAAGATAGATGTAAGCGTTGGAAATATCATCCACTACGCCAGAAATTTTATAAGTCTTATTTACATATTCAATTGGCTCAACGCTTTTGGGCGCTTCTTTTTCGTCTGGTTCTTTGGACAAAGCTTGTTGGTTATTTTTTGTGGAAAGATTTTTAGCAATTCGAATAGTGATATCAGTGGTAGAAAAATCATCTGGATTTATATCAAGAAGCTGAAGTGTGGCAAGAGAAATTATAATCCGATCTATTTCATCGTCCTTGAAAATTTTTCCTCGACTGACGGAAATTCCTTCCAAACTCAAAAAGCGAGGATGGACAATATTTATTTTAGCCGAAGAAGTTAAATTGTTTCCCGAAATTTGGGCTTCTTGACTGATCAAAGGGAAAATGTCAGTGATTTCTTTGATTTCTTTGATGGCATTGATGCTTTCTTGATTTAAATTTATCGCTTCATTTTTTTGGGTAACATCCAAAGCTAAGAGAGAATCTTGGGTGGCAATATTTTCCAAAATAAGTTTTTGTAAACCATAACCAAGAGAAACTAAAAAGAAAATAGTACCAATACCGATGCTAATACCCAAAACCGTGAGCATTGTACGCAAACGATTGTTTTTGAATGATCGGGTTGAAATTCTAACGACATCGATAAATAACATATTTTTTTTAATTAATTTTTATAGGTTGGGCTTCAATTGGTTTGGTAGCTTCTTTTTTTTCTGGTTGAATTTTAAGATCAAATCCGACAATTAGGATTAAATCTAAATCGCGAAGTATTTTTGTAACAGCTCTTTTGTCCAATCCAGCTCCGCCCAAACTGATAGGTAAGTCTAATAACTTTTTGAAATCGATAAATGGTATTTCATCATTAATTCTTTTTTTGACAAGGTTAGCTGTTTTTCCAAAAGATTCTTCGCCTATATGGATGTTTTTGCTTTTAGTAAAATGATTCATTATAACTTTAACTTTTTCTTCCGCAGGATATTTGCCGAAAACTTTCAAAGCTACTTGAAAAAGAGATTCTAATTCTAAAGTAAAATTTTTGGCGATGCGCTGGTCTAGCCCTGCGCCACCTTTTTCTATAGGTTTATCTAATTGTTCAAACAAAGATTGTTCACTATAAAATCCTGACATCTTGAGCCGAATGGATTCCTCGATAACTTTCATCTGATTTTCTTCATAGGGAATAAAGAATGATTCAGCGATCAATTTAGCTTTCAAGGGTTCCATAAGAAAACTGATTTGTTTTTCAGAAAGACCGCGGAATTTTTCCATAATTTTATCAAAGACTGATTTCCCTTCTTCCATTTTAGATTCTATTTCTCGAGAAGCGCCGGAAGCATCTTTCCATTCTTCCTTAGTTATTTTTCCGTCTTTCATATGGATGATATGCGTTCCCCAATCGGCATTTTCTGGATTATGAGTAACTAAGATAACAGTTTTTCTTTCCTGTTTATTTAATTCTTCGAGAATTTGCATCACATTATTAGCCGAGGCGCTATCCAAGTTTCCTACAGGTTCGTCAGCTAAAATCAAAAATGGATCATTGACAATCGATCGGGCAATGCCGATTCTTTGTTGTTGTCCACCAGAAAGTTCACTGGGAATTTTTTTCCATTGTTCTTTGATGCCAAATCTTTCCAGAAGAAGCATCACTTTTTTCTCTCGTTCGCCTTTTCCTGTGTTGACAAAAATCTGTGGCAAAGCCACATTATCCAAAACAGACAAAGTTGTGATCAAGTTGTATGATTGAAAAACCATCCCTATTTTGGTGCGATGAAAACTGATTCGTTCAGAAGGTTTCATTTTCAAAATATCTACATCATTTATCCTCACTAATCCGCTGTCAGGTGCTTCTAATCCGGCAAGAATATTTAAAAGAGATGATTTTCCGCAACCAGAAGGTCCAAGAATGACGACAAACTCTCCTTTTTTGATGGTGAGATTGACATCAAACAAAGATTGGAAAGCGTTCGCCTTTCCGCGATTATAGGTGAGATTGATTTTCTCCATCTCAACCAGTTTTTCTTTTAGTTCCATTTTTTATATTTTATTTTTTTAAAAGTTTTTACCTAAAAATATTATAGCACAATTTGAAAC
>PCRW01000006.1 GCA_002772115.1 Candidatus Moranbacteria bacterium CG23_combo_of_CG06-09_8_20_14_all_35_22
TTTGATATCTTGTTTCATAGAGGTGGTGGGGGTTTAATGTTTAAGCACTTAAATCCTACCACTTCTTTAGTTATCCACCACACTATTTATTATAGAGCCCTAAATTTTTGCCTTTTTATCTTTTTTAATATAATATTAAGGAAGCGAGGTAAAAATCTTGGATGTTTGAAAATATTAAATTTATTTTATAAAAAACATTATGGCTAGAATCAAAGAATTTTTCAAAAGTTTTGCACACGCTTTTCGCGGATTGAAATATGCGATTATAAATGAGAGAAATTTTCAAAATGAATTGCTGGTGGCAATCATTGCTTTTGGCGCGATGCTATATTACCGCGTGACTCGCTTGGAAACAATTGTGATCATCACTATGGTTATGGCAGTGCTGGTTATGGAAATGTTAAACACTATTGTAGAAAGAATTATCGATATTTTGAAACCAAGCGTTCATCCTTATGCAAGACTCATCAAAGATTTGATGGCGGCCAGCGTTCTTCTGACTTCGATTATGGCTCTCATTATTGGGCTAGTGATATTTATTCCGTATGTTTTCTAGTTCATCCCCCACCACTTCTAAAACAAAATTTTTTATAAACCTAAAATTTATGTGAAGTATCGGCTACGCCTCTGATATTATGTAGTAGCAAGTTTTTTTAGGAAGTGGTGGGGGACAAGTTTTTTGCATCCATTTTTGTTTTATTGTATAATTTAAAAGCAGTAGCGATGCGAATCTACGAATTTCATGCGAATGCTACGAATAAATGCCAAAAAATCTATAATATAATTTTATAAGCGCTATTAGTTTTTGATTATGTCGAAAAAAAATATAATTTGTGGAATTGATGTTGGATCTTCCAGTATTAGAACGGTTATCGCCCAGCTGATTTCGCCAGAAGAAAAACCGAGAATTATCGGCGTAGGAATTGCGCCGTCTTTGGGTGTGCGAAAAGGAGTGATTGTCAATATTGAAGAAACTCTTGGAGCAGTTAATGAATCTTTAGAAAAAGCGGAACGCACCGCGGGCATAACAATTAATCAGGCGATTGTGAGTATCGGAGGCAATCACATCACTTCCCAATATTCCAAAGGAGTGATAGCGGTCGGTCGAGCAGATGGCGAAGTGGCAGTGGATGATATTGAAAGAGTGATTGGAGCGGCGCAGGCAATTTCTATTCCTGCTAATCGGGAAATAATCCACATCATTCCCAGAAATTATTCTTTGGACGATCAAAAAGAAATCAAGGATCCGCTAGGAATGAACGGTGTTCGATTGGAAGTTGACGCACTGATCATTGAAGGTGCGACTCCGTATATCAAAAATTTGTCTAAATGTTTCGATCAAGCCAAAATTGAAGTGGAAAATTTTGTGTTGGCGCCCTTAGCTTCAGCTAAGGCAACGCTCACTAAAAGACAAAAAGAATTAGGCGTAGTACTCATTGACATTGGTGGAGGCACAACTTCGGTGGCGGTTTTTGAAGAAGATGATTTGATTGCCAGTGTTGTTATCCCTGTGGGCGGAAATCATATCACTAATGATATTGCCATAGGACTTCGCACTTCTATTGATGTAGCGGAAAGAGTAAAAATTGAATTTGGTAGCGCGCTTCCTCGTGAAATTGGCAAAAAGGAAGATATAAATTTAGCCGAAATTGATTCTAGTGAGGAAGGAATAGTTTCTCGTCATCATGTGGCAGAAATAATTGAAGCGCGACTAGAAGAAATTTTCAATTTAGTTAATAAAGAATTAAAACAAATTGGCAAAGATAAATTACTTCCCGCAGGGGCAGTGTTGGCGGGAGGAACAGCCAAACTTCCTGGCGCGGTGGATTTGGCCAAAGAAGTTTTGGGCCTGCCAGCGCAAACTGGTTTTCCTATTCAACTCGGTGGACTAGTGGATAAAGTTGATGACCCATCTTTTGCGACAGTTATCGGACTAATTATCTGGGGAATGGAAACGGATCAATCAAACGGAATAATCAATTCAGCCGGTAATATTTTTGGTAATTTATCCAACCGATTCGGTGGCAAAGCGGGAGAGATGAAAAAATGGATAGAAAAATTCTTGCCGTAAAGTTCTGGAATTTACTAAAAAAGGTACTTGACCCCTTTTTCTTTTTCCTTTTTCTTTTTCGATAAACAAAAAATATGAGTAATATAAAATTACGGATATTGTTATATAATCTAATTGTAGGTTTAATTTTTTTAACCCTATCTCGAATAATTGTCAAAGTGAATGGGTTTTTATGTGCATGTTCTTATAATATATATGCATCTAGGATTACTTTTTTGGCGGGCTTATTTTTTATTCTAGCATTATGTTTTTTGAATCATTTAAAAAATAAAAAAGAACCTAGCCCAAAATGGTATGCATTTATTCCCTATATGGTTGTTGCTATTATTCTTTTTCCAATTGTCGTTTTTTCTATAACCCCAATTTTTTTATCTATGATGCCACCAAATGTTGATTTTAATAGTAATTTTTAATTTTGTGAGATAAAAGGGGTCAAGTACCTTTTTAATAAAACAAAAAATTATACTATACTTTAACTATGGCTAGAATACCGCGCAACGCTGTTGGCGATGTGGTTTATCATATTCTTAACAGGGCTAACGGCCGAGAACAAATATTCAAAAAAGAAAAAGATTACGAGGCTTTTATGAAAATACTCATAGAGGCTAAAGAAAAATATCCGATGCGAATTTTGTCTTTTTGTATAATGCCAAATCATTGGCATCTTGTTTTATACCCGAAAGCAGGAGAAGATCTGTCCAATTTTATGCGTTGGATAACGCATACTCATACCCAGCGCTATCACTCGCATTATAAATCTATTGGTTACGGTCACATTTATCAGGGTAGATATAAATCATTTCCGATAGAAAAAGATAATCATTTTTTGCAAGTTTGCCGTTACATTGAAAGAAATCCATTAAGAGCCAAATTAGTCAAGAAGGCTCAAAATTGGAAATGGTCGAGTTTGTGGATAAGAGAAAATGGAGCGAAAAAACAAAAAAGTTTATTGTCGGATTGGCCAGTTGAAAAACCGATTGCTTTTTTAGAATGGGTGAATATCGTAGAGAAGGATGAAGAAGAAAAATTACAAAAAATCAGATATGCTATTAAAAGAGGGTGCCCTTATGGAAAAGAGGATTGGGTTGGAAGAATAGCAAAAAAATTAAATTTAATTTCCACCCTAATTCCAAGAGGCAGACCTAAAAAAGGTACTTGACCCCTTTTAGGGGGGCTTTTAGCAACATCGGTGGCAAAGCGGGAGAGATGAAAAAATGGATAGAAAAATTCTTGCCGTAAGTGAAAATTTGACGCATTTTTCTTAGGTGGTATAATGGAGGAAAGCTAAAAAAGGCTGAAAACAAATAAAAATACAAGGGGATAAACTATTTGACACATAATAATTTAATGTGCTATATTTAGTTACTGATAAAATAACTAAATTTATAAAAATATGGCAGAAATAAAACCACCGGTAGAAATTTTTGCAAGAATCAAAGTAGTTGGAGTGGGAGGCTCTGGTGGACACGCAATCAGTCGCATGATTGACGCGAAACTTAAGGATGTGGAATTTGTGGCGATCAACACGGACGCGCAAGATTTGCATCATAACAAAGCTTCGGAAAAAGTGCATATTGGAAAAAATTTGACCAAAGGTTTGGGCGCGGGAATGGATCCAGATGTTGGTCGGCAAGCGGCCGAAGAAAATCGTGATGAAATTCAAGAAATTTTGAAAGGGGCGGATATGATTTTTGTTACTTGCGGATTGGGCGGAGGCACTGGATCAGGTGCAGCGCCGATTGTGGCGGAAACTGCCAAAGAGTTGGGAATTTTGACAGTAGCGGTGGTTACTAAACCATTTAGTTTTGAAGGCGCGCAAAGAAGAGCCATTGCAGAAGAAGCGCTAGAAAATCTGAAAGAGCGAGTGGATACACTCATCACTATTCCTAACGATAAACTTTTACAAATTATCGATAAAAAAACTACTCTCATTAATTCTTTCAAAATTGTGGACGATGTACTTCGCCAAGGCGTGCAAGGCATTTCTGATTTGATCATCAAACCCGGAATAGTGAATGTTGACTTTGCTGATGTAAAAGCAATTATGTCTAATAGTGGATCAGCACTGATGGGTATTGGAATTGGCACGGGAGAAAACCGAGCAGCGGAAGCAGCTAGAGCTGCCATCAATAGTCCGCTTTTGGAACTTTCTATTGATGGAGCCAAAGGCGTACTGTTTAATGTGAGCGGTTCAACTGATCTCACAATGCTGGAAATCAATGAAGCGGCTAACATCATCACGGAATCAATTGATCCAAACGCTAAAGTAATTTTCGGGGCGGTGGTAGATGAAACGATGAAAAAAGGTGAGGTGCAAATCACAGTAGTAGCCACGGGGTTTGACGCGGACAAAGTGAGCGAATCACCGATAGAAAAAATGTCGCGTATTACCATTAAATCTTCTCGAAAAAGCGAAGAAAAAGAAACGGAAGAAAAAACAAAAATAATTTTTCCGGAAAAATTCGAGTCGCGAATGATTATCGAAGAAAAAATTCCACCTAAACCGCAAAGAAATATTTTGCAATTACAAAAAAACAAAGAGTTGGAAGATGAAGATGACGAATTGGAAATCCCGGCTTTTATTCGGCGAAAAATGGGGAAATAAAAATACGAAAAAACTTTGCAAACAGCTTTCGAATTTCGGAGGCTGTTTTTTTTGTTTACATCTTTTGGAGGTTGAGCCTCCAAGGGAAAAAAGTTATCCACAGGGGGGGCATTTTAAAAAAATTTACAAAAATTAAAAAATTCAGTATAATAAAAGCAAGGAAAATTTAATTTATAAATAAGAAATATAACAAAAAACAAAATGAAAAAAAAGACATTGCTATTGCTAATCTTCGCCGGAATTATTTTGGCGGGGGGATTAAATGTAAATTCAGCGCAGGCAGGGTTTTGGAGTAATGTTGGTAACTTTATATCAGATAGTCTATTGCCTGGTAGTGGCATAGTAAATCAAGCTGTAATAAATAATAGTGATTATATTAAAAGATCAATTGGAAGTACGAGTAATTATCTTAAAGATTTAGGTACTAGTATATTTAATAATAGAGACGAGGTAGTAGGAAGTTTATTGGCCGGTTATTCAGTGGTAAGCGGGGATATAATGAGTGCTAGTACAAGTGCAATAATTGGAAAAGTAAGTGATTGCATAGTAGAGGAAAATGGGGATGTAATTTTAGAAGGGGTAACTATTGGAATTATTAGTAGTGATTCAAATTCTGGAAATTCTACAAGTTATAAACCTACTGTCAATATAACAAAACCAACAAATAATTATTCTTACAAAGTCGGCGAAAGTATTGACTTTATGGCAACTTATGACTGTAGTGATGGTGGTTGTGATAATTTTCAATGGCTTAAGAATTGTAATAATCCTACTAATAGTGATATATTGAGTGCTTCATCAAATATGTCACAAACTTATAATACAGCTGGAAGTCAAATTGTTTATTTTAGAGTAAAAGATGAAGGTGTGTGGTCTGATTGTGAAAGTGTTAGTTTTACGATTTCTGATTCTACCCCTACCTGCACCGCTAGTTATAACAAATCAATAATCAATTCTGGCGAACAAGCTACGCTTACTTGGTCATCAACAGGCGATGTGGATGGCATATTGGAATATAGTTGTACAAATTTTGGTAGTCAATCAGGTAATATTATAACATACGACGGAAGTTATAGAACTGGCACTGTGTCTAGTTCTGGTAGTGGAACAGCTACTTGGATTAATACATCAGAGAGTGTTAAAAATGAAGTATGCACATTTAAGGCTAAAAACTCAGATGATAAAGAG
>PCRW01000029.1 GCA_002772115.1 Candidatus Moranbacteria bacterium CG23_combo_of_CG06-09_8_20_14_all_35_22
AAAAATTTTTAAACATTAGAAATTAGAATTTATTTAAAAATTATAAAATTAAAAATTATAAAATTATTTTTTCACCCCAATCATCCACATTTTATTCTCCAACCATTCCCCCATTATAAATCTTAGAATTGTTCTGGTAATAACCACCGCGGTAAACATAGAAAGCAAAACTCCAATAATAAGTGTCACTGCAAAACCTTTCACGAATCCCGTACCCATTTCCATTAATATAAACGCCGTGATAATAGAAGACATATTCCCATCGCGAATAGAAGTCCACGCCCGCTTGAAACCTTCTTCAATGGCACCCAAAACATTTCGTCCTCTTCTAATTTCTTCCTTGGTTCTTTCAAAAATCAAAATGTTAGCATCCACCGCCATTCCAATGGAAAGAATAAATCCGGCAATTCCTGGGAGAGTAAGGGTTATCTGCCAAGGCGAGAAAAAAGAAAGTTTAAAAATTGAAATCATCATTCCGGCATAAATAATAAAAGAAAAAGAAGCGATAAGACCTAGGAATCTATAATACAAAAGCATAAAGATAATTACCAAAATCATTCCAATAATTCCCGCCTTCAAACTTTTTTCCAAAGATACTTGCCCCAAAGACGCCTCCACACTTTGTTGAGAAATAAGTGAAATCGGAACTGGCAAGGCACCTTCATTCAAACGACTGACTAAATCTTTAGCTTCCTGCACAGAAAAATTTCCAGTAATAACCGCTTCTCCATTAGTTATCTCGGCCTGAACTGTTGGCGCACTGATTATTTGATTATCAACATAAATCGCTACTTGTTTTTGCAAATTTCTTTTTGTAATTTCCGCAAACAATTTTGTGCCTTCATCATCAAATTTCAAAGATACCTCCGGTTCAGAAAGCCCTTGATTTTGAAATTGAACACTAGCATTTTTCAAGTTTTTTCCCGAAAGTCCAGTAGAAATAAATTCTTTTTTTGGCTCTGGATTAACTTTTTTTGCAATCAAAATATGAGCACTTTTAAATTCTTGACTGTCTCCCTCACCCCCACCTCGCGTCGACGAGTCGTCTTCGCGAGTCGAGGCGGATTTCACTTCAATTCTTTTTATTATATGCCAGCCAAAATCAGTTTCCACCAACTCTTTATATATTTCGCCGTCTTTCAAATTTTTGTTAAAAATTACATCTTCATATTCCGGCACAAATGATCCCTTTTTTACAAAATCGTATTCCCCGCCATTATCTTTTGACCCAGGATCTTCACTATTATTTTTCGCTAGTTCTCCAAAATCTTCACCCGCTAAAGCTTTTTTTAGTAAATCTTGAGCTCTATTTTTCGCCGTTTCATTCGCCTTATTCAATTCTTCTTCTGGAATTTTTTCTACTGTTTCTTCCTTTTCTTCCTTAAACTCCAAAAGTGGAGTGGCTTTGATCATATCTTTCGCTTGATTGATATCTTTCACTCCGGCTAGCTCTACAACCAATCTATTTTCTGTACCAGATTTTGTCGTATAAACAATCGGTTCCGCCACACCAAAAGCGTTTACGCGTCTTTCAATCACATCCTGTACGGCCTGCATGGCTTCGCTGACTTTTCCGCTTTCAATTTGAGTGACATCAGCCTTATATTCCAAATGAATTCCACCCTGCAAATCTAAGCCTAAATTGATTTTGGCCTTATTTAGAGCATTATAAACCGGCGGGATTTTCGAAACCGCCTTTGGATAGGAAACCAGCCCCGCAAAAATTGCCAAGATTATTACCGCCCCAAATTTTAGTCTAAGTTTTTGTCTAACATTCATATTAAAGATACTACATTAAATACAATTTTTTTTCAAGAGAATAATTATATACTATTATTACTATTTCGATACTACCTTATATGGTTGAATGGAAGTAATTTTTTTTGCGATTTAAAATTTTATTTTTTTATTACTACTATATATAGGCGAATGATAGTGATTTATTTTATTTTTTTGACTTCTTCTAAGACTCTATTGAATCCCGGCAATAATTTAAAATTCTTGGCATCTGAAAATTTTACCCATTTAAAATTTTGTGCCTCCCAATCTAATTTTATTTTATCTGTTTCCACTTCCACTAAAATTGGATGCACAATCCAAGTTTTTTTATATTTTTTCTCTTCTTGGTGAAAAATATTTCCCAATTTTATAGAAATTATATCTTTTTTTGCTATTCCCAATTCTTCCTTAATTTCGCTTTCTATTTTTTGTTTAAGTGTTTTTCTATCATCTAAAAATCCAGAAATTCCATTCCAAAAATTTGGATAAAAATTAAGATTTTCACTTCTTTGTACAATTAGAATTTTATCTTTATATTTCACCACACAATTAACCACCGGCGCAAACCTTGCATTTGTAAAATCAATTTGCCCTGGTTTTGGTTGAAATTTTTTCATTTTATTTCCCACAACATTTTTGTATTTCAATGGTATCCCACAGAAATTAAATTTCTTCTAATAAATATACATCCAGTGCAACTTCTTCATAAGGATGTACTTTTTTTATGGTAGCGATAATATCTTTTACGAGATTGCGATCACATACGAATTCTATCCTCTCTTCCTGAACTGATTCCGGTTTTCCAACTTCGCCTATTACTGGATGCGCACCATCTTCTGGTCTGAATCGGCCAATACCTTTTGAAGAAAAACTACAGTGAGTATAATTTCCAATTTTCCCCGCACCCGCCTTTCCAATAGCCTCACGAACAATATTTGTGTGTGATTCTGGTACAAATACTACAATTTTTACATTATTAGATTGACTCATAATTTTATATTTTATTTCCCGCAACATTTTTTATATTTTTTACCCGACCCACACGGACACGGATCATTTCGTCCGACTTTATTATTGTTGATTATTGGAGATAACTTTTTAGTTTCTTGTTTAGTATTTGTTGATCCTTGTTCATTGTTCTTTGATTCTTGTTTCGCGGCAGAAAACTGTTCGACTTCCCCGCCTCCGCTATAATTCAAACTATTTTGCTTAGAAGTTTCTTGAGTTTTGGGAGCTACCAAGCTTACTTTAAAAATCGTACGCACAATAGAAGAGCGAATATTATTAAGTAGTTGTGAAAACATATGATATGCTTCTTTTTTATATTCAATTAGTGGATCTCTTTGGCCGTAGCCACGCAAACCAATGCCATCTCGTAGATAATCCATTTCATCCAAATGATTCATCCAAGTCATATCCATTGTCTGAAGAATTATCATTTTTTCAATGCTTCGCATATTTTCACTGCCAATTTCTTGCTCTTTTTTATTATAAGCTTCCTTAACCAATCCAATTAGATATTCTGTCATCGCTGATATCTTTTCCGCTGAATTTTTAGCATTATTATTTTTTATCTCTTCCAGTTTTTTCTCTACCGCTTTTTCTACTGGAATAATATTTTTCACTCCTTCATATATTTCATACGTTTGGAATTTTTCTTCTTCGGCACTATAAAATGAAACTAAATTTTCCATTTCTTGACTAATATACCCAAGCATTTCATTTTTCAGATCCGGCGCGCCTAAAATTTCTTTGCGTTTTTTATAAATAACTTCCCGCTGTTTATTCATTACATCATCATATTCCAAAACATGTTTTCGAATATCAAAATTGAAGCCTTCAATTTTCGATTGAGCGTTTTCAATTGTCCGAGAAATTATTTTATTTTGAATCGGCTGATCTTCTGGTAGT
The DNA here is from genome assembly GCA_002772115.1 of Candidatus Moranbacteria bacterium CG23_combo_of_CG06-09_8_20_14_all_35_22. Lineage (GTDB taxonomy): Bacteria > Patescibacteriota > Minisyncoccia > Moranbacterales > UBA2206 > UBA2206. The sequence goes on from PCRW01000029.1 coordinate 3,691, forward strand.
CCCAAGGTGTTCATCATATTGATCAATTTATCTCCTCCGAAACGGCGCATCAGTTCATCTTCCAAAGACACAAAAAATTGACTCATCCCAGGATCGCCTTGCCGACCAGCGCGTCCCCGAAGCTGATTGTCGATGCGCCGAGCTTCATGCCGTTCTGTTCCCAAAATAAAAAGTCCGCCTAAATCTTTCACGCCTTCTCCAAGTTTTATATCCGTTCCTCTTCCTGCCATATTGGTAGCAATCGTAACTGACCCCTTTTGCCCAGCATTTTGAATAATAAGCGCTTCTTTTTCATGTTGTTTAGCATTCAAAACTTCGTGCTTCACTCCAAAGCGAGTGAGAAGCGTGCTTAGATATTCAGATTTTTCAATAGCAATCGTTCCAACCAAAACCGGCTGACCAATTTTATTAATTTCCTTAATCCGTTCACAAATTGCATTAAATTTCCCTTTTTCTGATTTATATACAATATCCGGTAAATCTTTTCTGACCAAAGATTTGTTAGTTGGAATTTCTACCACATCAATATTGTAAACTTTATGAAATTCTTCGGCCGAAGTCGAAGCTGTTCCCGTCATACCGGAAAGCTTGTTATACATTCTAAAATAATTTTGAAAAGTAATCGTCGCCAAAGTTCTAGATTCTTTTTGCACTTGAACTTTTTCCTTGGCCTCAATTGCTTGATGAAGACCTTCGGAGTATCGTCTTCCGGGCATAAGCCGTCCTGTAAAGTCATCCACAATTATCACTTCTCCATCCTTCACTACATAATCTCGATCGCGCTCAAAAATAATTTGAGCTTTGAGAGCTTGTTCCAGATGATGGACATAATTTATTTTTCCCGCTTCATAAATGTTCCCCATTCCAAGCCAATCTTCAATTTTGGAAATTCCACTATCCGTAATGGAAACTGCTTTCATTTTTTCATCCACTTCAAAATCCTCGCCTCTTTTGAGTCTTGGAACAAGCGAAGCAAATTGCTGATACATCTTAGTTGATTCCGAATCCGGCGCACTAATGATAAGAGGCGTTCTGGCTTCATCAATTAAAATTGAATCAACTTCATCCACTATCGCAAAATTCAAATGTTTTTCCGCGTCAATCCGCGTTTCAGTCTGCTTAAATCCGCGAGCTTGGGCCATCTGGTCCAAACTATGCACCATATTATCGCGCAAATAATCAAAACCAAATTCATTATTGGTGCCATAAGTAATGTCAGCATTATAAGCATCGCGCCTAGAAACTTCTTTGAGATTTTGCATTTCAATACTAACCTCATTTTCATCAATTATTTTCGGTTCATAGATATATGAAGTGTCATGAATAATACAAGCCGTGGAAATTCCAAGAAAATAAAGGATACCGCCCATCCAATTACAATCTCTTTTGGCCAGATAATCATTGACTGTGACAATATGCACTCCTTTACCAGTCAAAGCATTGAGGTACATTGGCAAAAGTGCAGTGTGAGTTTTTCCTTCTCCCGTTTTCATTTCGGCAATTCTGCCTTGATGCAAAATTATCCCACCTGTCATCTGCACATCAAACAATCTTTTGTTGTCCACTCTTTTGACCGCTTCACGCACAACAGCAAAAGCCTCCGGCAAAATTTCATCCAGCGTTTTTCCTCCGCCAGCTGGCGGATTAATATTTTTTCTAAATTCTTCAGTTTTAGCGCGAAGTTCTTCGTCCGACAATTTGGAAATTTCCGCTTCCAAAGAATTTATTTTTTCAACGATTGACCGCGTCTTGGCAATCTCTCTTTCGTTTGAACCAAAAAGCTTACTGATAATTGACATAATAATTTGAATAAAGGCGATTTAATCGCCTAATAATTACAGCTTAATAACCTATTTATTCTAGCAAGAAAAGAGGCGGGAGTCAAAAGAAGGGATTAGTTTGTAAATTTGAAGGTTATAATGGACTAGCAAATCCAGACAAACCTATTAGATAGATGTGATACAATGAAAGTATGAAAAAATCATACACACCA
>PCRW01000080.1 GCA_002772115.1 Candidatus Moranbacteria bacterium CG23_combo_of_CG06-09_8_20_14_all_35_22
CTTTGGTAATTTCAGGGGGGATGACTTTTCCTTTTTCAAAAAGAAATTCCCTTACTGTGTTACCATTTCCATAGATTGTCTCAGCTGGTTTATCAAGACAAGTGCAAGCAGATAGTGTTAAAAAAAACAAAAAAATTATAGAATAATACTTTTTCATTTTTTTCTCCTTCAAAAGGGTTTGGAATGAAATTATATGAATGGTCATTAAACTTAATGACCGATAAAAGGAACAATTTTCTACTAACTGTTAATTCTATCATAATTTTACTCTAATGTCAATAGGCAGTCAAGAAAAACCGAATATAAGCCATTATTTAGGGATAGATTTTGGACAGGCCAAGGTTGGTTTGGCGTTGGCGGACGAAGAGACGAAAATTGCTTTTGTTTATACTACACTTAAAAATGACAAAAATTTTTTGGAAAATATGATCAAAATAATTGAAAAAGAAAATGTGTCCAAGATTATAATTGGCATCCCAAGTTATAATAATCAAAAAGAAGCGGTTTACGAAGGGAAAAAACTAGGAGAATTGATAAAAAAAGTTTTACCAGAAATAGAGATTGAATATCAAAATGAAATGTTTTCCACCAAAATGGCGCAGGCAAATCTTTTGGAAAAGGGGATGAAAAATGTGGGGAAGTTTGATGACAGCGAATCAGCTAAGATAATTTTGCAAAGCTGGCTGGATAAGGCATGAAGTATGAATCATGAAGTATGAAACAAAAAAGCAGTTTTCATGTTTCATGATTCTGTGATATAATTTAAGCATAAAAATAATCGTTAATATAAAAAAATGGAACAAAAACCTTTTATATCAGTGATCATCCCAACTTATAACGAAACTGTAAAAGAAAAAGAAATGGAGGAGCACCTGAACTCCATCAAAAATTATTTTGAAAAAATAGGTAAAAGTTATGAAGTGGTGATAGTGTTAGATGGGCCAACTGATAACACTCCAGAAGTTGTCAAAGAAAAAATCAAAGACAAGCCGAATTTTTGGGTGATAGATCGAAAAGAAAATCATGGCAAGGGTTATAGTATCCGCGAAGGATTTGCCGGTGCGCGAGGGGAGTGGCGAATTTGGACGGATATGGACGGCGCTACGCCAATTGATAATTTGGATAAATTTATTCCAGAATTTGAAAAAGCAGATGTAGTGATTGGTTCTCGAGATTTGAAAGCTTCTGCTATTCAAAAACACCAACCGAAATGGAAAGAATGGTTGGGGAACGCGGGAAATATTTTGATTCAGGTTATGACGGGACTATATGGAATTTATGACACGCAATGCGGATTCAAAGCTTTCAAAGAAGAAGTGGTGAAAGAAGTTTTCCCTCGCACAAAAGTGGATCGCTGGGGAATTGATTTTGAAATTTTGATGATAGCTAATAAATTGGGTTATAAAATTTCTGAAGTGCCAGTAGTTTGGCTGGATATGGGCTATAGCTTGGTGGGTATGAAAGGATATTTTATTACCTTACGAGAACTATTCAAAGTCTGGTGGAACAAAGTGCGAGGAGTTTATCAACTCAAAAAGAAAATTAGCGAAATTAAAAAATAAAAAATAAAAGATAAATTTAAAATAAAAAATAAAAATTTAAAAAACAAAGTGAGCAAGGAGGATAAAAATAAAAATAGTGAACTTAGGCAGGATTTGGTGACGGGAGATTGGGTGGTAGTTTCCAAAATTCGCGCGCGCAGGCCGGATGAGTTTGCTAAAAAAGAAGAAAATAGTACGCCGGATAATCCGAGTGAATGTTTGTTTTGTGATCCCGAAAAATCTGGGCAAGAAAAAGATGTTTTAATATATAACACGACAGATGGCAATTGGAGTCTCAAAGTTTTTCCTAATAAATTTCCGGCTTTTTCTCGACCAATTGGCGGACAGATGGAACACAAGGAAGAAGGACCATATTTTTGGATGGATAGCGTGGGGTATCATGAAGTAATTGTAACCCGTGATCATTATAAACACATCGGTGAAATGGAACCGCTAATGGTGGCGGAAATTCTAGATGCCTATCAATCGCGTTATATTGATTTGATGAATAAAAAATCAGTAAATTATATCGATATTTTTCACAATCATGGTGCGTCGGCTGGTGCATCAATTGCGCATCCGCATTCTCAACTTATCGCTATTCCCGTAATCTCGCCGTATGTCAAAAGTGAATTGGATGGTGCAGAAGTTTACCACAAACAAAACAAACATTGTGTCTATTGCGCAATGATTGAATGGGAAATGGAACAGAAAAAAAGAATAGTTTTTGAAGATGATGACTTTTTGCTGTTTTGCCCTTTCGCCTCGCGGGCTAATTTTGAAATGTGGATCATTCCAAAAAAACACAAACCATATTTTGAGAGAATAACCCAAGAAGAAAAAATTTCCGCGGGAACGGTACTGCACGAAGCAATCAAAAGATTAAGTGAAAAGTTGAACAATCCTGATTTTAATTTCTATATCCACACTTCGCCTTGTGACGGAAAAGATTATCCACATTTCCATTGGCATATTGAAATTTTGCCAAAAACAAACATCTGGGCGGGATTTGAAATTTCAACGGGAGTGGAAATAACTACTATTTCACCGGAAGACGTGGCGGAATTTCTAAGACAATAATCAACAATCAAAGATCAAGAATCAGTGATCAATAAATATGTTTAATATTTAATTTGCTTATCGTTCATTGCTCGTTGATCATTGATTTCTGATGAATTATGATTGCAAAAATAATTGAAATTTTAGCGGGGTTTATAATCGGGGGAATTTCTCTCCTTGGATATTCTGGCGTGGCTTTGATGATGACGATTGAATCAGCTTGTATTCCACTTCCATCGGAAATTATTATGCCTTTTTCCGGATATCTAGTTTTCAAAGGACAATTTTCTTTGTGGGGAGTGTCGCTGGCCGGTGCATCGGGTTGTGTTGTTGGTTCGGCTGTTGCTTATTGGATTGGATATATCGGCGGGCGACCGCTGGCGGAAAAATACGGTCGTTATGTTTTAGTAACCAAACATGATTTGGATTTGGCGGATAATTTTTTCAAAAAATACGGCAATGTAGCAGTTTTTATCTCGCGTCTTTTGCTGGTTATTCGAACTTTCATTTCGCTTCCCGCGGGTATCGCTCGAATGAATTTTTGGCAATTTATCACTTATACATTTCTCGGCTCTTTGCCTTTTTGTTTTCTTTTGGCCTATATCGGAGAAAAAATGGGTGAGAATTGGAATACGCTTGGAGTGTATTTTCATAAATTTGATATTGTCATTGGAATAATAATTCTTATTGGTATAGTTTGGTTTGTCAGGAGGCATATTAATATAAAAAAAAATAACAATGAATAAATTAATTGTCGGAAACTTGAAGATGAATATCTTGTCGCAAACGGAGCGAGAAAGATATTTAAATTCTTTGCAAAAAGAATTAGTTGGAAAAAAAATAAATAATTGTGAAATAATTCTTTGTCCGCCGTTTGTTCATCTGGAAGGATTTAGAAAGGCGAAAATAAAAAAGATAATTTTAGGCGCACAAAATATGTTTTGGGAGACCAAGGGTTCTTTTACAGGTGAAGTTTCTCCGACAATGCTTAAGGATTTTGGTTGTGAGTATGTAATTTTAGGGCATAGTGAAAGAAGAAGATATTTTTGTGAGCGGGACGAAGAAATAAATTTAAAAATTATTTCAGCGCTTAAAAATAATTTAAAGCCGATTCTTTGTGTAGGAGAATCAAAACAAGAAAAGGAAGATAATCAAACCCTTAGTGTTATTAGTCAGCAAGTGAAGTCGGCTTTGGAAAAAGTTAGCCGGACTAAGGCGGAGAATTTAGTCATTGCTTACGAACCAATTTGGTCAGTTGGAACGGATGAAGTGCCAAAAGAAAATGAAATTATGGAGGCACGAGTTTTGATTTTTAAGATTCTAATTGGACTTTTTGGCGTAAAATATGCTGAGAAAGTGAAAATAATTTATGGTGGATCAGTTTCAGCCTTCACAGTCAAGCAAGTTTGTCTGGATCTAGGGATGGATGGGGTGCTAGTAGGCAGAGAAAGTTTGACGCCGTATGAATTTATTAAGATAATAAAAATAATTAGTGAAAAATAATTGATCAAAATTTTATAATTTTTAATTTTATAATTTTATAAATAAATCCAAATTTTTAATGTTTAAAACATTTGGAAATTAAAAATTATTTAAAAATTAAAAATTGTAAAAATTAAAAATTATTATGATAGTTAGCATCAAAGAGATTTTAACCAAGGCTCGAGCAGGGGGATATGCTGTGGGAGCATTTAACACGGTGAATTTGGAAACAACTAGGGCAATTGTGGATGCGGCTAAAGAGATGCGTTCTCCGGTGATTATTCAAATTACGGAAAAAACTATGGAATATGCCGGCGGACGGATGATATATAACATTGTAAAAAATGATGTAGAATTTTATGCGTCGGAAATTCCAGTCGGAATTCATCTAGATCATGGAAAAAGTTTTGAAATTATTCAGCACTGCGCTCAAATTGGTTTTGGTTCGGTGATGTATGATGGCTCGCGAAAAAAATATGAAGACAATGAGGAAGCGACGAAAAAAGTAGTTGAATTTTGTCATGAAAAAGGAATTGATGTCCAAGGGGAATTAGGCAGTGTTCTTTATTTTGGAGAATCAGAAAGTCGAGAAATGAATTGGGAAAAATATATGACCGATCCAATTTTGGCGGAAAAATTTGTCAAAGATACTGGAATTGATGCACTAGCAGTGGCGATTGGTAATGCCCATGGATTTCTTCGAGAAAGGCCGGAACCGGATTATGAAAGATTAGAAAAAATAAATGAGTTGTGCAATATCCCACTTATTCTCCACGGCGCCTCTGATTGGGAAAATGGCCGAGTGGCGGAAGTGATAAAAAGAGGCATCACTTGTTTCAATGTGGATACGGCAATTAGGATGGCTTTTTTTGACCGGATAATAAATTCTGTCAAAGACGAAGAAATGTCTTTTGATATTCGAAAACTTTTGGAAGGGGCAAGAGAAGCGGTCAAAGAAACGGTTAAACAGAAAATAAAATATTTTGGAAGCGAAGGCAAAATGTAAATATAATACAAATATACGAATGAATGCCCGCCTCGCCGAAGACGGCGAGTCGAGGCGGGCGAATGACGCTAATATGCGAATGACGCGAATATTTTATTTGCATATTCGTGTATTTGCATAAGATTTGCATATTTGTATTATGATTACTATACAAAATATAATTCTGGAGTTTGAACCTGAAATGGAAAATTTATTGCCGGCACTGAAAAAAATTAGCGCTGTTTTTGGCTATGTTGGGGAAAAGGAAGCAAATGTGTTGGCGGATTATTTTGGTGTGCCAGAAAGCAAGGTTTTTGAGACGGCTAGTTTTTATGATGAAATCAAAACTGAAAAACAACCAGAAATTTTGATTCAAGTCTGCAATTCAGCTAACTGCACAGTGAATGATTCATTTTCTATAATAAAAGAAATTGAAAATTCATTTAAGATAAAAGTCCAAGAAATCAGTTGTCTTGGGCGTTGCGCCGAAGGGCCGATAATGGTTGTGAATGGGAAAATTTATGAGAAAGTGACAAAGAGTTCAGTGCATAGTATTTTGGAAGAATATTTGTGAAATTTTATAATTTGTGAATTTTTAATTTTATAAATAAATCTTAATTTTTAATGTTTAAGGAATAGCGGCAAGAACTCCCTGTTGTTGTCCGTACTCGGACACACAGGG
>PCRW01000048.1 GCA_002772115.1 Candidatus Moranbacteria bacterium CG23_combo_of_CG06-09_8_20_14_all_35_22
ATGAGAGCCTAATAAAGAAAATCTCCAATCGAGACGCCATTTACTCTTATCCGAGTAAAATGGAGACTGAATGTTAATTGTTCAGTGATTATAGTAATATTAATATGTCAAAACAATCTATTCAAAAATTTTATAGTTTTTCTTACTTTTATTTCTGGTTTAGCCAGATCGGTTTTGTTTTGCATAAAATGAAAGCATAAAAGATAATTCATTTTAGTCAGACCAAAGCCGATCTCATGCGAGACCGGTTTTTTTGTTCCTTAAAAAAATAAATTAAAAATATTTCGACATAAAAAAAGCTATCGCATAAAATTTGTCGAAATTTATTTTGAAGTCTGAATAAAAATAAAAGAAAAGTTTTATTTTAATTGTCAAAAACCCCAATAAACTAAAATCAAAAAAGGAGATGGCCAATGTTTCAAGGAATAAGTTCGGAAGTATCGGCAACAGTATGTGGAGTGAACTTTTATTTGTTCAGACATTATGGAGTTTTTTTGCGCCTAGAGGGGCAAATAGAAGCGAATGAAATGGAGGAAATCAAAAAAACAAATAGAAATTTTGTTATTCTTTCCACCAAATTAAAACCGATGGCAATTCCTCAATTTCTACAATTAAGCAAGAAGGTTATATGGAAAGAGGGATTTTTTATCGAGTTTGATAAGGTGGAAGAAAAATTCTGGACGGAGCAGAAAACAGCTTCTCCTGGTCCTAGCGCTTAGGTTGCGCTATAAAAAAATGAAAAAAGCAATGGTGGGCGACGCTTCGTCCACCATTGCCCCAAACCATCCTAAAGCCGAGCTTTAGGATTTTTTATTTTTATCCCCCACCACTTTTTTACTTTTAAAAAAAATAAGAAAATAAAAAAAGAAAAGTGATTAAGCGGATTGTCTTATAAATACGGATTATTTTAGCGCTTTTAGCGCGAGTAAAAAAGTGGCGGGGGATAAATATTTGACAACTTTTGAAAGTAGTATATGATGTACCTAGGGGGGAGGTATGTATAAAATTTTAATTTTTAATTTCCAATTTTTAAACTACGAGTATGAAAGAAAATAAAAACACAATAACAGCCTTGAAAAAGGCGCATAGTCATTTGGGAAATGTGATAAAAATGGCAGAAGAAAAAGAATATTGCATCGATATCTTGCAACAGAATTTGGCAGTGATTGGACTTTTGAAGTCAGCCAACGCCAAAATTTTGGAAGGACATTTAAATAGCTGTTTCCAAAATGCTATGCGAGGGACTAATGAAAAAAGAAAAAAAGAAATGATTGAAGAAATTTTAGCAATTAATAAACTTACAAAATAAAAAGATGAAAAAGAAAATATATATCAAGGGAATGCATTGTGTGGCGTGTGAAAAAATTCTTGAAGATGAACTTATACATGTCCCTTTTGTGAAAGAAGTGAAAGCCGACAGAAAAAAAGGCGAGGTGGAAATTCGCTATGGAGAAAAAGAACCTAATACTTTGGCCATCAAAGAAATGGTGAAAAAAATTGGTTATGAAGCTTTCGAAGAAAAACCAGAAAATAATAATAAAAAAGAAAAAACAACTTTTATGCAATGGCTCAAGGCCGTTATAATCGTGGCAATAATTTTGGTTGTATTTAGAATTTTTCAGGATGTTGGGATAGTGGATAACATAAACATCAAGGGTGTGGAAGCCTCACTTGGAATTTCTTTTCTAGTGGGAATAGTAGCTTCACTTTCATCATGCCTCATTATTGTCGGAGGGGTGATAATTGCATTTTCGGAAAAATATAAAGGCGAAGGAAAAGATTTTTTTTCTCGAGCAGTTAAACCAAATCTAATATTTCACTTTGGAAGACTGGCGACTTTTTTTGTGCTAGGTGGCCTTTTAGGGCTTTTGGGTGGACAGATAAACATTAGTGGGAATTTTATCTCTGTTTTTACGATAATAATTGCCATTATTATGGGATGGCTGGGACTAAATATCCTAGGAATTGTTCCCTCTATTGTTAATTTAGGTCTAGGATTACCCAAAAGCCTTACTAAACATTGGAATTCTTTGAAAGGTTCGGAGCACAAGGCGGCTCCATTTTTACTTGGAGTTTCAAGTTTCTTTTTGCCTTGTGGCTTTACTCAAAGCATGCAAATTTTCGCTCTAACCTCGGGCAGTTTTTGGACAGGAGGATTAAGCTTGCTTCTTTTTGCCTTGGGCACTGTGCCATCGCTTTTGATTTTAGGTATCAGTGCCTCTTGGTCAAGCAACAGAAAGATGGTAGTGTTTCAAAAAGTGGCTGGGATGCTAGTTGTGCTATTCGCCTTTTTTACCGTGCAATCTGGTTTGGCCTTGAAGGGAGTGTCAACAAATGTTATTAGCACTAATGATACAAAACAAACAACTTCTTCAGTTGAGAAAAAAATTGATGATAAGAATGTGCAAGTTGTAGAAATGCATGTGACGAGTTCCGGTTTTCAACCAGCCGTGCTCAAAGTTAAAAAGGATATTCTGGTTAAGTGGATTGTGAAAGGTGATCAAATTAGTGGTTGTACTAATAAAATTATTGTCCCAAGTCTGGAAATTTCCAAAGCGTTAGTGTCAGGGGATAATATAATAAATTTCACTCCAAAAAATACCGGAACAATTCCTTTTAGTTGTTGGATGGGAATGGTACAGGGAAAATTTATCGTTAATTAATTACGCGATGCGAATCGGCTTAAATTATGAACAAAAAAATAATCCTAAAAATTTCCGGTATGACTTGTGCAAGCTGTGCGCTTAGTAATGAAAAAAAATTAGTCAAAACTAAAGGAATAATTTGGGCTTCAGTTAATTTTGCTTCAAAAAACGCGCAAGTGGAATATGATCCAGAAATAATCGATGAAAATCAAGTCAAAAAAATCATCAAAGATAATGGCTATAATATTGAAGAATATGGCGAGCATCATCATGAGATGGAAAGTATAACAAAAAATCTGAACAGTTTTATTGGGTCAGCATTTTTGAGTGCACCCTTACTTTTGGAAATGTTTTATAAATTTAGATTGGATCGAAATATTTTGAACATTGATTTTGTTATGTGGGTCCATCTTCTCTTAGCGACGATTGTCGTTTTTGTTTTTGGTTGGCGTTTTCATCGCACAATGATGCTGAAACTCAAAAAGTTTGAAGCTAATATGGACACCTTGGTTTCAATTGGAACTCTAGTGGCCTATTTTTATAGCTTGTGGGCATTTTTTGCCGGTCAAAAAGGTTATCTGGAATCAGCGGTGGCAATTATCACGCTCATTCTTTTGGGTAAGTATTTTGAAAGTCTAAGTATGGGACGAGCAGGAGAAGCGATGAGGAAACTCATGGAATTTGGGGTGAAATATGCTAGGGTGATTGATGTGCAAAACAAAGAAAAAATGATTGAAATTGACAAGGTGAAAATTGGCGACATCCTCCTAATAAAACCGAGTGAAAAAATTCCACTTGATGGAGAAATAATTTCCGGTGTGTCCAGTGTGGACGAGTCAATGCTTACGGGCGAGTCGTTACCAATAGAAAAAAAACTAGGCGAAAAAGTATATGGTGCAACCATTAATCAAGATGGGGTGATAAAAATTAGAGTGACCCAGATTGGGGATGGTACAGTGCTCGCACAAATAATCAAAACGGTAGAAGAAGCACAAATGTCAAAAGCGCCCATTCAAAAATTAGTTGACTGCATTTCAAGTTATTTTTCTCCCGCTATTATCCTTCTATCGCTTGCCACATTTTTGGGGTGGTATTTTTTTTCTGGTAACATTTCTCTTTCAATAATAAACGCCGTGGCCGTTTTAGTTATTGCGTGTCCGTGTGCATTGGGACTCGCAACTCCAACGGCGATTATGGTAGGCACGGGGCTTGGAGCAAAAAAAGGTATACTTTTCAAAAACGGCGAAAGTTTTGAAATAGCCAAGAAAATTTCCACTGTAGTTTTTGACAAAACTGGCACGCTTACCCAAGGGAAACCGGAAGTCAAAAAAATCATAGTTAATCCAGAGGAAAATTTTTCAAAAGATTCAGTTTTGAAAATCGCTGCATCTCTTTCGAATAATTCTGAGCATCCAATTTCTAGCGCGATTAATAGTTATGTTAAAGAAAAAAATATTATTTTGGCACAGCTAGAAGAAATCAAGGAAGAAAAAGGCAAGGGACTTTCAGCGATTTGTCAAGAACATAAAACCAGTTTGCTCTTGGGCAATAAAAAATTATTAGAAGACTATGGCGTGAACCTTTCTTGGGTGGAAAATATTTTAAATGAAGAGAATCAAACGGACGGTTCATATCTTTTTGTGGTTCACGGCGGAAAAGTAATTGGTGCAATCGTGGTGGCGGACAAAGCTAGGGCTGAAGCCAAACAAGTTATTGAAAAAATCAAGAAAATGAAAATTGCCGTACTGATGATAACAGGGGACAACAAAAAAACGGCTGAAATAATTGGGAAGGAATTGGGCATAGAAAAAATAATTGCTGAAGTTTTGCCAGATGAAAAATCTAAGGAAATAAAAAAATTACAAGAAGAGGGTGAGGTGGTAATTTTTGTAGGAGATGGGATAAACGATGCGCCAAGTTTGGTACAAGCTGATCTTGGAATTGCCATGGGCAGTGGCACTGACATTGCCAAGGAAGCGGGGCAAATTATTCTCTTGGAAAGCAATTTGGAAAAAGTGGTGGAAGCAATTGAAATTTCCAAAACTACTTTTCGCACTATCAAGCAAAATTTATTCTGGGCTTTTTTCTATAACATTGTAGCCATCCCGCTAGCCGCCCTTGGATTCTTGTCTCCCGCCATCGCCGCCGGCGCAATGTCTCTTAGTTCAGTATCGGTGGTGCTAAATAGTCTTCGAATTTATAGGAAAAAGTAGAATATTATAATTTTCATAAATAAAAAATACTACCGTATTCTAGAATACGGTAGTAAAATATTTTTTCTAAATCATCCTAACATCGAATGTTAGGGTAAAGTTATTGGTAAACCTTATTATAATACATTCCAACATCGGCGATCCATTTGTTAACGCTTTCGTTGCTATGCCCTGCACAATTCCAACCACATTTCCAAACAATCATTTCTTCTGGAGTGGATAAATTGGATTCGTTTATCAGATTGCTGATTCTTTTGCCAACAACATTGACTGCTTCGTGCGGACTAGAAAAACAAGTGTAGCCACTAGGTGTCATATTTTCGCTTTGTCCACGGTAGCCCCAATAGTTGAAACAATCTTTTCCATTAAGATGCGGAGAATATTTTCCCCAGTTACTTTCTTTTTTGGCAATCCCAACTAGAAAGGCGGCGGTTCTTTTTTCTTTGGCAGAAATATAGGGCGCCATTTTTTCCATTGGATAGCCAGCCAACAAAACATTAATATTTTTTTCCAAAGGAGTGGTGATCTTTGTTTTTATTTCCGGTTTTACAATTGAAAGTGATCGGGTATAATCTAAAATTAAAATATCATAAAAAAGCGCCAAAATGACCATAAATAAAAGCACGGCTTTTTTATTGAAAACCTTCTCTGGTGGGGGAAGAACGAACTTTTTTTTGAGTAATTTTTTGAGTTTCTTTTTCATAAGAATGGCTTATTTAACAACAAAAACGGGCTTGCACCCGTTTTTATATTTTCCTACTCACAATTTAATTATAGCACAATTTAGGCCAAAATGCAAGGATTTTCGGCTCTATAATAAATAGTGTGGTGGATAACTAAAGAAGTGGTAGGATTTAAGTGCTTAAACATTAAACCCCCACCACCTC
>PCRW01000013.1 GCA_002772115.1 Candidatus Moranbacteria bacterium CG23_combo_of_CG06-09_8_20_14_all_35_22
AAACCATCATTATCCACAACCACGGCTATCTTTTTTGTATCCATATCTCCCTCCTCATATTTATAAAGTTTTAAAAAACTTATTTTTCAAAAAACTAAAAGCCTAAAGTTTTAGGCCAATAAATATTTAAGCATACTTTGAAATTTTAGTCAAGTTTTGGCGTTTTTATTGTTAGATGGCCTCACGAAGGGGAAAAGCAGTAGTTTGCTATTTTTGCTTTTCCCCCTTTTATTGAAAATTTTCTTTAGCTTTTTTTTCTTCTACTAATATACCAACCTCCGCCTAAAAGTATAATCACCAAAAGAAACCATGGCCATTTGTCAAAAATACTAGACCAGAAAGAATCATCTTTTGATTTTCCTGAATTATTACCCCCATTTATTTGATTTTTTTCGCCTAAAACTCCTTCGTCATCTTTGTTTTCATCACCTTTATTTTCATCACCAGTTTCTGTGCCAAGAACTGTTCCTTCTGGCAATGTTTCAGTTCCTTCATCCACACTAACGGCGTTAGAAGTTTCATCTTCAGGAATAACAACTTTTATTATTCTCACATCACTTTTGTTTCCAGCCTCGTCAGTCGTCAAGATTTTGTAATAGTAAGTTTCACCCAGCTCTATATCATCATCAGTATAGTCTTCATCATTATCATCATTTTTAGCTATACGAGAACCACTATTTACTGAAAAGCTTCTTGAGCCACCGCGATAAATATAAACTTTATATATATTGCTGTTATCAGCATTCCAAGTTAACTTGACATCTGTTGTGTCTGAGCGATATTCGCCTTCAAAATTACTTACATTATCTGGATCATTTGTGTCTACTTTCACATCCTTTGGTCCCATACTGCTAATATTAGAAGCCTTGTCTATGCCTCTATAATAAAATTGCCAAGTGCCATCAGCTATTGTAACTGGACCAGTATAAGTAATCCAAGCTCCTAAGTCACTATTGAGTTGATATTCAATTTTTTCTATTCCGTTATCATCTGTTGCAGTTAATGTGATTTCAGGATTACTTACATACCATCCATTGTCCCCGTCATTTGTCGCAGGATCAATAGCTAGTGTTACTTCCGGAAGAGTTTTATCCCAAATAAGAGTAAACTCATCATAAGCTGAATTTCCAGCGTTATCAACAACTGTGAGTCTGATCACATAAGTTCCGTCAGTATCCGCCAAAATAGTTGTGTCCTCAGTATCCAGTGTTCCAAAAATAATTGCTCCTGGCCCAGAAACTTGAGCCCAAGCATAGCTGGCTACTGCGGAAATTGAACCATCTACCGTAGCTTCTTGGGTAAATTGAGCATTAACAAGCTTGTCTGTTCCTGCATCAATTATCGGAGCTGTTTTATCTATATTGGAAACCGTTGCTGTCGCTGTTCCAGTGTTACCAGCAGTGTCAACAAATTCAAAAGTGAATGTTCCATTGTCGGTAAATGTATATGTAGTGTTGCCGGAATTATTAGTTACGGTCACTGATTCACTTGGATTGAGTGTGGCTGTAACATTACTATTGGTCCAATTAGTTGTTGAATAAGAGATTGTAGCCGTTGGTGCTGTCGTATCCACTGTGAAATTTCTGGTTTCTGAATCACCGTCATTTCCAGCCTTGTCCGTACATTGGACATAGTATGAATTTTGTCCTTCTGGGATATTTTCAAAATATACGCTAGCTTCTAAATTACCTTCGTTGTCGGCAATGGTCATATCCAATTCAGTCATTCCGCCACCGCCAATTGCAGAAACTGGAATATCAACAGTTGTTGTGTGCCCATCCCAAATTCCAGCTGAACCACTCCATGGATAATTTTGCCCATTAAGTGCCAAATTAATACTTGTAATTGCTCCGCTATCCCAACCAACATGGTCGTTCATTAATAATTGCCAATTTCCATTCATCTGATCTCCAGAGAATACAGAACTCATATCATACTCTACGGGCGAAGTCATTGAATTATATCCCCCTCCGGCATTGGCATACCTAACAGGAAAGACATAGTCTCTACCACTTGGTGAATAGAAGTGCCAACTCCAATCAATAACTTCTGGATAGCTGTGATACCAACTTATTTGTGAAGTCGCGGTATTAACGACATTATTCAAGCCATAATATAGTTTACAGCTCGCGACATCATCACTCACACCCACCTTAAATGATTGATTATCGTCATTTGTAATTAAGCCATCGCTTGGTGTTGGATCAATAAAAATTACTGTTGGTGCAATAGTATCTACATCAAATGTATGGGTAGAATCTTGAGTCATGACATTACCGGCCAAATCTGTAGCTTCTGAAATATAAATTGTGTGTGTCACCTCTCGTGCAGTATCAATTGTGTAATTAAAACAAAAAGTTTTATCATTACTATCACTACAATCATTTACTACCTGAGATTGAGTAGGAGGATTAATAGCTATTGTTGGTGCATTAGAAATATCTTCATCAAAAATTACTTTAATCTCCTGTGGTGAAGGAGTAGCCAAATTATAGGTTGCGTCATCTGAATCAACAGACACTACTGTCGGCGCAACTGTATCAATTTTTATTTGATTAACGGCCGTTTTTACTGACTCAACATTTCCAGCATTATCAACTGAGAAATATTTAATTATATATACACCGTCAACGCTAAGAGTAAACGAATTGCCTGTTGACGAACTTGTGTTAGGATCTGATCCGTCCGTTGTGTGATAAGTTGTTTTGCAACCACTGCCATCTGTATCAGTACAAGAAAGATTAACTGTAACTGAATTATGCCAATTTGAATCAGCAATATCGTCAGTCGTGGCAGGTGCTATCATTGGCGTTGAATATTCAGCATAAGGATTCACACTTTGAAGATTGCCTGCCAAATCATGAATGTTTTGCACTCCCCATTCTTGCTCTGGTGAAACATGCCAACCGGAATTAGTAAATGTTATGATTGCTGTTTTAGTTGAAGAGTCATAAGAAATTATTGCATCACCAACTAAATCACCATCGCTACCAGCACCCGGCCAATTATTCAAGAAATAATTAGCAGGATTTCCCGCATCTGTTGCATTTACATCTTCACTGAATACCGCTTGAAAACTGGTTGCACCTGAACCAATTGTTGGAAAAACCAAATCCACTGTTGGCGCTGTCCAGTCTGATGTATATTTGCAACTATTATCAACCCCTTGCGCCCCACCGAACCAAGCGGAGTTATTTCCTGCTTTATCAACTGCTCTTATTTGCACTCCATATGTGCCTTCCATTGGAACTGTCCACCATGATGCATCGAAATATGGCGCAGTAAATGTTCTGATCGAACCAGTACTGCCGTCGGCATTGAAGGAAATATATTCATAGTGATCAAAATCCGATTCTGTATTAGCATCCCAATAAACATCGAAATTTCTGGCTGAAGTGAATTCTCCACACTGCACATTTTTATTATTCACTGTATCTTTGAAATATATTCCCGTTGGAACAGCTGGAGGCGTTGCATCATAAAAATAATGCACTGACTCACTCCATTCGCCATAATTGGAAGCATTGTCAATCGCCTGCACTCTGATTGTAACTCCGCCTTGTTCACTAACATTAGGCGTGTGATTTCGCCATGTGCTTGTTGCTATTCTATAAGGAGCTCCCGAAAACATGTGTCCATCGTCATAAATATATTCCACTCGATATTCCCTTATTCCAGAATTGTCAGTTGATGAAGACCATTCATTCCTTATTGGTGTAGTTTTAAAATATGTTTCATTTCCCGGAAGTGTAATCACCGGTTTTGTCGGCATAGTATTATCTACAATCACACTATGCCAATCAATAGAACTTGCATCTTTATTATCAAATGCATCTCGCGCTTCAAGTTTTATCGTATAATTTCCATCTGCAACTAGAGTAGTATCCCAAGTGAAAAATAGTTTATCTGCAAATGAGTTTGTATCATTTACTGTTCCGGGACCAGCAACTTTTGTTCCAGATGAATTTTGAATAACTAAATAATAATGATCGGGATTTGCGTCATTTACTGATCCTCTGATTTCAATATTCCCCGAAACCAATCCTTCTGCTGGATTAATTATCTCCACTGTAGGTGCAGTAGTATCTAAAGTAAGAAGAGTTGATTCTGATATTTCTGAACTAACTGTTTCTGGAGAACCATGCGAAACCGATCGGAAATAATAGGTTGTGCCGGAAGTCAACGGAGAAACAACGACGCTGTGATTGGTCGTGAGTGTAGAATCTTCAACTGTGGAATTAGCATATCCATAATTTGCTCCAACACCTACAGGATCATGAGAAACTATGTCATATACCACACGACTGGTTGATGGATGATTAGTCGTCCAGTTGATTGTAATAGAATTTTCTGTCTGGTCCGCTGATGTTTCAGAAGAAATGATTGGAGCTTCAATCTGACAAGTTGAGCTACATCCGTCGCCATCACTTATATTCGCATCATCACACTGCTCTCCAGATTCGATTGTCCCATTGCCACATTCTGGTGCATCACATACATCCCCCAACATGTCGCCATCAACATTCGACTGTGTCGGATCAAATACCACTTGGCAGTTATCGTCACAAGAAGTGGTCTGTAAGTGGTCACAGAGGTTATTGCCAATAATTCCATCTCCATCTCCACTATCTAAAATCCCATCATTATCATCGTCCGCGTCACATGCGTCTCCGCCATCGGCAGTTCCGTCAGTATTTAACTGGTTGTCCGTCGGAATTAATGAACAGTTATCATTAGCGTCTAGCCAGGCATCGCTATCATCATTAGCATCGATACAGTCAGCTTGTCCATCAACATCCGTGTCTAGAAATCCTTCGTCAATACTACCGTCGCAATTATTATCAATCCCATCACAAACTTCGATTGCTAAAGGATTAATTGTCGCGCTTGCATCATCACAATCATTGCTTATATCATCCATTGAATCCGTGTTATTAACACCACATGAAATCAGAGCGATACCGCCAGAAGCAATATAAGCGTTTGGAGCAATAGTAGATGTGCCGAAACCGTCATTATCTGCGTCATCGTAGCAATCTACAGTTCCACTGCAATCTTCATCTGCAGTATTACCTGCGACTTCAGTTACACCTAGATTAGTTGATGCGTTTGCATCATTGCAATCAAAACTATTATCAGATTCACTTTGCACAGTGTCGCAAGTTCCGTCAAGAGCCACAACGATTGAAGAACTTCCGTATCCATCTTGATCTGAATCAACATAGCAGTTTCTCGCATCAACATCATTGCAATCCTCATCAACACCATTCTTAGCAATTTCTGTTGCGCTAGGGTTTATTTCATCATTCGTATCATCGCAATCACCCAATGAACAGTAGCCATCACTATCAACATCGGTTCCGTCACTACTTGTATTTGGAGTGTAAGCTGGCCATGGAATTGTATTAGATGTTGCTGAAGAAGTTGGATTTCCTGAACAATCGTTACATGTATCCGCATCATTATCTGTGCATATCTGCGGATTAAAATCATTAGAGTCTGCAGTATCAATTACTCCATCATTATCATCATCGGTATCGGTATCATCAGCCATTCCGTCGCCATCAGTGTCAGTCGGTGAAGTTACAGA
>PCRW01000056.1 GCA_002772115.1 Candidatus Moranbacteria bacterium CG23_combo_of_CG06-09_8_20_14_all_35_22
AAAAAAATTATTTCTTTCCTATTACTATAATGTTCTTTTTATTTAAAATAAACTTTTTTTCAATTTTAAAACCAGCTTCTCGAAAAATATTTCCCAACTTTCTTTTAGAAAACATATAATGAAAACGCTCAAAAATTTCTCCCTGATTATTTTTAAATGGAATCATAATATTTTTTTTCCAAATATTTTTTGGATTTAGCCAATATTTCCAATATTTCTTTTGCCACAAATTCCAAACGCTTATTATAACAATTCCCTCTGGTTTTATCACTCGGTAAATTTCTTTAGCTATAATCCTTGCATATTTTTTAGGAAAATGATGAAAAACTGAAATAGAAACTACTTGGTTGAAAAAATTGTCTGGAAATGGTAAGGTAGGAGAACTGGATATTTTTTGAAAATTAACCCTCTCTTTTGCATATTTTTCCTTGGCGATATCAATTAGTCTTTGCGAGATATCTACGCCAACATAGTCAATTTTTTTATCCTTTAGCATTTCCAAAAGACGTCCATTGCCACAACCAAAATCCAGCATCTTATCGCCCTGCTTAGTATAATATAAGATAAATTCAAAATCCTTCCAAAAATATTTCCGAGTACCAGAAAATTTTTCCGCCATCTGATCATAACCCCTTTCAATATCTTTTAAAATTTTATCCTCCATTTCATTATTCATATATATAATAAAACCGATTAAATGATTAGATTTTTTTCTCTCCCTCCCTTATTAATTTAATTTTTGCAATTTGAAAAAAATAAATATTCCCCACCTCTATGCTTAAAGCCTACGACAATTTCATTAAAATAGCAACAAAAACTAAAATCACTAACCCTGAGCTTTTTTCCAAACGCAAAAAAGAAATTTGCAAAGAGTTGGGACTTCCTTTGCCGACTAACGCCGACATTCGAGAAGTTTATGAAAAAATGTTAAGCGCAAAAAAAATTAAGCGCAATTTGAATTTAGAAAAAGCTCTTTTTAGTAAAAAAATTCGCACCGACTCTGGCGTGGCTGTGGTAGCCGTTCTCACTAAAAGTTATCCTTGCCCAGGAAAATGCATCTACTGTCCCACCGAAAAAGAAATGCCTAAAAGCTATCTTTCAAACGAACCAGCGGTGATGCGCGCCATTTCTGCTAAGTTCAATCCCTATATTCAAGTGCAAAGAAGAATCCGCGCCCTCGAACTCAATGGCCACAAAACTGACAAAATAGAAATTATCGTGATGGGCGGAACTTTTTCCTATCTGCCAAAAACTTATCAAAAGAAATTTATTTTGGAATGTTTTCGGGCTTGTAATGATTACCCAAAATCAAAAAACAAGGAGCAAGGAGCAAGGAACAATATTAAAATAAAATTAGAAAATGAACAAAAGAAAAATGAGACGGCTAAGCATAGAATCGTTGGGCTAACACTGGAAACGCGACCGGATTATATCAATGCACAAGAATTGATTAATTTTAGAAATCTCGGATGCACTCGAGTGGAACTCGGGGTGCAAAGTATTTTTGATGATGTTTTAGAAAAAAATAAACGCGGACACAATGTTCAAAGAACTATTGAAGCTACCCAACTGCTCAAAGATTTTGGTTTCAAAATTAACTATCACATTATGCCAGGACTACTTGGCTCCAGCGTCAAAAAAGATTTTCAAATGTTTCAAGAACTTTTTTCTAACCAACCCGCCTCGACTCGCGGAGAAGACCGCTCGTCGACGCGAGGCGGGAGTTTTCAACCAGATATGCTCAAAATTTATCCAACTGTAGTAATAAAGCAAAGTCCACTATATAAAATATGGAAAGCGGGAAAATATAAAGCGCTCACGGACAAAAATTTTTCGAAATTTATCTTGCGCGTTAAAAATGAAATCATTCCGCCTTATGTTCGCATCTCTCGTCTCGTACGCGATGTGCCCGAAAGTTCCATTCTCACTGGACCAAAAATTTCCAACCTTCGCCAACTGATTGCCAAAAATTCTGCTTGCCCCTGCATTCGTTGTCGCGAAGTTCGGTCTGATTATAATCTCAAAGAAAAAATAATTTTGCATCGCATTGATTACGACGCTTCAGGTGGAAAAGAAATATTTTTGGAATATGTCAGCAAGGATAAGAAAAAATTATTTGCGCTTTTGCGTCTGCGAATAAATGGAAGCTTCGCTTCCATGATGGAAGCGAAGCTTCCGAATGTTCTAAAAAATTCTGCTATAATAAGAGAAGTGCATACTTATGGTAAAATGAATCAGATCAATCAAAAAGATGCTCTCTCACCCCAACATATCGGCCTTGGAAAAAAACTAATCCTCGAAGCTGAAAAAATCGCCAAAAAAGAATTCAACCTCGATAAAATCGCCGTGATTTCCGGCGTCGGTGTACGCGGATACTATCGAAAATTAGGATATAAATTGAAAGATAGTTATATGGTGAAAAAATTATAAAAGTAGTATAATTATAAATATGAAAACTAAACTAATTGAATTTAAAAATAAAGATAAAAATATTCTTAGAGGTATTGTGGTTTTGCCTAAAAAAATAAATCAGGGTGTCATTATGATTGGCGGTTTTGAAGGTAATGCAACCACCGAAAAAAAATATAAAGTATTATCAGATGAATTATATAAATTCAATATAGCATCATTTAGAATTGATTACACTGGTTGCGGTTTATCAGATGGAGATTTTTCTAAAATCACCATAAAAAAAGTAACGCAAGATTTACTAATGACTTATCGACTTTTTAAAAATGAATTTGGAATAAATAATATTTCCGTAGCCGGACACAGTATGGGATGTTGTGCAATCGCAAATCTAGAAAAAAATAATATTTTCAAAAAAATGATCCTGCTCGCTCCGGCTTTAAATCAAAAAAAACTTCTTAGATACTGGTATGTTAAAAATTCCATGAAATATTTAAATTCAAAAATAAAGATAACTTGGAAAAATTATAAAAAATATCTTAACGAAAAAGAATTTCAAAAATTTTGCTTAAAAAAAGATCGAATGACAGACAAAAATTATGTTTCCGATATATATTATCTGGAAAATAAAAGCCAGGATTATCTTGCTATCATGGACGCTAAAAATATTTTTATAATCAATGGAAATGATGATGATGTGGTTCCAATAGAAAGCTTGGAAAATAAAAAGAAAATTGATGTGATAGTAAAAAATGGCGACCACGATCTAGAACGACCCGACATGGTTAATCAATGGAAAAATAAAGCTATAAAATTCTTAATTGGTTAATTTAAAAAAACTTTTTACCGCTTCCAAAATCCCCTCTTCATCCAATCCCACTTCTGCCAAAAGTTCTTCGCGGGTTCCGTGTTCCAAAAATTTATCGGGCAAACCTAAATTCTTAATTGAAACTTTCAAATTTTCCTTGGCTAAAAATTCATTGATTGCGCTACCTGCTCCGCCAGCAATGACATTATCTTCAATGGTGACAAAATATTTATGTGTCTGGGATAAATTTTTCAGCATTTCTTCATCAAGTGGCTTGACAAATCTCATATCCACCAACGACGCATCCAAGACTTGGGCAGTTTTTTTACAATTTTCTAAAAGCGTTCCAAAAGAAAGAATCGCCACATTTTTTCCTTCCCGAATAATTTTCGCCTTGCCAATTTCCAAATTATTATATTTCTCTTGATTATATTTTCCACTTCCTTCTCCTCGAGGATAACGCACCACGGCTGGCCCATGATGTTTATATCCAGCGTTAAACATAGCAAAACATTCGTTTTCACTAGACGGTGTCATAATAACCAAATTTGGAACCGCTCGAAGAAATGAAAGATCAAAACTTCCATTATGCGTGGCGCCGTCTGGTCCAACAATTCCAGCGCGATCAATTGCAAAAAGTACATCTAAATTTTCCAAAGCTATGTCATGGATAATTTGGTCATACGCTCTTTGCAAAAATGAAGAATAAATTGCCACTACCGGTCTCGTTCCTTGCAAAGCAAGTCCAGCCGAAAAAGTTACTGCGTGTTGTTCAGCAATTCCTACATCAAAAAAACGATCTGGAAATTTTTTGCGAAATTCAGCGAGTCCCGAACCATCACCCATCGCCGGCGTGATCGCTTGAAGTTTTTCATCTTTTCTGGCTTTTTCACAAATCCAATCGGAAAAAACATCCGAGTAAGTTATTTTTTTAGCACTAGTTCCATTTTTTTGGCCAGTCGCTAAATCAAAAGGTGCCACTACATGCAAAGAAAGTTCGTCTTTTTCCGCCTGCGCATATCCTTTGCCTTTTTTTGTCACCACATGCAAAAATCTCGGGCCTTTTATTTTTTTCAAATTTTCCAAAACTTCTGTCAAGGTTTTTACATCATGACCGTCAATCGGCCCATAATATTCAAAACCTAATTGTTCAAAAAGTGTCGAAGGCACCAACATTCCTTTGGCTTGTTTTTCTGCTCTTTGCGCAAATCTTTGAATAACTGGAATTCGCTCTAAAATTTTTCGCCCTCTATTGCGAAAGCGCACAAAAGATTGTGAAGAAATAAGTCGCGTCAAATATTTTTCTAATCCTCCCACATTGGGCGCAATTGACATTTTATTATCATTAAGCACGACTAAAATATCTGCACCAATATCTCCCGCATGATTTAACGCTTCAAACGCCATTCCACCCGCCAATGCCCCGTCTCCAATCACCGCCACAATTTGTGGGGCATTTTTTTTATTTCTATTGGCAATCGCCATCCCACAAGCAAAACTAATTGAAGTACTCGTGTGTCCAACGCTACAAGCGTCATATTCGCTTTCAGTTTTTTTAGGAAAAGGTGCCAATCCTCCATATTTCCTAATTGTATGAAGTTTTTCTTTTCGCCCTGTAAGCATCTTATGCGGATAAGCTTGATGACCGACATCCCAAATCAAAATATCACGCGGAGTATCAAAAATATAATGCAAAGCCACTGTGAGCTCCACCACTCCAAGATTTGAACCAAAATGTCCACCCGATTGCGAAACACTTTCAATCAAAAAATTGCGGACTTCACTGCAAAGTTCCGGCAATTTTTCTGGCGGAATTTTTTTCAAATCCGCCGGAAAGTTAATATCATCTAATATTTTTTTAGTCTTTTTTTCTTCCATATTTTGCAATCTTTATTCTACGCCAAAAAAGGAAATTAATCAATTTCCAGAAGCTAAGCTTCGGGCTAGCCCGAAGCTTAGCTTCTGTTTTGCCATTACCCTTTAAATAATGATGAACAATTTATTGCGACCGCAAAATATTGTTCATCATAATTTATTACAGAAAATATAAAAATGATATGATAATTCTATTTTTTTCCTGCCAATTGCCCACAAGCGCCTTCAATGTCGGAACCAAGACTTCTCCTGATCGTACAGTTAATTTTATTTGCAAGTAGATAGTTTCTAAATTTTACCATTTGCTCCGCACTGGAAAAAATA
The DNA here is from genome assembly GCA_002772115.1 of Candidatus Moranbacteria bacterium CG23_combo_of_CG06-09_8_20_14_all_35_22. Lineage (GTDB taxonomy): Bacteria > Patescibacteriota > Minisyncoccia > Moranbacterales > UBA2206 > UBA2206. The sequence continues at coordinate 5,417 of PCRW01000056.1, forward strand.
AATTTATCTTTACTATCTGTTGAATTATATCGAATCAAATTGACATGCAAGAGTTGCGGTTTTTCGAAAGATTTAATATATTTCAAGAAACCACTGAAGAATAGCCTCGATTTTTTTCCTTAAAAATGTTAAAATAGTAGTAGATAATTGTTT
>PCRW01000016.1 GCA_002772115.1 Candidatus Moranbacteria bacterium CG23_combo_of_CG06-09_8_20_14_all_35_22
AAACTTTTCCTTCTTCGTCCAAAAGAAAATTATGCAATTCATCTGACTCGTCAATTTCGTGGCCATATTTATTGATAAATAAATCTGTGAGTGATCCATCTTCAAATGAAATGACAGGAGTGCTGACGGCACTGCCATCACCAGAAAAATATGCCTCCGATGGAAGTAAATTATAGGCGCTCGACATATTTTTTCCCAAAATCCTAGCATTTTTTGGAGAAACAAAAAACGACAACCAATCCGTTGGCAAACCTTGATCAAAACCATGCAAAAGTCCACCAATAGCTTGTGGGGTTCCAACTTGTGGCACTCCTACAAAAACAATTTTGTCGATCAAATTTTGGGCTTCCGCATCAAGTTTGTTGGTCAAAGCTTTTGCCAGCAGTCCCCCATTGGAATGAGCCACAATGGTCACTTTGCCAGATTTAGAAGTGCTAGCCAATCGCCTAAGTTCTTTTATGATATACGGTGTGGCTGATTTTCCTATATAGGAAATTTTTTCATCATCAACTACTCCGGAATCCAAAATATCTTCCAGCGACAGTCGCCAATCATAAGGAACAGCTGAATAATCGGCAATAATCTTTTCATCATTTTTCCATTTGTCCAAATCAGACAAAAACGATTTGTAAATATTTTTTTGCAATATTGGCGATACATTCGCTTCATCCAAAACATCTTTAGTATAAATATCTTCATTCAAACTTTTTCCATCTTCGTCCAGGAATAATTTTTCCACATCCGCATTGCGATTAGGCTCCCAAAGCTGATTATCCTCATCATATAATCGACTAGCTTCTAACCCTGGCAAGAAAAGCACACTGGACGCGCCACCTTCGGCCGTATTAGGAATTTTTGTGGCGCTCCAACTTTCCAAAGTATAATCCCCGATAATTTTTTCTCCACCAACATTCGGAATAGTTTCAATTTCCGGGCCAGCGGGATCATTATACCAATTATTTTTCAAAATAACTTTGGTTTTATCGTGAAAACTCGGATCATTCTCCGCTATATTTTTGCAATAATTAGTGCAAATTGGACCATAAATTGAATAATCATTTGGGTAATTGCTTTTGCATTCATCAAAACAATTTTCAAATAATTCGCTGTACACTTCCGGCTTGGTAACTTTGGATATTAGCGCCGTATTTTGAGAATTATTTTCAAAATTAGAATTTTCAATTTGCAAATAACTCTCTGCGTTCCATTCGCTATCATATTCCATTTCCACTTTCACATCAGTATAAGCGTTATTTTCAAAATCACAATTGTTCATTTTTACTCTGCCTGAATAAAAATTTATTGCTGGAGCAAATACTTCTACAGGAGAGGCATACGCTACGGGAAACAACCAATTCTTAATACTATTATTATTCATTCCAAGTCCGGGACAATTATCCGTGTCATAATTATAATAACCGCCCATCTGGGAAAATTCCACAAATTCAAAAACCGATTCCGGATCATCAGCATAATCTCCTAGACCATAAAATTCAATGTTAGCCGAAGCTGACATAAAACAGTGCGGATCATAAATTCCGCTTTCTTCAAAGGTAGGCACAATACCAGTTAATTTTATTTTTTCTTCTTTCGTGCCTTGAGCAATGACATTGCCATCGATTATCAAATGGCGGAAAGCTAATTGCGTTCCTTTTTCAATGGTGAGTGTCGCTCCCAAATCCACATAAATATTTTCATAAATGGATAAATCTGTACTACTATTCCAAGTGGTATTTTCACTGATGTATAAATCTTCCAGCGGTTGCATTTCGCCTTTTGCAAAATTTTGGGAAAAACTCAAAAGATCAATTCGTAAAGGACTAATTGCAAATATAGCAATCAGTATTGCAATAAATATTTTTTTGTTTATTTGTTTTAATAATTTCATAAAATTTTCGTAGATTCGCATCGGTTATCATTTTATGTTATCCATAATACTATACATCGGTTGAAGCATAGAAATGGCAAAAAATCCGACTGCTGAACCGATAAAAATCATCAGAATTGGTTCAATTATCGAGGACATATTTTTTGACAACTGGGATACTTCATCTTCATAAAATTCCGCCAATTTCAAAAGTATCATTTCAGTTTTTCCCGTTTCTTCGCCAACTTGGATCATCTGCGAAACTAAAACCGGAAATATTTTTGGATATTTGCTGATAATAGAACTTAGCGTAATACCTTTTTGAATTTTAGTCGCGCTATCTTTCATGGCATTTTGGTAATAATAATTGGTGAGTGTTTCAGAAAGAATTTTCAAGGATTCAACAGAAGAAACTCCACTTTTCAAAAGCGAGCTGTAAATTCTAGCAAAACGCGAACAATTTACTTTTATCACCATATTTTTTATCAACGGAGCATTTACCAGCAAAAATCCCAAAGTTTTTTTACCAATATCTGTCATCAGAAAAAATCTCAAAAGCACTATTACTCCGATAAAGAAGACCGCTACCAATATTCCATGATTTTTCAAAACATCGCTAATGGCAATGATAAACATTGTTGAAGCAGGCAGTTCAACTTTCATATCAGTAAAAACTCCCGTAAGTTTCGGCAGAATGTAAGTGAGCATCAAAATTGCAATGCCAATCATTGCGACTAAAATAATGGCGGGATAAGTGAGAGCACCTTTCACTTTACTCAAAAGTTCATGTTCTTTTTCCAATTGAACCGCTAAAATATTAAGCACTTCTTCCAAATTTCCGCTAGTTTCCCCCACCCTGATCATATTAACAAAAAGATCGCCAAAAATTCCAGGGTATTTTGCCAGTGCATCAGCAAAGGAATTACCCGCTTGGATGCTGTCAAAAATTTCATCTAAAATTTGAGCAAATTTTTTCTTTCTAGTTTGGAGCGAAATATTTTTTATCGCTCTTGAAAGAGGTAGTCCAGAAGCAATCATCACACTTAGGTTTCTAGAAAACATCAACTTATCTGTGAGGGAAATGGTAATAAATCTATTTAGAAATTCCACTTTCACATTCCCTTTTCCGCTGGATTTAATTTCTTCAAAAGAAGTCAGAATATATCCATCGGAGCGAAGTTGATTAGCCAATTCCCGCTCATCCTTAACATCAAGCTCGCCTTGCTTTTTTTCTCCCGTATAATTTTTCGCCGTATAAAATATCTTCATAGATTATTTTTTATTTTTATTCGCATACTATTCTTTTGTTACCCTCAATATTTCTTCAATCGAAGTTATGCCCAAAATCGCTTTGGAAAATCCATCTTCAATCATCGAAAGCATTCCTTTTTCTTTAGCCTTTTTTTCTAGCGCTTCCGCCGATTCATTTTGAGAAATCATTTTTCTGATTTCTTCATCCGCTTCTAAAACTTCAAAAATTCCATTTCTACCTCGATAGCCTTGCCCACCACATTGACTGCAACCAACAGCTTTGTAAAAAGTTATATCCTCCCAACCATCTTTTTCTTTGACAATATTTTTCGTAGCTTCATTTTTTTTGATTACTTCTAAAATCGCTGTCATATCATAACTACTATTGAGATTTTCCAATTCTTTTTTTGCCAATTTATATTCTTTCTTGCATTCATTACAAAGTTTTCTGATCAATCTTTGGGCGATAATTACATTGACCGTGGAGGCCACCAAGAAAGGTTCCGCCCCCATGTCGATAAGCCGAGGCAAGGTTCCCGCAGCGCTATTGGTGTGAAGGGTGGATAAAACTAAATGTCCCGTCATCGCCGCTTGAATAGCCATTTCCATTGTTTCTTTATCGCGAATTTCACCAACCATAATAATGTCTGGGTCTTGACGAAGAAGAGAACGCAATCCAGCCGCAAAAGTCAGTCCCACTTTCGGATAAACTTGCGTTTGATTTATTTTCGCCATCCGGTATTCCACTGGATCCTCCACTGTGCTAATGTTAACATCTGGAGTGTTCAAAATATCCATCGCCGTATAAAGAGTAGTAGTTTTCCCTGAACCAGTCGGTCCAGTTACTAATATCATACCGTTAGGTTTTTTAATTTCTTTATGAATTATTTCCAAAGCTTGCCCCATAATACCCATCGCTTCCAAAGTAAGTCCCTTAGAAGATTCATTCAAGAGTCGCATCACAATTTTTTCTCCGTCAAAAATCGGCAAGATGCTCACGCGAAAAGAAATTTTGTTGCCGTCTTTTTCAATTTTAAATCGGCCATCTTGAGGAATTCGGTGTTCATCTAATTTCAAATTAGACAAAACTTTTATCCTGGCAATAATTCCTTCTCTTACTTGTTTAGGCAATGTCATCACTTCATGCAATATACCGTCTATCCGATAGCGCACGCGTACTTCTTTTTCATCTGGTTCAATATGGATGTCACTGGCGCTTTGCAAAATCGCGTGCTTTATTAAAGTGTCAACAATCCGGATAATCGGCAGTCCTTGAGCAATTTTTTCCAAATCTTCTTCCTCCTCATCTGGCGATATTTCGGAAGAATTTTTATCAATGATATCGCCAAACTCGGCTTTCAAACTTTGATTATATTGTTTTAGGGCAATCTTGATACTTTCTTCCGTGGTAAGACAAGAAATTATTTTTAAATCTGTTTTCTTGCGGATAAAATCAATCATCTGCATATCTTCTGGATTGAGCATAGCTACTTTCAACTCTTGGCCGTTCTTTTCAAAAGAAATTATTTTATATTTTTTGGCAATCGGTTCTGGAATTATCTGAAGTATTTCTGGTGCAATTATTTCTTTGGAAATATCTACGAAAGGCACGCCTAAAATATAGGCATAAAGTTTTCGCAGTTTCACTTCATCAATTAATTTTTTCGCCAAAAGAACTTCCCCCAGTTTTTTTTTGCCGTCCTGGGCTTCTTTAAAAGATTCCTCCAATTCTTTTTCTCCAACCATTCCGGAATCTTTTATAAATTCCTTGAGTTGTAGATTTTCAATGCGCATTATTTGAGAGTTTCATTAATTTTTTTAACAATATCTTCTAATTTATATTCCGACTTGACCAAATAGGTAGTGGCGCCTTTTTCAAAAGCTTTCTGAATATCTTCCATACTTTCTAAATTCGTCAGCAAAATTACGGGTGTTTTTTTTATCTCATTATTACTTTTTATTTCATCCAGTACCTGAAAACCATCCTTTTTTGGCAAAATTATATCTAAAATTATCAAATCCGGTTTTTCCAAAATTGCCAACTCAACACCTTTTTCCCCATCCATCGCACTTAAGACCTCAAATTTTTCTTCCGTTAAATATTCCGTCAGCGCTTTTTGCAAAGTTTCTTCGTCTTCAATAATCAATATTCTTTTCATATTTCTTATTTCTTAAATTTCTTTTAATTATTAGACTCGTTGCTTAATAACAGTGCTTTCGCACAGAATCATCCTAATGATTCTGGAATGATCAGCTCGTAGAATCGA
>PCRW01000055.1 GCA_002772115.1 Candidatus Moranbacteria bacterium CG23_combo_of_CG06-09_8_20_14_all_35_22
GCCTACCGGCAAGCAGGCAACAGTGAGCCTCATTTGGGGCTCATTTTGCGTTAGAATGGACAATCATTTCAGGCTCATGTTGTATTGGACAAGACTAAAGATTGACAATTTCTTTGGATGTGCTACAATTAATTCAGCTAAAAACACCCGCTCTGACCCGCAAGGGCACGGCGGGTTTTAGTTTATAAAAAATGGAAAATTCTAAAATAAAACAAAAAAGAATAGCAATATATGTTGATGGTAGCAATCTTTATTATAAATTGCGGGACTTGGAAATCCCGAACATAACTTATTTTGATTATGGTGGTCTTTCTAAATGGTTGGCGCGAGATCGTATTATTATTTCAAAAAGATATTACATTGGTATTGTAAGAACAAAAGAAAATGATGAAAAAGGACAAAAATTAAGAAAAAATCAGCAGAGATTATTCAATCATCTTTGTTCTCCGTTGCAAGGCTTCATCGTAAAGCAAGGTTATCTTATGAAAAATGATGGAGTCTATCATGAAAAGGGCGTGGATGTGAAAATGGCAGTAGACTTATTAGTTGGTGCATATGAAGATCTTTATGATACGGCAATTCTAATTTCTTCTGATACTGATTTAATTCCGGCGATTCAAAAAATAAAACACTTAGGCAAGGAAGTCGAATATATAGGTTTTTCACACAAACCTAGTTTAGGTTTGCAAAAATATGCTTCGCTAACAAGACTAATGATTAAAGAAGAAATAGAAAAATTTATTTCAAAAGAAATTTATAAAAAATAATAATTATTAATTTTTCAATTTTATGAAACTATATATCTGTGAAATTTGTGGGGATGCGTATATTGGGGGAGAGAAACCGACGGACTGTCCGTTTTGTGGGGCGAGGAATAATTTTATAAAACTAGCAGATGAGGCCAAGCCAATCGTGAATGAAAAGATTGAGATTAGCGAAATTTCCAAGAAAAATCTTTTGGAAACATTGGCACTTGAAACTCGAGCCAATGCGATGTATCTTTGTATGGCGGGGAAAGCATCGGAATACAAAATAAAAGCGATGTATAAACGGTTGGCAAAAGTGGAGTTGGAACACGCGGTAATTGTGACAAAACTTCTTGGAATTGCGATGCCAGAAATAAAATCTGAAACTTGCGCTGATGAAAATTCCGAAAATTTTCAAAAGACAATAGAATTGGAAGATCACGCTGTAGAACTTTATAAAAAATTTACCTCTGAAGCGACAGAGCCAAACATTCGAAAATTTTTCGGAGCGCTGATGCAGGTGGAGGCGGGGCATATTGAACTAATAAAAAATTATTTGTAGCTTTTTAATGTTATGGATATAAAAAATAAAAAAAATATTTTTTTAAATAAACTTAGAAATGAAAATACTATAAAAGGAGAATTAAAAGAAGAATTTGAAAAGCAGATTGAAAAAATGGATGACGAGGAATTTGTTGTTTTTTTTGAAAGCATAGCGGGAGTTAAAGACGAGGAAGATTTAAAAGAAAAAATAGTAAAAACACGAGAAATGCAAACAAAAGAACACAAAAATTTTCTACAATCTGCGAGTGATTTTTTGGGGAAAATAATGCAGAATGAATCAAGAAAGCAGACAGAGGAGGATAATCTGAAAATAGCTTCGTTGCTTAAAAAAATTAAATCCTTATAATTTTAAAGAATATGAATAAAGAAAAGCCTATTGCAGAAAATAAAAGAGAGAGTATTTCTAAGAGTGCCAGTGAAAAATTACCAAAAGATATTTTGAAAGAAGTGGATGAAAATGCTATCGAAGAAGAAAAATCCTTAGAAGATGTTGAGGCAAGAATTAATGAAAGTGGTCAGGATTTTAAAGAGGAGATTAGCAATAAGGGAATCATTAGATCTTTTGGTGAAAAAATTGCAAAAAATAAGCTTTTCAGAGCATCTTTGGTTGGTTTTAGCTTGTGTGGCGCCTCTCCGACATTCGCATCGGAAATTCCTAAATTATTAGATGAAAATCAAAACAGTATTGAACAAAAAGAAAAAAGCGAGAGCGGTTTTGATTTGAAGTCAAAATTAGAGCAATTCAAGGATATGCCGGAAGAGTATAAGAAACAACTAGAGCAAGTTTTTTCTGAAGAGGTGGATGTTAGAGAGGTTGGTGCGGGGAGCTTAAATGATAATGTAAAAATAAAAAATGAACAAAGTGAGAATTTTAGTGAAGATAGTAAAACAAAAAAAGAATATAGAAAAAATATTCAGGAGTTGCGATCAACAAATGAAAAATATTCGACATCCTTTAGAGACAAAGAGCATCCGGAATGGTATTTAAAAGAGGAAGCGGAAAAAACCAGAATAAAATTAGAAAAACATATTGGAAGCAAGGATTATCTCGAAAAATTAAAAATTGAATTTAATGGGGATGATAAAATGGCAAAAGAAGCTCAGGGTGATCGCTTGAAATATTTAAATAGCGCAGAATTATTTTTTCATAATAGCAAAGATTTGGAGCGATTGCTTATTTCTAAGGCATTCTTGCCTGGAAATTTTGATTATCCGGATTGGTTAGTTGATGGTGTGCGTTATTTACATGATATTCCGGAGGATATTCATGTGGGTGGTTTTTATGATTTAGATAATGATGAAGTTCATCTTTCTAACAAGGAAGATGATGCGTTAGCAACACAACACGAATTAATACATGTAAGTATGAGAAAGGACAAAGGAATATCAGAAAATGCAAGAAAAATATTGGAAGATTCTTTTAGAGAGGCAGGAACTGGTAAAGAAGAAAATATTTATCTGAGGGACATTGCCGAAAGAATAGCCAGAAAACAAGTGCTAGATTTGGAATTGGAGAATCTTGGAATTAAGAGATATGGTGAAAAATTTACTCAAGAGCATTATGAAAAGATGATGAAAAATTATCATGAAGGTCATTTTTCTAGAGATGCGAATGAATTTATAGAAACTACTAAGCAAGAATTTAGATATTTCGAAAAAATATTTAACAATATAGCTAAAAATGAGAAAGGTGGGGATAATGCAGTGGAACAGGCTTAGCATAAATTATTCAAATTTTTCGGCGTGCTGATGCAGGTGGAGAGTGGACATATAGAACTTATAAAAAATTTATAAATAAATTTTTTATAAGAATTTTTAATTTACAATTTTTAATTTTTAAACAATTTCCTAATGTTTAAATTTTTTAAACATTAAAAATTAAGATTTATTTAAAAATTACAAAATTACAAATTATAAAAATTATAATTTTATGACTTGGATTTACACAATAGTTTCGGTTTTCATAATCAGCTTGATTTCACTCGTCGGTGTTTTTGCGTTGTCGATTGATCAAAAAAAACTATATAAAGTTTTGATTTATCTCGTGAGTTTTTCGGCGGGGACTTTGATGGGGGATGCTTTTTTGCATCTCATTCCAGAAGCGTTTGAAAATTCGCAAAACACGATAGAAATTTCTTTTTCAATTTTGGGCGGGATTTTGATTTTTTTTCTGATTGAAAAAATCATTCGTTGGCGTCATTGTCATGAAGAGCCTTGCGAACAGCATCCACATCCTTTTTCTTATGTGATTTTAATCGGAGATTCGATTCACAATTTCATTGACGGTATGATTATTGCTACTAGTTTTTTGGTAAGTGTTCCACTAGGAATTGCCACAACAACGGCGGTGATTTTCCATGAAATTCCTCAAGAAATTGGCGATTTTGCTTCGCTTATTTATGCTGGGTTTTCCAGAGCAAAAGCTTTGTTTTTCAACTTCCTCACAGCGCTCACAGCAATTCTTGGCGCGATTGTAATTTTAGCGATAAATTTGAATACAGCTGATTTGACCGCATTTTTAGTGCCTTTTGCGGCCGGTGGATTTATCTATATCGCCGGAACTGACCTAATTCCCGAACTGCATAAACACCGCTCGTTCAAAGCCGGATTTTGGCAAACAATTGCCTTTGTGCTGGGTATGGGGCTGATGGCATGGCTTTTAATGCTAGAATAAATTTTTAATTTTTTAATTTTTAATTTTATAAATAAACGCTAATTTTTAATTTTTAAACCATCTCCCTGATTTATTAATCATTTTAAAAATTTGGATTTAAGATTTATTTTAAAAATTATAAAATTAAAAATTATAAAAATTGTAAGCTATTTTATTTGCTTAATTCTTGCTTTTGCAGAGACGGTGTAAATTTATGAGAGAAATATTAAATAAAATTCAAGAACTAAAAATTAAACTCCCGACAATTCGGGACTATTTGGATGTTAACAGAAAAACACAGAAGATTACAGAATTGACACAGAAGAGCGAGGAAGGGGGTTTTTGGAATGATTCGCAAAACGCAGGGAAGATTATGCAGGAGATTGAAGAATTGAAAAAAGAAGTTTTGGAAGTTGAAGAAATTGAAAATAGACTGAAAGATGCAGAGGAGATGGTTAAAATTTTAGAAAGTGAACCCGCCCATAATGTTTCGCATAATGAGGCGGGCAGGGAAATTGAAAAAGAAGTAATGGAAATTGAAGAAAAAATAAATTCACTAGAATTTAAAACTCTTTTTTCGGAGGAATATGATCGAAATGATGCCATCATAAATATCATAAGTGGTGTAGGCGGAGTGGATGCTCAAGATTGGTCGGAAATGCTTTTGCGGATGTATTTGAAGTGGGCGGAGAGAAATAACTTCAAAGCAAAACTAATGGACGAAACTCGCGGACAAGAAGCGGGGATAAAAAGTGCAACATTGGAAATTTCTGGTAGCTTTGCTTATGGCTATTTGAAAAGCGAAGCGGGGGTGCATCGCTTGGTGCGACTTTCGCCTTTTAATGCCGACAATCTTCGCCAAACTTCTTTTGCGCTAGTGGAAGTAATGCCCGTAATTGCGGAGATAAAAGAAGTAAAAATAAATCCGCAGGATCTTCGCGTGGATGTGTATCGATCGAGTGGTGCAGGTGGGCAAAGCGTCAACACGACTGATAGTGCCGTGCGCATCACGCATCTTCCAACCGGCGTTGTTGTTTCTTGCCAAAATGAAAGAAGTCAATTGCAAAACAAAGAACAAGCGATGAAAATTTTGCGTGCTAAATTGCATAAAAAATATTTGGAAGATTTGGAAATAGAAAAAATGAAATTACGCGGTGAACAACCTAGCGCCGAGTGGGGCAGTCAAATTCGCTCATATGTGATTCATCCATATAAAATGGTCAAAGATCATCGCACAAAATATGAAACAGCGGGGGCGGAAAGCGTTTTAGAAGGAAATCTCAATGAATTTATGGAAAGCTATTTGAAGTATTTGAAAAAATAGTTTATAATATTATTACTAACTGAAACCACTGAAGAATAGCCTCGATTTTTTTCCTTAAAAATGTTAAAATAGTAGTAGATAA
>PCRW01000020.1 GCA_002772115.1 Candidatus Moranbacteria bacterium CG23_combo_of_CG06-09_8_20_14_all_35_22
AAGAAAATCTCCAATCGAGACGCCATTTACTCTTATCCGAGTAAAATGGAGACTGAATGTTAATTGTTCAGTGATTATTAACTACGAAATAAGCGAAATACCCGCCTCGCGTCGACGAAGCGTCTCCGCGAGTCGAGGCGGGCGAAAGTACGAAAAAATAATTTAAAGTATTCGAAAATATTTGTATTAATAATTTTAGTATTTCGTTAATTTCGTATTTCGTAAAGCATTATGAGAAGAGAAAATAAAACAGAAACTGAAGATAATATTGAAATAGAAAATGATATAGAAGAAATAATGTCGGAAGAGAATTCGGCGTTGATTAAATTTGATCATGTGAGCAAATTTTTCAAGGATGACAAAATAATTTTGGATAATATCAATTTGGAGATAAAAGCCGGCGAGTTTGTTTCAATTGTCGGACCGAGCGGAGCGGGAAAATCAACCTTGCTTAAAATGGTTTATGTTGAAGAAATGCCAAGCGAAGGTTCAGTTTATTTCGACGGAGTTTCGTTGGATATGATCAGTCGGCGGAAATTGCCCTATCATCGAAGAAGAATTGGTACAATTTTTCAGGATTTTAAATTATTGCCTCAAAAAACTACTTTTGAAAATGTCGCCTATGCTTTGGAAGTTTGTGGATTGTCTAAAGAGGAAATATTGCAGAATGTGCCACAAATTTTGGATATCGTAGGGCTCGGGGATAAAATGGAAAAATTTCCTCACGAACTTTCCGGCGGAGAACAGCAAAAAGTTGTTTTGGCACGAGCGTTAATTCACAAGCCACTGGTAATCGCGGCGGACGAACCGACGGGAAACTTAGATTCGGCAAATTCATTGGAAATAGTCAAACTGCTTTTAGAAATTAATAAATTGGGAACAACAGTTATTTTAGTCAGTCATGATCGGGAAATTGTAAATAAAGCTAATAGAAGAGTGATTTTGCTCGATCGTGGAAAAATAATTTGTGATGACGCAAAAGGGAAATATAAAGTCTGTTAAATTACGAAAGTACGAAATTAACGAAATACGAAACATTTAAAATTCTCTTTTCGTACTTTCGCCCGCCTCGACTCGCGGAGACCGCTTGTCGACGCGAGGCGGGTATTTAGTATTAATTTCGTATTTCGTAAAAATATATGTTTTTAATTATCGGGCGAACAATTAGGGCTAGTTTTATAAATTTTTGGCGTAATGGCTGGTTGTCAGTGGCAGCGGTGAGTGTTTTAGTGCTGGCACTTTTTGTGGTGGGGTCGGTTTTTATGGTGGGATTAGTGGCAAATGATGTTCTTCAAAATGTTGAAAAGAAAGTGAGCATTAGCGTGTATTTTAAAACTGATATAAGCGAAGAAAAAATATTGGAAAATAAGAGAGACTTGGAAAATATCAAAGAAATAAGTTCAGTGGAATATATTTCTAAGGATAAAGCGTTGGAAATTTTCAAACGCGATAATGCTGATGAGCCGGTAATTATGGAATCATTGGAAGAAATTGGAGAAAATCCACTGCTTGCATCTTTGGTTATCAAAGCTGATAATCCTAGCCAATATCAAGCAGTGGCTGATTATATAGCTAATGCTTCTTTCAAGGATGATGTCGGGCGAGTTAATTATGGAAAAAATCGAGAAATTATCGATCGTTTGAATGGAATAATTTTTCAAATCAAGAAAGTCGGTTTGATTTTGGTTGGAATTTTTGGAATAGTTTCCATTCTGATAATTTTTAACACAATTAGAATTACAATTTATACCCACAGACAAGAAATTGAAGTGATGCGCTTAGTCGGATCGTCCAATATGTTCATCCGCTTGCCGTTTATTTTTGAAGGAATAATTTATGGCGTGATTGCTTCGTTTATCGCTTCGCTTATTATTTTAGGAACGATTAAATTTATAAATATCTATGCTTCGGCGGTGGTTTCTTCCGGAAATTTATTTTCTTTTTATCTTGCCAACGCGCTTTATGTTTTGGGATTGCAAATTATCATCGGTTCCTTTCTCGGAGTTGCCAGCAGTTGGATTGCGATGAGGAAATATTTGAAAATATAAAATACAAAAATTTTCAAAATAAAAATCCCCCAGTCGTCTGCGGACGAATGCAGGGGATTTTTGGTTGGCGGTTTTTTTGGGTTTTATTTCGCGTAAACCCGAAGAGTATTTTTGGTTAGCGAGTCAGTATGAGTTTCGCTGGAAATAACGTCCAAAATCCGACCCTCCACATTTATTATTGTTATTTGTTCGAAAAAACTGCCAGGACATTTTTCTCCCTCAACATATTTAAGAGGGAAGCCAACTTCAAATCTTTCGATGATTTCAACTATTTGGGTTGGCGTTAGTCCGAGAATGGGGGACTTTTTTATGTCCTGAAAGTCTCTGAAGACCTGAGTCGCATAAAAAGGTTTTAATTTAGGCATTCTTTTCTCCTTATTTTTTGAGGGTTAAAAAAATAAAAATTTATTTTTCAATAAAAAAAATTAAAGAACCAAGTCTATAAATTAACATGAAAGAAAAAATTTTGCAAGAGTGATTTGATTTTATTCAAAAATTAAGGTAGATTTAAAAAAGCTGAAAATGTTTTGGGGAATAGCCAAGCGGTAAGGCAACGGGTTCTGATCCCGTCATGCGGGGGTTCGAATCCCTCTTCCCCAACAAATCAATGCGTCAAAATGGCACCTTTTTTATTATCTTGACACTCCAAAATAATCTGCTAAAATACAATTAGCACTCACTCTTGACGAGTGCTAAAAGGTAGATTATAATATAAAAAGAAAATAATTTTTTATATACCTCACCCCAACCCTCTCCTTATAAAGGAGAGGGGGTAAGAAGAAATATGAACGACAGACTCAAAAAAATTTTAGCGGTGGTGGTGGAAGAATATACCAATTCGGCTATTCCGGTTGGATCAAAAATACTGGAAGATAAATATGGTTTGAAAGTGAGTTCGGCGACGATTAGAAATGATATGGTGGAATTGGAAAAGGAAGGTTATTTGCATCAACCGCATATCAGCGCTGGACGGATTCCGACTGACAAGGGATATCGTTTTTTTGTGGAGAGTATTATGCCGGATCAAAAATTGAGTTTGACTGATCAAAAAAAACTGCAAGCGGAAGTTTTGAAATTGAAAGCTAAAAATCAACGACTTTCCCGCACGACAGCTAAATTACTTTCCTCATTATCAGGAAGTTTGGCAATTAGTGGTTCAGAAAAAGAATTTTATGATTTTGGCATCGGGGAGCTTTTGGAAAATCCGGAATTTCAAAATGTGGATGAATTTTGCCGAATTGCGGAAGCGTTGGATTATATTGATGAAAATGTGGATACGATTCTTTCCAAGTTAAAAGACGGAGAAACGAGAATTTTTATCGGCAAGGAAAACCCAATCAAGGAAATTTCCAATTGCTCAATGGTAGTTAGTCCATATACAACTAAATCTGGAGAAAGAGGAGTGTTGGCGATTGTTGGACCGAAAAGAATGAAATATGCCAAAAATAAATCGCTTTTGGATTACGCCCGAAAACTTTTGGGCGGATCGATGGTAATAATTTTAATAGCAGAAAGCGGAATAATAATTTTTTAAATAGAGTTATGGAAAAAATAAAAAAAATGGAAACTAGTGAACAAAAAAAAGATAGAGCACGGCCAATGGAGATTACTGTCAAAGCGGTGGTAATTGGCGAAGACGGTCAAATACTTATTCTTAAAAGAGTAAAAGATTCCGATACCAATCCGGACAAATGGGATATTCCGGGGGGACTTTTGGAGGCTGGTGAAACAATAGAAAAAGCCTTAAGAAGAGAAATAAAGGAAGAAACAGGATTAGAAGTGGAAATTGGACCGGTTATACGCGTTTCTGAATTTCCCAAAGAAACTAAGCAATTTAAAAAAGAAAAAAGATCTTTGCGCTTTATTGCTTATTGCCAAGGAAGTACAGAAGTAAAATTGAGCGACGAACATAGCGAATTTCTTTGGTTAGAAATAGACGAAGCAGTAAAAAAATTAAATGAAAAGGACGGTTTTGAAAACGACAAGGGAAATACTTTACTGGATGCTAAAAAATATTTGGAAACGAAAAATTCTTTGGATGGCTGGAAACGATGTATGGCGGACTTTGAAAATTATAAAAAACGACAAGCAGAGGAAAGAAAAGATATGATTGCTTTTTCGAATTTAAATTTAATTTCGGAAATCCTTCCGATATTAGATAATTTCCATGCTTCGACGGATCATATTCCGGAAGATCAAAAGGATGGCGGATGGGTGGTTGGGATTATGCACATTCAAAAACAACTGGAAAAAGTTTTGGAAGATAATAATGTTAGTGAAATTGAAGTTAAAATTGGAGATAAGTTTGATCCAAATATTATGGAAGCAATAAAAGATACAAACAAAACGAATATGGACACGAATGAAACAAGTGAGAATAAAGTGAAGAAAGTTTTGATGAAAGGATATAAAATTAATGACAAAGTAATTAGAGTGGCGAGAGTGGTGGTGGAATAAAATTTTTAATTTTGTAATTTCTAATTTTTAAAAATTTAACTTTTGGATTTATTTAAAAATTCAAAAATTAAAAATTTAAAAATTATCAAAAAACTATGAGCAAAATATTAGGAATCGATCTTGGGACAACTAATTCTGCAATGGCAATTGTGGAAGGTGGCAGTCCAGCGATAATTGAAAACAAAGAAGGAGCGAGAACTACACCGTCAATGGTGGCCATTTCAAAATCTGGCGAAAGATTGGTTGGGCTTTTGGCTAAGCGCCAAGCAGTGACAAATTCTGGCAACACGCTTTATTCAATCAAGCGTCTTATTGGGCGAGCTTTTACGGATGATGAAGTGCAACGCGACATGAAACTCATGCCATATAAAATTGAAAAATCTAATGGCGGAGTAAAAATAAAAATGGGCGACAAAGAATATACTCCGCAAGAAATTTCAGCGATGATTCTTTCTAAACTCAAAGCAGACGCCGAAGAAAAATTAGGCGAAAAAATCGAAGAAGCCGTGATCACTGTGCCGGCCTATTTTGATGATTCGCAAAGAAAAGCTACAAAAGAAGCGGGAGAAATTGCGGGACTTAAAGTTCGGCGCATTATTAATGAACCAACTGCAGCGGCTTTGGCCTATGGCTTCAACAAAAAGAAAGATGAAAAAATTGCAGTTTATGATTTAGGTGGCGGAACTTTCGATATTTCCATTTTGGAAGTGGGTGATGATACCGTAGAAGTAAAATCAACTAATGGTGACACGCATCTTGGTGGAGATGATTTCGACCAAATTATAATCAGCTGGATAATTTCAGAATTCAAAAAACAAGAAGGGATTGATCTTGGCAATGATTCATTGGCACTGCAAAGAATCAAAGAGGCAGCGGAAAAAGCTAAGATTGAACTTTCCACAGCGGCTGACACTGAAATCAATCAACCTTTCATCACCACTGACGCTAATGGACCAAAACATCTCGTGATGAAAATTACTCGCGCTAAACTGGAAGAATTGGTGGGGGATTTAGTCAAAAAAACACTTGAACCAACCAGAAAAGCTTTGGCGGATGCAAAATTAGAAACTAAAGATATTAATGAAATTGTGATGGTGGGCGGAATGACTAGAATGCCACTTGTTATTAAAACAGTAGAAGAATTTTTTGGAAAAAAAGTTAATCTTACAGTCAATCCTGATGAGGTAGTCGCATTGGGCGCAGCTATTCAAGGCGGAGTTTTGCAAGGCGATGTGAAAGATGTTTTATTACTTGATGTAACACCGCTTACGCTTGGAATTGAAACAATGGGTGGCGTGCGAACACCACTGATTGATCGAAACACAACTGTGCCAACTGCCAAGTCGCAAATATTTTCCACCGCCACTGATAATCAGCCATCAGTAGAAATCCATGTATTGCAAGGTGAACGAGAAATGGCCGTTGACAATAAAACTTTAGGCCGATTTATCCTCGACGGTATTCCACCATCTCCAAGAGGTATTCCGCAAGTGGAAGTGACTTTTGACATTGATGCTAATGGAATTTTGAGCGTTAAGGCCAAAGACAAAGCTACGAACAAAGAGCAATCAATTAGAATTGAAGGTTCGTCTGGACTTTCCAAAGAAGAAGTGGAAAAAATGAAAAAAGATGCGGAAGTTCATGCGGAAGAAGACAAGAAAAAGAAAGAAATAGTTGAAACAAAAAATATTGCTGACACTTTGATTTTCACCACCGAAAAAGCGATTCGTGAGGCGGGTGACAAAATCACCGCTGACGAAAAGAAACCAGTTGAAGAAAAAATTGAAGCTTTGAAAAAAGTTAAAGACGGCGATGATATCGAAGCCATCAAAAAATCCAGCGAAGAACTTTCGCAAGAAGCCCAAGAGATTGGCGAGAAACTTTACAAGGCATCTCAACCTGAACCCGACTCTGCCAAGGCTACATCGGGCGAGGCAAAACCAGAGCCAGAGGTGAAGGATGCAGAAACGAAGGAGGGAGAGAAAAAGGAATAAGCAAAAGGGCGGACTTTATGTCCGCCTTTTTTGTGTTAGAATTAAAAAATCGAACAAGTCCTATAAGTCTAATATGACAAATAAGACAAATCAAGAAAATTTATTTTTTACGCATGGCGGATATCGAATTTTTGAAGCAAGGAGGTTTTACGGAAAGACTATATCAGAAAAGAAATGAGTTAAGGGGAAATAATTTTTAATAAATTTAATCAAATATTTTTTTAAGAAAATGTTTTTTCGTATCAAGAATTTTTTAGTTGGTAATAAAGTAATTTAAGTTATATGATTTTACCCGGTTTAAAAAAAATAATAGAAGCTAACGCGTTGGGTTTGGCAACAGTTGGAAAAAATGGGAAACCGCATAATATTGCGGTAGCTTGCGTGAAAGTTGAGGGAAATGTGATTATTATCTCTAACGCACATATCAAAGAATCAATAAAAAATATTGAAAAAAACGATGAGGTCGCTTTGGTTGTTTGGAATAAGGAATGGGAAAAATCTTGTGTAGGTTTTGAACTTATTGGCAAAGCAAGAAATTTTACTAGCGGTAAATGGTTTGATTATGTTTGCAAGTTGCCAGATAATAAAGGGTATAAAATCCAAAGCGCTATTGTGGTAGAAATTACTAAAGTTAAAAAACTTTTGTCATAATTTTTAAATTTAAAAAAAGAATTTTGATGTTAGAAAAAGCTGAATGACAACTGTCGTTAATTCTGCTAAAATATAATAATGAAAACAAAAATTACAAAATATATAATCGTAGGGCTAATCGTTATTTTTGGTACGGCTTCATGGCTATCGGTGGAGCGGGCGATTAATGTCGAAAATTCAAGTACTTGGCTGGTTCCGGCGATTTGGTTTTCGCTTTTTTATATTGTGTTAGCACTTGGCACAATTGTTGTTAAGGATAAAATTATTCTATTTCCATTTTTGGCGGTTGGTTTTTTCTCAAGTCTCATTTTTACTTTTTCTTTTTGGCATATTGCATTGCTGGTTTTTTCTTTTCTATTTGTATTTTTAGCTGTAGAAAGAATTGCCAAAGATACAAAATTAAATATTAAACTGGATATTGCTAAATCGGTGCGTACGGGAAAAACAATGTTGATTTTGGCGCTTTCAATTGCCATCACTTCGCAATATTATTTTGAGCTTAAAAACACTGACAAAATAAATATTATTCCAAAATTTGAAACGAGTGATGCGGTTTCGCAAATTTTGCCAATGATGTATCCTGATTTGAAAGAAGATGAAAAAAGCGATTTGACAGTGGACGAATTTATTTTGCAGATATCCAAACAAGGCGCAGATGGTATGCTGGGAAATATTTTAGAAAGCCAAGGGCTTAATGAAAAAAATATTGGCGTGAGCCAAGATCAAATGAAAAAAATAATTGAAAGTGATCAAGATATGATTCTCAAAGAGGGTCGAGAAAATTTTAGCCAAATTGCCGGAATTCATTTGACTGGCTAGGAAAAAATTGCGGATATTTTTTCTTAAATGATCAATGATAAGATAAATGAATTTTTTTCTAGAAATTTCAAAGAGGATAATTTGCTGTTCTTGCCTTTTATCGCATCAGTTATTCTTTTTTTGACAGTGGCGTTAATCGGATCTTTTTTGGGTTCGATTGCTGGGTATCTCACGGCTTTTATTTTTTGGCTACTTAGGAAAATTAAGCTCATCCAAATTTCTAAAGTGATGGTAGAAGCGGAAGTTATAGAATAGAAATTTTCTAGAGCTATATTAGCACTCTGACCTAGAGATTGCTAATTATTGTGAATGGGGGTATAATTAGATGGTGGTTGGATAGCCACTTACTTTACGAATTACGAATTTATTACGAATATACTAATAAGAGAAAAAATATGGCAGAGGATTATTATAAAATATTAGGTGTTTCCAAGGCATCGTCGGATGATGAGATAAAAAAGGCCTATCGAAAGATGGCGCATCAATATCATCCCGACAAATCTGGTGGAGACGAGAAAAAATTCAAGGAAATCAACGAAGCCTATCAGGTGCTTTCGGATAAATCTAAAAGACAGCAATATGATCAGTTCGGAAGGACTTTTGATCAAGGTGGTTTTTCAGGACAAGATGGACAAGGATTTTCAGGTTTTGACTTTAGCGGTTTTTCTTCGGGAGAGGGAGGTTTTAGCAATTTCGATTTTGGCGAAACTGATTTTGAAGATATTTTTTCCAATATTTTCAGCGGAGGCAGTGGAAGAGGACGAAGAAAAAAACGCGGGTCAGATATTCAAGTGGATGTGGAGATAGATTTTTTTGAAATGGTGCGGGGCGCTAAGCGGAAAATAAATCTATATAAAAGTGCAGTGTGTGAAAGGTGTAATGGAACGGGCGGTGAACCGGGAGAAAACATAAAAACTTGCTCGACTTGCCGAGGCACGGGGCAAGTGCAAAAAACTGCTCGTAGTTTTTTTGGGTCATTTTCTCAAGTGACAATTTGTCCGGATTGTTTTGGCGCGGGAAAAAGCTATGAAAAGAAATGTTCCAAATGCGGAGGCGACGGAAGAGTGAAAAGAGAAGAAGAAATAGAAATCAATATTCCGGCGGGAATAATGAATGGCCAAACAATTTCTATACAAGGCGCTGGCGAAGCGGGAGAGAAAGGCGCAAGAGCGGGAGATCTTTATATTTTGGTGCATGTTAAAAATCATAATAAATTTACTAGAAAAGAAAATGACATTTTAAGCACGGAAGAAATTAGTTTTTCTTGTGCTGTGCTTGGTGGAGAAATTGAAATTGAAACAATTGAAGGTCAATTGATTTTGAAGATTTCAGAAGGAACACAATCAGGCGAAACATTTAGAATAAAGGGCAAAGGCGTGCCGGATATTCATGGTCGAGGACAAGGCAATCATTTGGTGAAAATAATTGTGCGCATTCCCAAAAAACTAACGCGCGAACAAAAAAGATTGATTGAAGAGTTGGAAAGAGCAGGAGAATGACAGTTTGAGCAAAAAATGTTAAGATAAAAAAAATAGCAAAGATATTTTTTGTATGAACAAAAAATTGCGGTCGCAAAAAATTGTTAATAATTAAAATATCAAAAATATATATTTCGACATAAAAAAAGCTATCGCATAAAATTTGTCGAAATATTTTTGAAACAAATATAAAAAATATGAATCCTGATTTATTGCTTTCTAGAATTGGAATCTCGCAAAATTTTATTCAGGACGCTACCCTTTTAATAGTTATAATTTTACTGACGGTGGTTTTTGCTTTTTTGATTGGTCGCGGACGGCTTATTTCGGTTTTAGTTAGTTTTTATATATCCTTGGCGCTTTTGAATGTTTTTCCCAAAGAATATCTCAAGGATTATTCTTATGAACTGGGTTTATTTTTTATTCTGCTGATTTTGATCGCAATTTTTAGCAAGAGAATTTTTGGTGTTTATATTTCCAGTTCTGAATTTATGTGGCGTATTTTTGTGGTAAGTTTTCTGGAAGTGGTGCTGTTTTGTAGTATCGTTTTTTCAATTTTGCCGGAAAAAAAAGCGCTTGGCTATATTTCCCAAAACGCTTACGGATATCTAGTTTCTTCGCCGTATAATTTTCTTTGGCTAATCGCCCCAATATTTTTTGTTTATCTTATTCGAAAAAGGCTGAATTAATTTTTATTTTTCAGCGCCAAGATTTTTAAGTATTCTGTTTCCATTTTCTCCGACAATATAATATCCGGAATAAACCCTCTTGTTAGTAGCGGGTTTTTTTATGGTGGGGAAATCAGCAGAAACATGCTTGAGTGTTCCATCAGAAACTAAAAAATCAAAAAGAATTCGAGCTTTTTCATCCATAGATCCCGCAAAGTCCATTTCAATATTTGAGGAGCCGTATTCTTTTGGATTGTACGCATCTCCTATGAGAACTTTTGGAATTTCCTCGGTAGTTATGTTCTTTTCCAGATACTGTTTTAGGGCTAAAATTATTTCTTCGTGGGTCATTTTTCCAGTCATTCGAGAAGCTAATTCAGTTGATTGGTGCATTTCCATCAAAAAATGATTAGCCGCTCTTTCCAATCGCTCGTTTTCTTTGTGCTCTTTTTTTCTCAAGAAAATAATTTCAAAAGCAAAATAATATTTTCTTCTACTGGGGTGATAGAGTTTTATTTTGGCGGACATATTTTTGTAACCTTTGCCAGAGGCGGGATTCTTGTCTATTTTAATATTATCTAAAATTCCTCTTTTTATTTTTTCTTCTCCTTTGGGAAAGTATTCGCTTAATTCTTTTTCGGAAAGATAATTTTTTTCTCTAAATTCTATTTGAACCACGGGATCTTTTTTCTTTTTGGCTTCTTCTTGAAGATCATACATGAGATCGAGAATTTTTTCTGTTTCCATATCATTATTAAAAATAAAACGAAAGCGCAAAAAATCATCAGCAATTTTGAAAGCTTCCTTGGGATCTCTTAAATATTTCAAAAAAGTTCGCAAGCCTTCTTTGATTCCAATTTGCAATTCGGGAATAAAATAAGAAGAACTTCCTGATTGTCCGATATTATTAAAAGAGCATCCTTTTACGGATTGATTTCGTTCAACCCATTCAAAAATTTTAAAAGTGTCAGTTTCATTATCTCGCAATATGTCCAAGGTAGTCGGTATATTGAGATTAGAAAGAATTCCTGATTCTGAATCTTTTTCTGGATTTCTTCCTAGTATAAAGCGAGAATGGTCAAGAAAAGTTTTGAAAGCATGACTTTTTTTTATCCGTTCCGAAACATAAGCAACGCTCAATATCCTGCAATGGGTTAGTCTTTCTGCTCCGGAAGCCGATTTTCTATCTGGAGAAAAAAAATATTTAGTATTTTCTGGAATATTTTCAAGGGCTACTTTTTTGAAAAAAGCCATAATATCTTCAATATTATTGAAACCGTTAGAAACTTTATTTTCAGCACTTTTTGAAAGCGAGAAACCTTTATCTATGCGAGGAGAAAGTATGTAGGGATTGCTTTTCAAAAAATCAACGGCATCCTTAAGATTTTGAGAAAATTCTTCTAGGCCTTCTTGACTAATTTTACCATTCTCATCTTGAAGATTGAAAAATCTTGGCTCGAACCACTGTAAAAATTTTTCTTTATTTTCAATTAATTCTGCGGGTATAGCAAAAGAATCCAATGGTGTGAAATCAGGTTTTTCTTCGAGATTTTTTCCATTTATTTCTTCGAAATCAGGTTGAGTATGAATATTTTCATAAGCCTGGTTAATTTTAAAATTGGGTTTTTCCATAATGTTTTTATAAAATAATTATAGCACAATTTATTTTTTTGACGAAATGCGGTTAGTGTGGTAGCATATTTCCAGCGTTGAAGTGGGCAATGGGGTTCGCTTTTCCTAAAATTAGGCGACGCGCGGAAGAGGGTTTAAAAACAACAACTGAAGGGAGGGATAATGCTGGAAGAAACTCTATCAGAAGAGCTTGAAGAAGAGTTGAGAGAAGTCCATCACAATATGGACAAGGCCAAAAAAAAGAACGACATATGTTTATGGGCTAAGCTTTGCTCCGAAGCAAGGCGGTTGACCAAGAGCATATTTGATCTTAATTATTTTGGCATTTAAAACCCTCTAACATGTTTACCCCCGGAATTGTAGTATTAGCTAAGCTACAATTCCGGGACTTTTTATTTTTTTATTGACTAAAAAAAGGAGAGTGATATAATGGAAAAGTTATTTTTTAGTATAAATATGCGCTCATAGCTCAGTTGGTAGAGCAGTTGCCTTTTAAGCAAACGGTCCCAGGTTCGAATCCTGGTGGGCGCACAGTTGAAACCTCGTAAATTTTGCGGGGTTTTTTGTTTTTTCGGATTTATGATATACTTTAGTAAGAAAAAATGAGACCACTGAAGAATATTATTTTTGAGGTTTATCCTGTTTGAGGATGTCGCATTTCTCCAAAACTTTGGCTTATCAGCCGTTGATCGGGGGCAAAAGTTTTGGCAAGAAATTCGACATCCGAGGTGTAAACCGAAAAAATAATATTCTTCAGTGATTTGAAAAAATAAATAGCCTTTTTTAGAAATAATAAATTTTTACACTAACTTATGAAAAAAATATTATCTATTGCAGTTGCATCGTTTTTAGTTTTGATTTTTTCGGGTTGCGCTAATAATAAAACTACGACTGTGCCGAAGTTTACATTAAGCCAGAGCATTTGGAAATCAATTGATGGCGGAGCGGATTGGCAAGTGAAAAATAAGGGCGAAGGCAAAGCGAATATCAAGGAGATGGATATTTTGAGTTTAGCTTTCAATCCGTATGATAAGAATAATATTTATGTCGGACTTAGATCTGGTGGAATTTTGGAAACGATTGACGGTGGAGAAACTTGGAAGTTTATGAATTACACTTCAGAAAAAGTTTATGGTCTCGCACTTAGCCCAGCTGATGGAAGAACGCTATATGCTAGTGGAGTGTGGCAAGGGACAGGGAAAATGTTTAAGACTCAAGACCGAGGAGAAAATTGGACGGAAATTTATACCAGCCCATCTGCCGGCCCGTTGATTATTTCTTTGGCGATTGATCCAAAAAATTCCAATATCATTTATGCTACAACCAGTGAAAAAGAAGCGATCAAAAGCATGGATGGCGGAACGACTTGGAGAAATATTCTTTTAGCGGACGAGCCGATTATCAAAATTGTATTAGATTCGAAAAATAGCAACCTGATTTATTTTTTAGCTACGACGGGAAAAGTTCTAAGAAGCAAGGATGCTGGCGTGAGCTTTGAAGATATTTCTGGAAAAATAAGCGGAGATTTTTTCTCTTTCAGTCGACGAGGATTCACTTCCATTGAAACTGATCCAACGCGCGCAGACTATGTTTATCTGGCTGGTGAAGCGGGAATACTGATGAGTAAAGACAGCGGAGAAACTTGGCAGGAAATTTTGGCACTTAATAATCCGGAAAATTTTCCAATCAAAGCGCTAGCGATCAATCCGAAAAATCCAAATGAAATGGTTTATGCGATGAATCAGGCCACTTATAAATCAGTTGATGGTGGAAAAACTTGGAAAACTTTTCAGTTTGATAACAAAATGAAAGCAAATATTTTAGAATATAATCCGACGGAAGGCACAGAATTATATATTGGTTTTACTAAATAAATAAACTACAAAAGTACAAATTAAATACAAAACTACAAAAGTACAAAAAATAAAATTTCGTAATATTGTACTTTTGTAAAGTTTTGTATTTTTGTAGGATATATAAATTATGATTAACGAAGTAATAAATAAATATAGAGATGATTTTGAAAAGGCGATTAGCTATTTCAAAGATGAATTGGGAAAACTTAGAACCGGAAGAGCCAGCGTATCTTTGGTGGAAGATCTGCTGGTGGATTATTATGGCGCCAAATCTCCACTCAAACAAATTGCCAGCATCACTGTGCCGGAAGCGCGTACTATTGCAATCGCTCCTTGGAGCCGAGATGTTTTGGTGGATATAGAAAAAGCTATCCGTGAATCGCAATTAAATCTCAATCCGATTAATGACGGGCAAATAATTCGAATCAATTTGCCAGCACTCAATGAAGAGCGCAGAAAAGAAATAGTGAAAATGCTTAACCAAAAATCAGAAGAAGCTCGTGTGTCAGTGCGAAGAATACGAGAAGAAATTTGGGAGGAAATTCAAAATTTAGAAAAGACAGGAACAATCGGCGAGGATGACAAATTTTCTGGCAAAGATAAATTGCAAAAAGTTGTCGATGAGTATAATACCAAAATTGAAGAGATAAGAAAAAAGAAAGAAGAAGAGATAATGACAGTTTAATAATTTTTAAATTTTTAAATTTTTAATTTTGTAAATAATTTTTTAATGTTCTAATGTTTAAAAAATTTAAGCATTAAGATTTATTTAAAAATTACAAAATTAAAAATTATAAAATTTCCTTTCTATGCTAGCTGTATTAGTTTTTATAATAATTCTCGGGGTTTTGATTTTTGTTCATGAACTTGGGCATTTTGTGATGGCTAGAAGAAATGGCATCAAAGCTAGTGAATTTGGTTTTGGTTTTCCGCCCAGAATTTTTGGTGTGCAAAGGATAACAGGAGAGGAAAATAAAAAGGAAATGGAAGTGAAAAGTGTTGAAGTAAAATCGATTGATATAAAAAGTCAAGGTCAAAAAATTCGCGAGGAAATTATCACCGAAAGATTAGAGGAAACGCAGAGGCTGAAACCAGTTCGCAAGTGGCGGATAATTTGGGGCAGTCGCGATGGTGATGATGAAAATGAGAAAAAAGATTTGAACGAAGCTCACGAGAAAAGATTTCAGGGTGGAACAATTTATTCAATAAATTGGATTCCGCTGGGTGGTTTTGTCAAAATTAAAGGCGAGGATGGTGGAAATATTAGTGACGAAGACAGTTTTGCGGGAAAATCAGCCTGGGTGAGAACGAAAGTTTTGGCAGCGGGAGTGATGATGAATTTTGTTTTGGCTTGGGTTTTGATTTCAATTGTTTTTATGCTTGGCGCGCCACAGGCTTTTGATCCAGCCGAGAAAAATGTTGCCGGAGCAAAAATTCAAATTTCTGAAATTGTGGAAGACTCACCAGCGCAATTAGCGGGAATAAATATTGGAGATGAAATTTCTAAAAAACAGGTAAACCCAGCAGGAGAGTCAGTGAAACTTTCCAGTGTGGAGGATGTGCAAAATTACATAAAAAACAATGCTGGGAAAGAGCTTAATTTAGGCATAATAAGGGGGGATCAAACTTTAGCGATAAAGATTACACCTCGAGTTAATGCCCCCGAAGGACAAGGATTGCTTGGTGTGAATTTGGCGCAAACAAAAATTATAAAATATTCTTGGTACAAGGCTTTTTGGGAAGGCCTGAAATCAACATACGAAATTACTTTGGCGATTTTAGTGGCGCTAGGCGGAATTATCAAAAATCTTTTTATGGGTAATGGCGTGGGAGCAGATGTGGCTGGACCAGTGGGCATTGCCGTGCTTACCAAACAAGTGACAGGACTTGGTTTAGTTTATATTTTGCAATTTGCCGCGCTTCTTAGCATCAACCTTGGGATAATAAACATTTTGCCAATTCCAGCGCTTGATGGTGGAAGAATTCTTTTTGTGTTGATTGAAAAAATGAAAGGCTCACCCGTGAGCCAAAAACTCGAACAAACTTTTCATTCAGTCGGTTTCTTGCTTCTTATCCTGCTTCTAATTCTAGTGACATTTAAGGATGTGATGAAGTTTGTAAGGTGATCTCTACGAATTACGAATTTATTACAAATATACTAATGTACGAATTAAAAATATTTTAATACTCATCGCAGATTCAAGCGAGACGCCTGAACTTGCAAAGTGAAATAATTAATAATTTTTTTATGACAATTAATAAAAAAACACTAGTCATGGCATTAAGTGTTCTTTCAATCGTATTAATAGGTGTAGCTTTATATTCAAAGCATAATTTTTCTTCTCGGCAACCATCAGTAGGTTCTAATTATAGGTCGTGCGATTTAGATAGAAATATGAATTGTGATAATAACGATTTGCTAATTTTTAATCAGTATTTATTAAGTGCATTAAATACATGTCGAGGAGACAATGGCTATAACCCTATTACTGATTTTGATGCAAACGGTTGCATCACTATGGATGACAAAAATTATTTTCTGCAGGAATTAAAAAATAACTAGCTCGCAGGTTTAAGCGTCTCGCTTGAATCGCATAGTTCTATAATTCTATATCGAGTAACTAAAATTAAACTTTACCAGAAATAAAAGGTTCAGGCGAGGACGCCTGAACTCGAAAGGATTTTTACGAATTATAAATTATAAAAAAATATGGCATATTTTATTTCAGAATTAATAATAGTTATAATATTACTTTCAATTGCTAGTGTACCTGGATTATTAGTGGTAGCTGTTATTGTGAAAATTTGGTTTGCAATTAGAGAGAAAAATATGAAAAAATTAGCGAATGAGTATAATTTGAAATTTAAATCAAACCCTCTTAGCTTTAAGCAATGCATTTATTCGGTGATATGGTCATACGCCTTAAGGGAAGATTGGAAAACTAATTTTATAGAAGGTATTATTAATAAAAATAAAATACTTATTTGTGACAACTTATTTTCAGGTCCGAGGATTTTGGGAAAACCATTAAATAGCAATGCAAGAAGGACAATAATTCAAATTAATGATAAAGATATGAGTGGTAAAGAATTTAGAACGCAGTTTTCAAAATTTCAGGACGGCGCCCTAACCTCTGTTTGGGAGTTAAGAAGAATTTTAAAAAATATTTGAATCTCGCAGGTTCAAGCGTCTCGCTTGAATCGCATAGTTCTGATAGTTCTCTATTTGGAAGTCAAGTTTTACCATGAGCAAAAGGTTCAGGCGAGGACGCCTGAACCTGCAATGGAGGAGATAAATATTGCATCAAATCCTATTTTTGACAATAACTCTCAAGTAAAGTAAAATAGAAGGGTAAAATGAAACCACTGAAGAATTAAAATTTTTGAGAAATTCTTGTTTGAGAATCCGAATTTCCTCCAAAAATTTCCTTTGGTAGC
>PCRW01000075.1:0-1408 GCA_002772115.1 Candidatus Moranbacteria bacterium CG23_combo_of_CG06-09_8_20_14_all_35_22
AATTACTATACTAGTATTTTACGCCAAATCGCGGTTTTTTCAAAATGCAGGTCTCTTAGGCACTGGTTTAGTTTAGTACGGATTGGTCAATCTTGAATTTTTGCTTTGATAATTTCCAATAAAATATTTTGGTCAATTGAATCAAAAAACTTTCTAATGTCGCATTTAAGTACATAAATAATTTTATGATTATTCTGGCTCAATTTTCGACAAAACTTTTCCAATCTCTTGACGGCTCTGTGCGTTCCTTTTTCTGTTCGACAAGAGTAAGAATCAAAAATAAAATTACTATCAAAAATCGGATATAGAATTCTAAATACAGCATGATGCAAGACTCGATCTGCAACAATCGCCTTGTTAATTTTTCGCAGTTTTGGATCGCAAATATTAAATGTGCTATAATCAGAATGCTGATAAATTTTATTCTTTAGTTGGTCATGCAATTCGAATAAATTGTCTTCTAAATTGAATTCAAATCTTATAACATCGGGCTTATTTCTTTTCTCATATCTAAATTCTTTCCATGCTAAAAACAAATTTTCCAAGCTAATTATTTTTTCAAATACATTATGAACAACTTTACCATTAAAGCCCCCCCCCAACGGGCTTGACCAAATTGATATTCCTTTGACGCATAAAATTTGTGAGTTTTATAAAAAAGCTTATCTCTTATCTTCAAAAGTCAAAAAGCAAGATCGTTTCGGAATTTTTTTGAAAACAGAAAACCTTTTATTGGAAATTTTTGAATTAAGTGTTTCTGCTTCGTTTGAAATAAAACAGCAGAAACTTTCTCCCCTAAATTCTTGTCGGATAAAAACAGAAGTACTGAAAAGATTATTTCAAATAATGCTGGATTTGAAAATCATTGAGGATAAAAAATATATTGAGTTAGAATTTGATCTGATTGAAATTTCCAAAATGACCAACGGTTGGATAAAATATCTAAAAGAAAATCCGCGTTACTAGCGGGTTTTCTTTTTGAAACTTCTGGCGGGAACGAAGATTGTCATTGGCATTGCTCGGATTCGTCCAATTGATGTTGACCTTGCCATCACTGCGATTGAAGTTGACATTCGGCACATTGCCATCCGAATTGCGAGAACCTGTTCCCTTTTGCCACGATTTCATCTTTTTCACCAATAATCTTTGACAAAACTATCTGCGTTTGACCCCGATCTATCGGGGAATTTTTTTATGAAGCATTTCGCTTTCACGAAAACCTTCACCAAAATCGGGCAAGCAGTTTCATATTTACTGGCGAACCGTTATCCCGATGTCACGTCGGGACCGATTGCATTAGCCTGAATTTATTATACATCTTTTTTGAAATAAAAAAAGCGCTCGTTTGGAAAATTCCAAACGAGCGAAAAAGGGTTAAAGAAAAAAATTAAAAGTTTAAGCTGAAACC
>PCRW01000075.1:1448-6740 GCA_002772115.1 Candidatus Moranbacteria bacterium CG23_combo_of_CG06-09_8_20_14_all_35_22
AGAGTATAACTATCAATGTCCAAGTAACTACCGCCGGAAATAAAATTGAAATAAAAAATTTCCAGAAGCAATCTTTCCAGCAATGTAATTGCTGGCATCGCTCCTAAATCATTAGCCGATTTATTTTTCAATTCTGGGTCGGCTTCAATATTAGCCCTGACCCAAACAGCATACGGCTTGTCAATCGCCCGACGCTGTTCTTTTGAAAAATCAATTGCACCATCAAGGTCGTCGGTATAAACCCAAACCTTGAATTTTTTACGCATCGCCTGAATAACTTTATTGTAAGTCATTCCGGACACGACGACAATCAGCCACCAATCGCCCTCGGGTTTTTCGGGGATTTGAAAAGATGTAAAATCAATTTCAATTCCTTCCTCCCGATAAAAATTCTGCCACCAGACAAGATAGTCTGGTAAATCCTGAATTTTTCCGACCAAAGCTTCCACTGAATCCCTGATAGCCTTGGTCAATTGAGCTTTGTGGGCGATGAGCCACTTAAGCTGGTTAAAGTTTAATCCCTGAACAATTGCCAGCAAAATTTGAGAAATTTTGCCAAACAATTCTGCCACTTGCCCCTTTGTCCCCTCACGGACTGTTCCATTTTTTTCCATGGACTGTTCCTTTCTTTTCTAAAAAATTTTAAAATAACTTTTTTCTAATTATCAGACCTATTTCTGACAATCAAAGCATTGTATCATAAATGATAAATTATGTCAATATTGACGGTTTATCAAATAAAATCTATACTAAAGTTAATCAAAAAAGTCCCATAGTTTTCTCGCTTGTCCCGCCGTAGCTTTAGTAAGCAAAGGCGGACTTGTCCCGCCATAGCCTTAGCGAAGGCGGACCCCGATGAGATAAGAAAACTACCATCCGTCAAGGACTTTCTTTGAACGGATATTTATTTTTTATAATACGAATGATGCAAATCTTATGCTAATCTACAAATTTGCAAATATTTGTAGCATTCGCATATTTGTAAATTAGCATTCATTTGTAGATTTGTATTATGTTATATGAAATTTTCTATCTAGTCGGCGCTTCGAAAGAAAACGAGCTAGAAAACATTAAGTCTGAAGTGGAAAAAATCGTAAAAGATGCTGGCGGAGAGTTTTTAGAAAAAGAAACACTGGAAAAAAGAAAACTTTCTTACACTGTCGGCAAAGAAAATCACGGGATCTACATTGCCCGCCGATTTAATTTGGAAGATACTCAAAATCTGAAAGAAATTACCGCCAAATTCAATCTTAACACTAACATTGCCAGATTTATTTTGAGCAAAGCACAAGACTTGCCAGAACTCAAAACTAAAAATGAAAGAATGGAAGATTTGACTAAAAAAGAAACTGTTCAAAAAAACAAAGCCGAAAAAAAAGAAATCGTAGAAAAAAAAGCTGAAATAAAAGAAACTCCAGAAGCTAGTCTTGAAAAAAATTCCGAAAAAACCCAGCCAGAATCTCCAAAAAATGACGACCTTGCTAAAAAATTAGAAGAAATACTTAATATTTAACAATTACGAACTACGAAATAAGCGAAATACGAAACATTAAAACTCCTCTTTCGTACTTTCGTATTTAGTATTAATTTCGTATTTCGTAAAACTATTATGAATGTCAACAAAGTTATTTTAGTCGGACGACTTACCCGCGATCCAGAAGTGAGAAATACTCCTTCCGGACAAACAGTGGCCTCCATTGGTCTTGCGACAGGGCATACTTGGAAAGACAAAAATGGTCAAAAACAAGAACGCACTGAATTTCACAACATCGTACTTTGGGGAAGATTAGGAGAAATTGCTGGACAATATCTAATTAAAGGCCAAGAAGCCTACATTGAAGGAAGACTTCAAACCACAAAATTTACCGATAAAAGTGGTGTTGATCGTTATAAAACAGAAATCATAGCAGAAAATATGCAACTCGGTTCAAAGCCAAGAAGTGCCTATGGAACCACTCCTCCTTCTTCTTATAACAATCCTGCTCCAGCTCCAAATAAGCCAGCCCCGACTAACCAAGAAGCACCCGCTGAAGAAATTCCCACTATCAACCTAGACGAGGAAGAGAATGAAGTAAAAATTGAAGATGTACCCTTTTAAATAACTTATAATACAAATGATGCGAATCTTATGCTAATCTACAAATATGCAAATATTTGTAGCATTCGCATATTCGCAGATTAGCATTCATTTGTAGATTTGTATTATGAATAATGAAGTAATCGAAAAGAAGCTCTGCTATTTTTGCCAGAACAAAATTGAAAAAATTGATTTCAAGGACGCTTATCTTTTGCGTCGTTTTATGAATTCACAAGGAAAAATTTATCCGCCCAAACGACACGGGACTTGCACTCATCATCAAAGAACTTTAGCTAACGCCATAAAAAAAGCTCGCACTATGGCGCTAGTGCCCTTTGTCGCACGGTAAATTATAATGCAAATGATGCGAATCTTATGCTAATCTACAAATATGCAAATATTTGTAGCATTCGCATATTTGCAGATTAGCATTCATTTGTAGATTTGTATTATGTTAAGCATTTCAGATATCAAAACCGGAACCAATATTATTCTAAACGATATTCCTTATATCGTACTTTATCATGAGCATTCTAAAACGGGACGCGCTGGATCAGTGCTTCGCACACGACTGAAAAACCTTGCCAACGGAACAGTTTTGGAAAAAACTTTTCAAGGCGCCGAAGTCTGTGAGGAAGCTGACATTTCTAAAACCAAAGCTCAATACACCTACAAAGAAAACGACAATTATAATTTTATGGACAATGAATCCTATGAACAATTCACTCTTTCCAAAAGTGCTTTGGGAGACAATATCAATTATTTAAAAGAAGGCACGGAAGTTTCAATTTTGAATTGGAACAGCAATCCGATCAATATCGAACTGCCGGTAAAAATAAATCTAAAAGTTATTGAAGCTCCCCCAGGGATAAAAGGCAACACTGTTTCCACCGGCGGAAAAGTTGTAACAGTTGAAACCGGCCTAAAAGTTTCCACTCCGCTTTTCATCAAAGAGGGCGACGAAATTATCATCAACACTGAACGAGGCGAATATGTTTCCCGCGCCTAAATAAAAAATCTGAATTCTTGAAATTCAGATTTTTTTTATTTGTCCAGATAATCAACTTTGTGCATATGCATATAAAGTGATTATCTTTATAGTGTTCCCGCCCCTCTCCACGCCAACTCAAAAATCGATTTTTGGGAGCGGGCGATTTCTTCGGATTCGATGATCATGCCAAACATTTCCGTGCCATAACTGGCGATAGCAATTTTATTTTTATAGATATTGGTTTCATTGGAAACCGGAAAATCTTTTTCGCTAAGAATCTTCACTTCGCGGAGTTGCCGAGCATTATTTTCCATATATTTTTCAATTCCGGAAAAATGTTTATAGATTCCTCGAATCCGAATGTTTTTCCCAACTCTTCGCGCGATATAATCATTTGTATAGTCTGGCAGATTTTCCAGAACGCCTTCGCCGACATAGACTAAAATTTCATCACCTTTTTTGAGACTACGCAAACTGTCCTCATACATTTCTTTGATTCCTTCCACTCCTTCAAAATAGCGGATAAACGGTTTTGTTTTGGGTGAATTATAAAGAGTTTGCAGACTGGGCATTATTGAATGAATTTTTTCTTCTTTTTCTTTTAATTTTTTGATCAATATTTCCGGATCAGCTGGAGAAAAATATTTCACATTGCCTTTGATGGATTTGTAAATCAAACCTTCTTTCATTAGTTGGTTGACGATGTCATAGACCGTCGGACGCTTCAGTCCGATTTTTTTTGCTAGTAAATAGGCCGTGGCTCCGCCCATTTCCAAGCAAGCCAAGTAAACCTCGGCTTTCTTGTCCTCCATTCCAAATTGTCTCAAAATTTCCTTTATTTCCATATATTCATAATATTCCGACTACTGAATATATAATAGCATAACTAGTATAAATGTCAATATAAAAGGCTTTTTTAGATTATTTAATAACAGCCTTAAATATATTATGACGGTAAATATTGAATATCTCTATTAGAAGCGTATAATAAATAGTTCCAGTTCGTTGACAATTAATGAATAAAACAAGGAGAATAAAAAATGAATCTTACTAAACCAGAGAAGAAGTCTTCTAACTGGAAACAAGAATTACATGTATTCTTGTTCAGCTCATTCATCTATATTGGCGTAGGTATTGCATTCTATGCTGGAATATTTATTCAAGGGCATCGAGATCTTAAAGATTTTGATGTCTATAAATCTTGGCAAATTGACACTTCAAAAAATCCAATAATTCAAGACATGAATAAAGATGGATTAGATGATTTGATTTTCAAGCGTATTTCTGGCGACGAAATAATTCTATATGGGGAAAATAAAGGATATTCTTTTAACCCGAAATTTCAAAGCCATCACGCTTTGGGGAAATAAAAAAAGGAGACGCCAAATGAAGACAGCACTTCAAATTATTTTTGCTTTATCAAGTATTATTTTCGTAATTTTTATAATGAGAATCAGTCTTAAATGGCTCGATTCTCCAAATGAAGGTGAGCAGATGATAATACTAAATAATTCCTGCAACAAAATACCACGAGGAGATCTTGAAATTGAGATAGTCAGAAAAGAACTTTGTCTTTTTAAATGTCTAGATACTATTATATATTTTATTGTAAGACATAAAAATAACTTTATTTTTCTTGACAGAAATGAAATTAATCTAATGATTAGCGCCAAAAAAAAGAAAAATAAAAAAATTACTGAGGAGAACTTTAGAAAAGAAACGGAACGAAAATTTCTTAAGAAATATGGAAAATGAGATATGAAATCGATTCTCTTCCCCAAAGCCATCGCGCTTTGGGGATTTATTTTTTTCTTTTTCTCATCTTGTCTCACTTTTGCGCATATGCATAAAATTGAGAGCCTAAATAAAAAATCTGAATTCTTAAAATTCAGATTTTTTTTATTTGAAGTTTTTATCCGCTTTTTATATCAAACCAACCGTGTTAAAAAGCGTGATAGTGAGAACTGGCACTAAAGCCACGAGCACGGCGAAATTCATTTCCTCCGCCTCTTTTTCTTCAGTTTCCCTCCTCTCACAATGTGGACATGGGCATTTTTCTTTTTCCATATTTTTGTTTTTTTTAATAATTAGTTAAATAAATAAAAAAAGTGGCATTCACCCACTTTCTTATTATAATCACTGAACAATTAACATTCAGTCTCCATTTTACTCGGATAAGAGTAAATGGCGTCTCGATTGGAGATTTTCTTTATTAGGCTCTCAT
>PCRW01000070.1 GCA_002772115.1 Candidatus Moranbacteria bacterium CG23_combo_of_CG06-09_8_20_14_all_35_22
CGATTCATTTACCGATTTTGAAAATAGGTTCTAACTTGGTACAATAGAGACACTAAGTTAAAAATAAAATATATGGCAGGATATTTTTATTTACTATTTAGTTTTAAGGATAAAAAAACTTATTCAGGTTCTACAGATGATTTAACTAGACGATTTGATCAGCATAAAAAAGGAAAAGTAGATAGTACGAAAAATAGATTACCTGTAAAAATTATATATTTTGAAGAATATAAAACATTAGAAGAGGCTAGGTATATAGAAAAATATTATAAAAGTTGTGCGGGCAGAAAAAAATTAAAAGAAAAATTAAAAAATAAAATTTAAGGTATGGGCAAGTGGCGGAATTGGTATACGCGTCCCGCCAAGGCGGGATTCTCGCAAGGGATTGGAGGTTCGAGTCCTCTGTGCTAACATTTAAAATAGAATATGCCGAAGTGGTGAAATTGGTATACACGCCAGTCTTAGGAACTGGTGGGTCTAACCCGTGGAGGTTCGAGTCCTCTCTTCGGCACAAAAGTTAATAAAAATAAGCGTTCCGCCAAGGCGGGATTCCCGCAAGGGATTGGAGGTTCCTTGTCCGCCGAAGAGGCGGGGAGTCTCTCCTAAGGCACACATGAAAAAAATAATTATTACAAAAAATAATTCAGGTGAACGAACGGACAGATTCCTGGTGAGGGAATTTTTTTCTTATACGCGCGGAGAAATTATTAGAAATATAAAAAGTGGAAATATCACCGTGAATAATAAAACAGTCAAACCAAGTTATATTTTAAAAGAGAATGATGCGATTGAAGTCATGAAATATGAAGCATATAACATGAAACAAAAAGAAATAATTCCAAATGCTAAAATTAAATTTGAAATAATTTATCAAGATGAAAATATTATTGTGATAAATAAACCAGCTGGATTGCAAGTTCACCCCGTAAAATCGCTTCGCGATCACGGGGCAAGCCCAAGCCCCAATAATACACTAGCTAATGGTTTGATTTATAAATTTCCAGAAATAAAAACAGTTGGCGATGAGCCGGAAAATCGGCCAGGAATAGTGCATCGGTTGGACAAGGATACAAGCGGGATAATGCTTGTCGCGAGAAATCAAAAAACATTTGAAGCGCTTAAAAATAAATTTAAAAATCGAGAAATTCAAAAAACATATTGGGCTTTAGTGTATGGAAAATTGGAAAATAAAAAAGGTTTGATTGATGCGCCATTGGCGCGATCAGCGGATTATAAAAAACAAACAATAGCCAGAGCAAAAACGAAAACTAAAATTCGTCCGGCAATAACAGAATATAAAGTGCTAAAAGAATATGGAGATTATTCTTTAGTGGAAGTAAAGCCGAAAACTGGTCGAATGCATCAAATCAGGGTTCATCTTTCTTCAATTGGCCATCCAATTTTAGGAGATGAAAAATATCGGCTAAAAAATATGAAAGCAAAAGAAAATATTGTTCGACATTTGCTTTGCGCTAAAAAGATCGAATTTAATTTAAACGGTCATAATTTTAAATTCGAAATTAAGTTGCCAGAGGATTTTAAGGCTCATGTTTTATAGCGAGGCTTGACTAAACAACAATAAAAAGCTAAGATAAAAAAGCTAAAATAACTTAAGTTTTGGCAGTTTTTTATTAAAAATTTAAAATTAAGATTTGAGCATTGATTCAGATAAATAGGGATGAATAGAATAATTTTAACAAATAAAACAATGAGTTTGTTTCTCCTTGTGGGGACTCAAATCTTATTTAACAGGGTAAATGGATAAGAAAACAATCGAATTTAACAAGAATTTAAGAAGCAATAAAAAAATTGATTTCAAAGCGGGGGATGTGGTGGAGGTTTATCTTAAAATCAAAGAAGGAGGGAAGGAAAGAGTTCAAATATTTAAGGGGCTGGTGTTGGCTGTGAAGGGAAAACAAAGTTCTTCTCCGACGCTTACAGTGCGAAAAGTTTCCCATGAAGTTGGCGTGGAAATGATTATTCCAATTCTTTCTAAAAATGTTGAAAAGATAAAACTAATCAAGCAAGCGAAAGTTCGCCGAGCAAAATTATATTATATTCGAGAGCTGACCACTAAACAAAGCCGGATGAAATATAAGGAAATTAAGGAATTTATCAAAGAGGAGGATACACAGAAGAACACAGAAGAAAAACAGAACGACACAGAGAAAATAGAAGAGAAAGAAGAGGGAAAAAAGTAATAATTATTGCTTTGAAGCGAACGTGGCGGAATTTGGTATACGCGTTAGCTTGAGGTGCTAATGAAGAAAGCTTCTTGGAGGTTCGAGTCCTCTCGTTCGCACATTTTATTGGATAATATTTTGCACGCTTAGCTCAGTTGGCTAGAGCGCCTCGCCTACACCGAGGATGTCGGGGGTTCAAGTCCCTCAGCGTGCACAAGAAGGAATAAATTTGCCGAGTTAGCTCAGTGGTAGAGCAGAGGACTGGTTTTCGGTCCGCCTTGGAGTAATTCAGGGATGAGAATTGGATGAATTCGAGGAAGCCTAAAACTAATTTTATTAGTAATGGTAATCTCGAGCTAAGCTTCAAAGGGCGTAAGGTTTTGAAGAAAGTGTAGAGACTAGCAAGTGAGTTCCAACAATAATCTTGCATTAGCGTCCAATATCCTATTTTGCAAAATAGCAAAAGGATAATGAAATAGTCCGATCCTTGAGGAAACTCAAGAAAAATTTTTGGAAAATCCTTGTGTCCCCGGTTCAATTCCGGGACTCGGCACCACAAAAAAATGTATAGTCTCTTTCGTGATCTTCAGCGGGCTTGCCCGCCGAAGGTCGCTATGGCGACCGAAGGCGGGTATCGTATAATGGCTATTACACTAGGTTGCCAATCTAGTGATACGGGTTCGATTCCCGTTACCCGCTCAAAATTTTTTTCAAAAAATACAGTTCAGTTTTGTTGCTATATTTTTTGTTGCAAAAAGGTACTTGACCCCTTTTTTAAGTCCATAGAAGATTAAAGGAAGAAATGGGCTTTGATTGCAAATTGGAAAAACTATTTTGTTTCATTTATAATACGGGTTTTGTAAACGGATTAATGGAAAATGAATATGATTGCGTTTTTGTTGGAAAATTTGACGGAAATCCGAATCCAAATCCTAAAGAAATTATGAATCATAAATGGATTACTTTGAAATATTTAAATAAAGATATACGCAAAAATACTAATAAATATACCGTTTGGCTAAAAATTGTTTTAAACAAATTAATAATCCCCAAACACTAAAAATGTCTAAAAATAAAGTAACAAAAGAAGACTATTTTAAAAAGATGGAAGAAATCAAAGAAGATCTTTGTGCGTCCATTGTTGGTTATGTAAAAAAATATTTTAAAGACAAAACATTACAAGAAAAGATATTGATTTTAGTAAAAAGAAGGGAGAAAAAGTTGTTAGCTAGACCTCTTATTGCTAGATTTGGTTATGAGTTGGCCGAAGGAAAAAATTGGAAAGAAATAGTTTTACCTGGAATGTTATTAGAAATTGAAAATATTTCAACTTATCAAAGTAATGTAGCTTTTGATGGTAAATATGGAGTTGCTTCTGACGAAATTGAAAAAATAAATCAAACCGTAGCATCATTTTTAACTAGAGATTTAATACAGTCTATAATTGATACAAAAATAAGTAAAAAATATGGTCACGAGATTGCATTGGAATTTTCAAACTTGATCAACGAAATAGATATTTGCAATTATATTGGTCAATTCAATGAGGTAAATAAATTAAATGCACGAAAATTCGATTTTAAAATAAGCCTGCCGGATTATTTGAAAATCTACCTAAGCGTTAAACTTTTATACGGTGGCATTTGGATCAAAAATTGTTTGTTAACTGGTTTATTGTTTGCTCAAAAAGATATTGACCATACGACAAAAGAAATTTTAGAAAAATTTGGCATTTATTGCGGGACTCCTTACACAATAATTAATGACATTTCTGATTACTGCATTGTTAATACAGAAAGGGGATTTAAAATATCAATACATGATCAATTCAAAGATTTATGGAATGGTCGAATTACAATGCCTCTATATTATGTTTTATCCTCTTGTTCTAAGGCATCGAAAGATGATAAAATATTTCTGCGCAATTGTTTGGCCGAGAAAAACAAAAAAACGGTTCGAAACATGAGAAAAGTTTTGAAAATATTAATTAAATCTGGGAGTTTGGATTATTGTTATTCCGTTATGAATTTTCTTAGAAGAAAGGCTAAAGAGGAAATAAAGAAATTGCCCCAATCTAGAGAAAGAGATTATTTGTTATTATTAAATTCTGCTATTAGAACTAATAAATTTGTTGCAGAATTACGAAAACATGGAATGAAATTAATTGAATTGGATTCCGAAACATTATCTTTTTTGCAGAATTTTGAAAAGAATGTAATTAAAATGCGCGGGTAACAGAGCCTGGTTCATGTGACGGATTGCAAATCTGTATACGGTGGTTCAAATCCATCCCCGCGCTCCAAAGAAAATTCGGCGGCGGCGGAAAAATCGGATTTAGAAAGCGAGGGCGGGCAAAAATTCCTTTTCCCAGACCCTTTCCCTTTTTGCCCGCCCGAGCGGAAAATTAAAAATTCTTTTCAAAAAAAGTTCGAGTCTCTGTATAAAAACAGCTCAGCCAAAATAATACCTATTTACGGGGTTATTTTTTATACCTATAAAGACAGTTCGGACTTTTTGTGGTAAGATGAAGATGTAAAATTAAATTTAATAAAATGAATAATAAAATAGAAAAACTATCCTTCCTAATAATCTCATTTGTAATTTTATTTTCTGCAAATTTAGTTTTTGCGAATCCTATTGCTCTTCCTGGAAGCTATTTTAGTATGAGTCATGAAGAAGCGGGGAGATTAGACCCTAGTTTATTTATCAAGATAGCCATTATAGTAATCAGCCTAGGTGCAGAAGTGCTTTTTGGATATCTCTTATTCTTCAAAAATAATAAAAGAGGAATTGTTTCTCTAGTTTATGCTAATCTTATATCATATCCTCTTTTTTATCTATATACTGCGGGCCTTAATTTATTATCAGTTGCAGAGGGGGAAATATTTGTGGTAGCTATTGAAGCAATATTTATTAAACTATGGCTAAAAGATAATGTGACTTTTAAAAAAGCCCTTTTAATTTGAGTTAATAGCAAAAAATTGTTGGTAAAAACATCAATTTAGTGCTAAGCTAAGGCATAATTAGAATAATTATTTAAACTACTTGAAATAT
>PCRW01000033.1:0-919 GCA_002772115.1 Candidatus Moranbacteria bacterium CG23_combo_of_CG06-09_8_20_14_all_35_22
CAAAAGGAATAGAAATAACCCTCTATGAGAGGGAGCAGATAGAAGTATATTTGCGAATGAAAAAGAAAAAGAGTTGGATAGCTAAAAAATTAGAACGGGATTATTCCATCATCAAAAGAGAGATTAAGAGAAATTCCGGCGAAGTTTTACCTTACATCGCCAAAGAAGCTCACTACTATGCCCAGCGAAGAAAAAAGAAAACCAATAAAAGAAAGTTGGAAAAGTGGCAGAATAAAAAATTGACTGCCTATGTGAAACAGCGATTGAATGACGGCTGGAGTCCCGAGGAGATTGCTGGAAGATTGAAAAAACATTTTCCGAAAGAGGTTAAAGGATGCCGAGATAAAACAGTCAGCTATGAGAGTATTTACAATTGGATTTACGCTGGCGAAGGAAGATTCGAAGGATTGTATAAAAAATTAAGAAGAAAACAAAAAATCAGACAACATAGATTCGCTCGTAAAAAGCAGGTCAAAACAATAATTAAAGAGAGAATTCCTATTATACAAAGACCAGAAATTGTTGCCGAAAGAAAAAGAATCGGCGATTGGGAAACTGACAGTATGATATTTTCCGGACAAAGTATTTTATCGGTACAGTTTGAAAGAAAAACTAAATTATGTCGATTGCACAAATGTGAAAACAAAACAGCCCAGAGATCAGAGGAAGCTTTAAGGGATAGCATCGAATCATTGCCGGCTAATTTATGGCTAACAATTACCAGAGACAATGGTAGCGAGAATGTTCTGCATCACGAAACTGAAGTGCCGTCATATTTCTGCGATACTTATTGTTCTTGGCAGAAAGGTGGCGTAGAAAATCTTAATGGATTAGTTCGAGAATATTTCCCAAAAAAGTCTAATCTTGATAGAGTAGAAAAGAGATATGTTTATGAGATACAAGAGAGATTAAATAATCG
>PCRW01000033.1:937-6023 GCA_002772115.1 Candidatus Moranbacteria bacterium CG23_combo_of_CG06-09_8_20_14_all_35_22
ATTCTTGAATTCAATTTTTTGGCTTATTTCAAGCTTTTTTATAAAATTATTGCAGTATAAAAATGAAAAAAAAGAAAGCCTCCCCAGAAATATTTCCATGAAGGCTTCTTTTAATAAGTATTTCTATAATCAAGAGACTTCTTTAGTTTTTATAAATCCAACTATCCAAAAAATATATGTAAATAAATACAAAAAATATTCCACTAAACTAATTTTATTCTTTATTCCTATTATTTCTTCTGCAGATTCTACATTAGCCTCGAGATTAAAAATTTTCATTAGTAGCTTTATTCTTCGCAAATGATAATGATTGCTTATTATTAAAATTTCAATAAAATTTTTACCCTTTATAAATTTTTTTATTTCTTTTATATTACCAACTGTATCACTACAATTATTCAGTTCTATTACAATTTTGTCGGGGCAAATGGTTTTCATTAACCATGTTTTTGCACCGACAAAACAAAGAATTGGATTTTCAAAAGTCAATCCAGCCAAAATTCTCTCTCGGCATTGTTGAGTTAGTTCATCCCCCTTGCCTGCATTAAACAATACACAAACTAGTTTCTTTTTAAACATAATATTGCTTATACCAATTAAAAAGGAGTAGAAAAAAGAGCAAGCGTGGTCAAGTACCTTTTTCCACAATTCCATCATTTCTATTTTTTAATTCCCATATCATCCCAAATACCACACTGGAATAAATTTTATATTACTGCGTCCGATTTCTGTTTCCCCAATAAAACCCTTGGTCAAAATAAGGGCTGAATTTGAGGGATATTTTTCCAAGAAACTTCGGAAGCTTCGGCTAACTTGCGCGAACTTAAAATTAGAATATTTCACTTCTATTGGGACAATATTTTTTTCATCTGCCAAAACAAAATCCACTTCAGCGCCGGCTAGCGTCCGCCAAAAACAAATACGACGATTATCCGGTGCGTCAAATTTCAAAAAAGAAAAAGCAGTGTTCTCAACCAGCACACCAGCGTCAGATCTTGAATCTAAAGAATTAAAGTTGTCCAAAATATAATTTCGCAGTCCCGTATTTATAAAATATATCTTTGGACTTTTTTTAAGCTCTGAAATTCTATTTGTCGAGTAAGGAGTAAGCAAAGAAATAATATATGTTTGCTCCAAAATTGAAAGATAATGTTTGATTTCTTTAAAATAGCTCTGGATATCAGTTGCCAAATTGTTATAATTAAGCAAATTGCCGTTTTGTGCCGCCAACACAGCTACTAAACGCTTGAATAAACTATGATCAGCAATTTTTAGAAGTTCGGTAATGTCTTCGGTGATATAAGTATTGTAGATATTTTTTAAAATTATTCTCTTTGTTTCCAAATTAGAAGTTGCAATTACCGCCGGATATCCGCCCCATAAGGCGTATTCTTCGAAAAGTTTTCTAAAATCTTCTTGAAATATATCATCTGTCGCAATTTTTAATTTTTGACCACTCTTGATAAATTTTCTGACTTCCTCATTTTTTTCTTTATACACATTGTAAAGTTGCACCGAGCGTATTTTCAAAAACTCCGCCCATGTAACTGGCCAGAGATTAAAAAAGAAAACTCTACCCACCAAAAACTTGGCGGTCTTATTGGTGAGTTCCAAAGAAGATGAGCCGGTAATAATAAATTTAATATTTGGATATAAATCGTATAGCAGTTTTAAGATGCGTCCACCTTTTTCCAAATAT
Organism: Candidatus Moranbacteria bacterium CG23_combo_of_CG06-09_8_20_14_all_35_22; assembly: GCA_002772115.1. Taxonomy (GTDB): domain Bacteria; phylum Patescibacteriota; class Minisyncoccia; order Moranbacterales; family UBA2206; genus UBA2206. The sequence goes on from PCRW01000033.1 coordinate 2,637, forward strand.
TGAAATTCATCAATAAAAAAATACCAACGACTGTCGTCCAACCCAACAAAACTTTTCACATAAGTTTTTGGATCGCGTGCAAATTTCTCAAGCAATTTTTCATCTTCAAAAGTGATAGAAACGATTTTTTTCGGATCTACTTTTTTTTCTACAACCAACCAATTCTCTAGCATTTTAAGAAGAGTCGTTTTTCCTGCTTGCCTGGGCCCTTTAATGGCATAAATTTCTCGCCTATCAATCCATTTTTTCAAGTCATCTAGTAGAAATCTCTCAAATTGGCTATTATTCATACTTTTTTTAATATTAACCTTATTATTATTAAATATATTTTAATAATAATCTTGTTATTGATAAATGTCAAGTTCTTCCTCATTTCTTATTCTATCTTCATTCATATTTTTCTAAAATTATTGTAGCATAAAAATAAAAAAAGAGATACTTTATCAAATCGCCAAAATCTATCTAAAACTTACATCGTCTCAAGCTTTTTTTCCGACTACCCAAATAATTTAGTGCTAAGATATTTTTCGCCTCGATCAGGAAAAATCATGGCAATTCTGCCGTTTTTTATTTTTTTAGCAATTTTTAGCACAGCCAGCATCACTGCTCCGCTCGACATTCCCGCAAAAATTCCTTCGCGCCTAGCCAACTGCCGAGCCATTGCAAAAGCTTTTTCGCTTTCCACTGTCACGAATTCATCAATCTTTTTTTCATCATATAATTTTGGCACAATCGCCTCCTCCATATTTTTGAGTCCTTGAATATAGTGGCCTTTGTGCGGATAGGCGCAAACTATTTTTATTTTGGGGTTCATTTTTTTGAGATATTCTCCCACCCCCATAATTGTTCCCGAGGTTCCGATCGAAGAAACAAAATAATCTATCTTTCCATTCATATCTTGCCAAATTTCTTTGGCCGTCGCTTCGTAATGCGCCAGCTTATTATTCTTGTTGGAAAATTGATCCGGCATAAAATATTTTTGCGGATTTTTTTTGACCATCTCGCGCGCTTTCAAAATTGCACCGTCTGTTCCCAGCTTTGGATCAGTCAAAATTATCTTGGCGCTATAAGCTTTGATCATTTTTTGTCGCTCCACCGAAACTGCCGAGCTCATCACAATTTTCACCGAATAACCCAAAACTGTTCCGATCATCGCCAAGCCAATGCCGGTGTTGCCGGAAGTCGGCTCAAGAATAGTTTTCTTTTTTGTCAGCTCTCCCTTTTTTACCGCTTCACAAATCATCTTCAGCGCGATTCTGTCTTTGGTGCTTCCTCCAGGATTAGTCCCTTCCAACTTGGCAAAAATTTCAATTTTTTTATTTAAGCCGAAATTATTTATTCTTACCATCGGAGTGTTCCCAATTTGCTCTAAAATATTTTTGTACATCATAGAATTAAATTATTTTTAAAATTAAAAAATCCCGAGTATCTCGAGAAATATTGTTTAATTTATATTTGAAAGTTATTTCGCTAACAACAAAAATTTCTCGGACATATTTTTTCGAGACAACAGCATTTTGCCTGTATTGTTCTTTCTTGTTTTTGTTGCATATTTTTAATTTGTAATTTCTTCTTCAATTTCTTCTTCATCGACGAGCGTATTTATCTCGTCATCAGAAATATCCGCTTCTTCATCAGCTGAAACTTCTTCCTCTTCATTGGAAGCATCCGCCTCTTCTTCAATTTCTTCGTCTTCCTCTTCAATTGGATTTTCTAATAAATATTGCACTGGATCATTACATTCCACTTCCTGCTCTATTTTAGTTTCTTCATCGCATAATATTTCTCCGCATTCCTTTTCATTTTCTTCACAAGTCATTGGATCACAAGTCTCATCTGTCTGAGGATCACACAATGGAATTTTTCCCGCATTCCTTTGTCTAATTTTATAATACCAGATATCGCTTTCCGGATCCCCTGTGCAAGCCTCGCCTTCCACTGTTGAGGCAGGATCACACTCCCAAACAAAACAAGCCTCCGTCTCCGGATCACAATCCGCTTGAGATTCAATAATATAATCTTTTCTAATCACTATCCGCCAATAAGTCATTGCCACTGATCCAGCCAGCAAGAGGAAAAAAACTATAAAAAATATTTTACTTTTTTTATCCATTGTTTTATTTTTAACTTCTTTTCTATATTATTATCTTACCACGCTCAAATTTTTCGTCAATTAGTATTTTTTCTTATTTTATCTTCTCAATTTCTTCCAAAAGAGCTGAGAGAATTTGCTCTTCCTTGACTGATTTTATCACTTTGCCTTTGGCAAAAATCGCCCCCATTCCTTTTCCCCCAGCCACGCCAATGTCTGCTTCACGCGCTTCTCCAGGGCCATTAACCACGCAACCCATAACAGCAATATGAATATCCTTATCCATACCCTTTACCGCCTCTTCCACTTTTTTGGCTAAACTTATCAAATCAATTTGTGTTCTTCCGCAAGTTGGACAACTAGTAACTGTCACACCCTTTTTTCTTTTTTCTAAAGATTTCAAAATTTCCCAAGCCACGCCAATTTCTTCTACTGGATCAGCTGTCAAAGACACTCGGAGCGTAGCCCCAATTCCCTCATAAAGTAAAATCCCCAATCCAATGGAAGACATAATTGTCCCTCGAAAAATCGTTCCCGCTTCTGTTACTCCGATATGTAATGGATAATTAACTTTTTTGGAAAGCAGGCGATAAGCTTCCACTGTCCTTTTGATATCTGAAGCTTTAAGCGAAATTAAAATATCCCTAAAATCATAGCGTTCTAAAATTTTAATATGCCTCATAGCTGATTCCACCATCCCTTCGGCTGTTACTTTATTTTTATATTTCTTAAGAATTTCTTTTTCCAATGATCCGCCGTTTATTCCAATGCGAATGGGAATTTTTTTCTTCTTGCACGCCATAACGACCGCCTTCACTTTTTCTTCTGAACCAATATTCCCAGGATTAATTCTGATTTTATCAATTCCTTGCGCCACTGCTTCCAGTGCTAATTTATAATCAAAATGAATATCCGCTACCAATGGAATATGAATTTGTTTTTTTATTTTAGAAATTGCCCTAGCCGCTTCCATATCAAGCACTGCTACACGCACAATTTCACAACCCACTTTTTCCAAAGCTAAAATTTGCTTGACTGTAGCTTTTACATCGCGCGTATCAGTGTTGCACATTGACTGCACTCGCACCGGATTATTCCCGCCCAATTTATATGGACCGACTTTGACGACTCTTGAAATGTATTTTTTCATATTCTTTTGTTGTCATCCTGAGCTTGCCGTGCCTCGCCGGCAGGCGGGTTTCAGGATCTCTTATTAATTATTCAGTTAAATTATTAGACTCGTTGCTTAATAACAGTGCTTTCGCACAGAATCATCCTAATGATTCTGGAATGAT
>PCRW01000035.1 GCA_002772115.1 Candidatus Moranbacteria bacterium CG23_combo_of_CG06-09_8_20_14_all_35_22
GATTCTACGAGCTGATCATTCCAGAATCATTAGGATGATTCTGTGCGAAAGCACTGTTATTAAGCAACGAGTCTAATGAATCAACAAAATGCAAGCTTGTTCCAGAAGTAAAAGTGGCAGATGTGGTTCAGATTGCCAAAGAATATAAAGAGGTGAAAAGCTAGACTGTGGATAACTCGATTGCATTTATAATTCCTTAGGTGCTATAATTATAAAAGAAAATAATAAAAATTATAAAAAAATGAAAAAAACAATAACAAAAACAAAAATCAAGACTGGCACGATGGTGGCAATCGCCATTGCAGTGATTAGTGTGGGTGGGATAATGGTGGCAATTGGAGTAACTAAATTAAATGGAAAAAAATGTAGCAATCTTTGGTGGTATGACAGCCAAAGTACTCAATGTCAGCAAAAAAAGTTTTGTGGATTATCTATGTATCATGGTTTAATGACTTTTAAAAATAAAAAAGATTGTGGTGTTTCTTTGAGAAATAAATGTGGTTTATGTAAACAAATTGCTTCTCCGCCAGCTTATTGGTGCAAGAATGGTCAAATAGTATCAGGAGGAAAAGACAGTTGCGGATGTGAAAAAGCACCGAAATGCATTGTTGCTACAACTACAAATTCAGGTTCAGGGCAATCTTCAAATTCAACTACAACTACAACTACAACTACAACAACATATTCTTGTACTGGCACTATTCCTGCGGGCTCAACAAAGTGTGATGGAGACGATACTGGACTTTCATCCAATTTAGGATGGTCAATCGCTGGAATTTCTTCTATGGGTTGTACAGCAAGAAAATGTGAATATTATAACCCTAATCCTGCTCCAAGAACTTATCTAGCCACTTGCGAATCCAACAATGATTGCAATAGTGGATATTGCTATATGCTTGATGCTCCGCCTTCACCACTAGGAGCTCCGCAACCACCAAAAGGTCGATGCTATAATCATTAAAGAATATTTTAAAATAATAAAATTAATAAAACTGAATTATTCAAATAAAAAAATCCCCCTTAGGGGATTTTTGATTTGGCTAAAATATGCTATTATATAGGCATAAATAGTAAGATATTATTATGCAAAAAATTATAAACCCCAACATTTTCAAGGCGTATGATATTCGAGGGATATATCCAGTTGAAATAAATGGCGAAACAGCTTATAATATTGGACGAGCTCTAGCGACATTTACTAGGGCTAAAAAAATAGCCGTAGGGCGGGATATGCGCACATCTTCATCTGAAATAGAGGAATCATTGATAAATGGTATTGCTGATCAAGGAGCGGATGTGGTAAAAATTGGATTAGTTTCAACACCAATGACTTATTTTTCTTCTTGGAAACTAGAGGTGGATGTGGCGGTAATTATTACGGCTTCACATAATCCGGCGCAGTATAACGGAATGAAATTTTGTTTTAAAAATGCAGTACCAATCGGAGAGGGAAGTGGAATGGAAGAAATAAAAGAACTAGCGATCAGGGGCGAATTTATTGATGTTGAAAACAAGGGAAAAGTCGAAGAAAATTTTGAAATAAAAAAGCAATATGTTGAATATGTAGCTGAATTTTTTAACAAAGATTTTGCTAAGAAAAAAATTGTGGTTGATTTTGGCAATGGTATGGGAGCAGTAGAAAAAGAAGTGTTTGAAAAATTTCCGGATAATTTGGAAGTCGAATATTTATTTTCCGAGTTGGATGGAAATTTTCCTAATCATGAAGCTAATCCTTTGAAAGTTGAAACATTGGAAATTTTACAAAAAACAGTGCTAGAAAAAAATGCAGATCTGGGAATTTCCTATGATGGTGACGCAGATCGGGTGGGTTTTGTTTCGGAAAAAGGAGAAATAGTCCCGATGGACTATCTCATTGCGCTTTTGGCCAAAGAAGTTTTGGAAAAAAATCCTGGCAGTTTAATTTTAATGGATCTTCGCAGTTCCAATGCAGTCAAAGAAGTGATTGAAGAAGCGGGCGGAAAAGTGAATCGTTGTCGAGTAGGTCATTCGCTCATCAAAAAACAAATGCGTGAGCAAGGTGCAATTTTTGCTGGTGAACTTTCGGGGCATTATTTTTTCCAAGAGAATTCTAAAGCAGAGATGGCAACTCTGGCAGTTTTGATGCTTCTCAATCTTATGAATGAAACTGGTCAAAAAATGTCGCAACTTGTAGCTGATCTCAAAAGATATTTTCACTCTGGAGAAATAAATTCTGAAGTAGAGGATAAAAATTCAGTTATAGAAAAGCTCAAAGAAAAATATGCGGACGGAAAATTAGACATACTAGACGGAATTCGAATTGATTTTCCGGACTGGTGGTTCAATGTTCGTGCTTCTAATACTGAACCAAAACTCCGGCTCAATCTTGAAGCCAAGGCGAAAGATTTAATGGAGGAGAAGAGGGACGAAGTGTTGGGAATAATAAGAAATTAAAATAATTATAAAAAAATGAAAAATAATAAAAACTCATTAGCGATTTTTGAAAGTTTTAAGATTCGTCGGCATTATGACAAAAAAACCGAAACTTGGTATTTTTCGGTAATTGATATTGTTGCTACATTGATAGATCAAACTGATTTTAAAAAAGCTCAAAGTTATTGGACAACGCTTAAGAGTCGATTAAAACAAGAAGGAAATGAGTCTGTCACAAAATGTGACAAACTTAAAATGCAGTCTGCTGATGGGAAATTTTATAAAACTGATGCGGCTAGTGTAGAAATTATTTTACGTTTAATTCAGTCTGTTCCTAGCAAAAAAGCTGAACCAATTAAAATTTGGCTGGCTAAAGTTGGTTATGAAAGAATGCAAGAAATGAGTGATCCAGAGAAAGCTTTAAATAGGTCAAGAGAATATTGGCAAAGACAAGGCCGAAGTCAAAAATGGATTCAACAAAGAATGATGGGGCAGGAAACGAGAAGTAAACTCACGGATTATTGGAGTGAAAATGAGGTAAAAAAAGGCGAAGAATTTGCAATTCTTACCAATATTATTCACGAAGAATGGAGCGAGTTATCGGTAAAAGAGCATAAAAATTTGAAAGGTCTAAAAACTCAAAATCTTCGCGATCATATGAGTGAAGAAGAATTAATTTTCACAGCATTGGCGGAGCTATCCACCAGAAGAATTGCGGAAACGGAAAAGGCAAAAGGTTTGGAAGAGAATAAGATTCCAGCTAAAAAAGGTGGCAAGATTGCCAAGGATGCCAGAATTGCACTGGAAGAAAAAACTGGAAAATTGGTGGTTACTGGAAAAAATTATTTGTTGAAGAGCAAAGCGAAGAAAAAATTGAAATAAAAAATAATTTTTAACCTATAAATCCAATTTTATTTTTTACTTCTTCTAATTTTTTCTTCGCAATCGGTTGGACTTTTTTGGCGCCGTCCTCGAGGATTTTCAAAACTTTTTCGTCGGATAATTCTTCTATCTTTTTTTGGAGAGGCTGCAAGAAATTGATGACAACATCGGCGAGGTCGTTTTTGAAATCAAAATAACCCTTGCCGACATATTTCTTTTCAATTTCTTTTGGTGAGATTTCAGAAAGCAGGGAGTAGATGTTTATTAAATTCTTAAGTGCTGGTTTATCGTCGCTGTAAACAATTTCTGATCCGCTGTCTGTGACGGCTTTTTTGATTTTTCTTCTCACAGTTTCTTCGTCATCAGTCAGGGCAATGTAATTATATTCTGAAGAAGCTGATTTAGACATCTTTTTAGTTGGATCATCCAGTCCCATAATATTTTCACTTTCTTTTGTGGTGAAGGCTTTGGGAAGGATAAATGTCTCGCCAAATTTTTTGTTAAATCTTTCGGCTAAGGTTCTGGTTAATTCAATATGTTGTAATTGATCTTTTCCTACTGGAACTAATTCTGTATCATATAATAAAATATCAGATGCCATAAGAATCGGATAATCAAAAAGTCCTACACTCGCTGATTCCTTGCCAGCTTTTTGCGCCTTGTCTTTGAATTGTGTCATCTTTTCCAATTCAGGAATTTTTGCGATAGTATTTAGAATCCAAGCTAACTCGGCATGCTCTGAAATGTGTGACTGAATGAAAGGTGTGGATTTTTTTGGATCTATTCCAGAAGCCAAATAAACCTTAGCGACTTCGATGGTTCTTCGGCGAAGTTCAGTTGGATCTTGGGGGACTGTGATGGCGTGCATGTCCACCACGCAAAAAATTGAATCGTATTGATCCTGTAATTTAACCCAATTGCGAATGGCGCCCAAATAGTTGCCCAAATGTAGATTGCCTGACGGCTGAATGCCGGAAAAGATGCGTGGTTTCATAAAATTATAATAATTTTTTATATAACATTTTTTTTATCTGCTATTTTTTATTTCTTATTTCTTTTAATTCTTTTAATACTTTCAATTGAGCTTTTTTCTTTGCTACAAATCTTGGATAATATTCAATTATTCCATCGTTTGAGATAAATTTTTCAAGAAGTTCTTCTCCATTTTTATCCATAATTGTTTTATCCCTTGCACACGCAGAACTTGTTTCATATTCTGGAAAAGAATTTTTATCTAAGTAATGTGCTTTTGGAGAGATGTGCAACAGGGCGTCAAAACCTTGATAAATAAGGGGTTGATCATCAAAGACTTTTTCAAGTAGTTTCCCCCTATATTGATCCTTTGCTTTTACTGGAAGGAATTTTTCGGGCACTCTTAAATTTCTTAGTTCTTCTGTTTTTGATTTGATATCACCATTTGTAAATATAGTTACATTATTAATCGTGCTCATTAAATAATCCATGAGTGGCTGATTTAATTTATTGTTTTGGATAAGAGTTCCATCCACATCTACATATATTCCTTCTATAAAACTCTCGAAATTTTTTGCGTAAGATGAATTTCTAATCAGATTTTCGGCAATTTCTCCATTCATATATTTTTGAGTGTAATCGTCCAGCTTGTCTTTGTTGATATAATTTCTTAATATATCTATAATCTTTACAAATTTTTCTGAGTCTAAACCTTCTGGTAATTCTCTCTTGTTCTCAACTATATAAATTAAGTATTCCAATGGGGTTTGTGATTTACAAAATTCAGCCAGATCTTCTTCAAGATCAATGCCTTTTCTTGCTATTAAATCCTCTCTCGCAAGTGATTTTGGTTTGAAAGTATATTTAGAAACATTTTCTTTTGTAATTTTATCTAAGTTATGTCCAGTCCTTACTTTACTAAACTATTAATTTCATAATTTAAGAGAGTTTTTTGTAAAAAAATACGGGGTTTGGTTTTTAATACT
>PCRW01000068.1 GCA_002772115.1 Candidatus Moranbacteria bacterium CG23_combo_of_CG06-09_8_20_14_all_35_22
TTCAAAATAAAAAATCAATTTCCAAAAATATTCTTGAGCCGGTTAAGAGCATCTTGATTGGCAATTTGGGGGAAATTGGGGTATAATCAAAATCACGCTGGCGTATCGAAAAAAAATAAACATTGAATTAATTTATTTTATAATACAAAACATGAAGAAAAAAATAATCGACAAGATAAAAAGTTTTAAGTTTAAGAACCTTAAAGTATTTATTTTAAAAAACAAAAATTTTTTAGAGATAATATTATTGGTTTTTGCGATTGCAATTGCAGTTGGAATTTTTGGTTTTAGCTCTCTAGGGAAAAATGTTTCAAATTTTGTGGTTGAAAAAAATTGTTCAAATACTGTGGTTCAAAATGATGATGCAGGTGCAAATGATATTAAAGACGAGGAATTTGTGAGCGAAAATTATTATAAGTTAAAGCCTGATTTGGTAATTAGTGTTATGGCGGATTCACAAGCTATTTTTGAAAGATTTAAACTGATTGGCGATTTTGCTAAAAAAATGGAAGAGCAGGAGACAAAACCTGATTTTGTGATTGAAGCGGGAGATTTTATAGAAAATAGAACTAAAGCGGGTGGCGGAAGACAGCCCAGAGAAGATGGTTTAGCGGATTTCAAAAAAGCGGACGCGCTTCTGGCTTACGAGCCTCGCTATCATGTTATTGGAAATCATGAGATGTTGAGTTTTAACAAAAAGGATTATAAGGACTTAACCGGTTTTGATTCCTATTATTCTTTTATAGCAAAGGGCTATCAGATAATAGTTTTGGATGCTATGTATTGGCAAAGTTCCGAAAAAGATGTCGATCCGGAAAAACAGAAACCAGGAGCTTATACCGGATATATTCCGTCAAAGGAAAAAATATGGCTAGAGGAAAGATTAAAAGAAAATGATCGCAATATTATTTTTATCCATCATCCAATATATAATTTGACAAACAGTGTTGAAATTGAAAAGTTGTTGAAAAAATATCAAGATGATGTGATTTTGATTTCTAACGGTCACAAAAACAGAGCCAGAACTTTTACTTTTGCTGGAACTCATTATGCTGATATTCCTTCCTTGTATCATCAAAAACAATATATGATAATCAGTGTAAAAAACAAGATAGCCGAAGTTGAGTTTCTAAATTTATACTAATTAGTCGGTCGCTTGATAAATAATAAATTTAATTTAATTTCCTATGAAGAAAAAAGTAATTGATAAAGTCAAAAATATTTTTTTGAAAAATAAAAAGAAAGTAAAAATAGCAGGATTGGTTTTTTTGGTTATAATTGCAGTTGTAATTTTTGGTTTCAGTTTTCTGGGAAAAAATGTTTCAAATTTTGTGGCAGAAAAAATTTATTCAAATAAAGTTCAAAAAAATCCTAATATTTCGATTGCAGTCGATGAAAATTTTATTAGTGATGATAGCACAAATAAAAAATCGGATCTTGTTATAGGCGCAATGTCTGATTCCCATGCTGAAGGGAAAATTTATTCAATGATAGCTAAGTTTGCCAAAGAAGTGCATATACAAGAAAAAGGAGAAAGAAATCCAGAAAAGCCAGATTTTATTATTGAGCTGGGTGATTTTATTGAAAATAGGAATATTGATGGGAATGGTAAACAGCCAAGGGCCGAAGGTATTGCTGAATGGAAAATAGCTGACGATAGTCTTTTGGGTTTTCAACCGCGATATCATGTAATTGGAAATCATGAAATGTTTAGTTTATATAAGAAAGATTATAAAGAACTCACTGGCTTTGATAGCTATTATTCTTTTGTGGCGAAAAATTACCAAATTATAGTTTTGGATGCTAATTATTGGTTTGATACCGGCGAAGATGTTGAGCGAGGAAAGGAAAAGCCGGGAGCTTATGAGGGATTTATTCCAGATAAAGAAAAAAAATGGTTGGAAGAAAAACTCCAAGAGAATAATCGGAATATTATCTTTGTTCATCATCCGTTGTATGGCTTATTTAATAGTATTGAAATTGAAGAATTATTATCAAAATATAAAGATAGGGTAGTATTGATTGTAAGTGGACATAAGCATATAGCTAGAAGTTCAACCTTTGCTGGTATTAGTTATATTGATACGCCGTCACTTAATATCAAAAAACAATATGTAATTATTAAGGTGAAAGATAATAAATCCGAGGTTGAATTTATTAATTTGTAATAGAATATGAGAATTCTAATTCTAAATTATGAATATCCGCCTTTGGGTGGGGGAGCGGGCAATGCTGTTTTTTATCTGCTCAAGGAATTTTCCAAAAATTCAGATCTTTATGTTGATTTGGTGACTTCTTCGGCTGATAAAAAGTATCATTTGGAAAAAATAGGAGAGAATATAGAAATTCATAAATTACCAATCGGAAAAAATAATTCTAAAATGCATTTTCAGACCAATAAGGATCTTTTAGTTTATTCTTGGAAAGCTTATTGGTTTTCCAAGAAATTAATCAAAAAAGAAAAATTTGATGCGACGCTAGCCTTTTTTGGCATTCCTTGCGGTTATATTGCTAAGAAATTGGGTTTGCCGTATGTCGTGAGTCTGCGGGGAAGTGATGTGCCTTTTTACAATAACCGTTTTCATCTTTTAGATAAATTGTTTTTCCGCTATATGAGTAGAAATATTTGGAAAAAAGCGGGGGAAGTTGTGGCATTGAGTAATGATTTAGCTAATTTAGCCAAAAAATCGGCGCCAGAACAAAAAATAACTATAGTGCGAAATGGGATAAATATTGAAGAATTTCATCCAGATGCTGAAATACTGAAAGAAGAAAAAACATTCAATATTCTTTTTGTCGGTAGATTGATCGAAAGAAAAGGGGGGATATATGCGCTGGAAGCTTTCAGAGATTTAGCCAAAAAACATAATAATGTCAAATTGCTAATTGCTGGTGAAGGGCCATTGCAAGAAGAGTACAAAAAATTTGCCAAAGAAAATAATTTAGAAGATATGATTGATTTTCTTGGTATTGTGAAACACTGTGAAATAGCTAAACTTTATCAAAAATCTCATATATTTATTTTGCCATCGCTTAGTGAAGCACTTGGCAATGTGACGCAGGAAGCCTTGGCTTCGGGATTGCCAATCATCACGACTGATACGGGTGCAGCTGAACTAATGAATGGAAACGGATTTATCATCAAGAAAAAATCGTCACAAGATATTTTTGATGGCCTTGAAAAAATAATCAACAACGAAAACTTGCGCCAAGAGATGTCGCAAAAAAGTCGAAAAATTTCGCAGTCAATGTCTTGGGCAGAAACAGCCAATCATTATATGCGAATATTAACTAGCGCATCAGTGAAAAAAAACGAAATTAAAAAAAATAATAATAAGATAAAATTATTCCTAAAGCTTTTTGCGACCGCTCTTTTTCTGGGCTGGATTTTTTTCAAAATTGATTGGTCGGAAGTGCTTATTTATTTTGAAAAACTGGATATTTGGTGGATGTTTGCTTTTGTGATAATTTATGCCGGTGGAACTTTGATTTCCTCAAGCAAATGGAAAATTCTGGCGGATTTCAAAGGAATTCATCTCAAATTTTGGGATATTTTCAAAATTTATCTAACAGGCGCTTTTATAAATAATTTTTTTCCTTCCATCATCGGTGGAGACACTTATCGTTCTTATACTCTAGGAAAGGCGGGAGGAAAAAAATATCTGGAAGCTACCTCAACGGTTTTGGCCGATCGAATTATTGGTTTTGCCGGAGTGATGCTTCTAATTCTTTTTTTTAGCCTGCTTGATTTGAAAGCGGTTTTCAAAAATCACATTCTTTTGGTGGCTAATTTGGCGATAATCGCATTTTTTGGAATCAATTTCCTTTTGGCAGTTATCAGAAAAAATTCAATTTGGAATAAGGTCAAAAGATTTATTCCGGAAAAAATAATCAAACTTATTCGAGAAATATATTTTTATCAGCAGTATGGAGTATTGGCTAAAACTTTATTTTTAGGAGCAGCTTTTAATTTCATTGGAGTTGGATTGGCGTCGTGGATGCTTTTTGTTGATTTGCATATTCCCATAAGCTTTATTGATTTTATGATTGCTATTTCCATTGTGAGTATAGTTTCTTCGATCCCCGTGAGCATTGGAAACATCGGCATCAAAGAATGGGCCTTTATCACTTTTTTTGGTATCTTCGGAGTGGATGGTGAAGCAGCGATTTCCATTGCCATTTTTGGCCGATTTTTGCAAATGCTAGTGAGTTTTTTTGCAATACCATTTTATTTAAAAGAAAAAAAAGACCGCGATAAATAATTATTGGAAGTTGAAATTATTACGCAGTCTTTTTTTATTCAGCTTTATAAATCTTTATAAAATTATCCGGTCGTCCGTCGATATACATCTCCCAAACGGGAGTTTTTGTTTCCAGAAAATTATTTAGCGGAATATATTTTCTTTGACAAGTATTTTTTCTTTTATTGCACCAATAATCATACATCATTTTTCCTTGTTGACTGAAAACATAATATTCAACTGGTTTCCAATTTTTTTTAGAAAGATATTCTCGGTAAGTTGTACCTTTGAAAAACTTAGAAAATCCGCCATAATCCGCCCAAACAACTATATTTTTTGCATCAGGGAGTGAATTTAGATATTGCGCCACTTCATATCCGCCATATCCCCAAGCGCCGGACAAGATGTATTTTTGGGGAAGTAGAGAATTGATGTAGCTAAAATAAAAAGGCTTGGCTTGCCAAAGGCTCAAAAAACTTATGGCAATAATAGCCAGTGAAATATAAACCTTGTTGATATTTTTTAGTTTATTATGAGAAAAAAATTCATATAAGCCAAAAGAAGCTAAAATTGATACTAGCGGATAAAGAATAATGCTGTAGCGGACAGTGGAGGGAAGTTTTTCAGCAATTAAAGCGAAATAATAAACGATTATGAATAATTGAAGAATGATTGAGGTAAAAGTCATATTTATTTTTTTAAATATTTGTTTTATCCAAATAAATAGTAAAAATATAATGACAAGTGGAGTGAGAGAAAAAGTTAAGGAATAAAATTGGTATAGTAATTTTTCTAAAAATAAAGAATCTTTTGTGAAATCAGATGAGCGAGTGGCATACTGCACGATATTTTCAGGATTTAAGAAGAATAAATTCGTGTTCCAGTTTATGATAACCGCTACAAAAGTTAATGTTAGTAATAGAGGAATAAATCTAAATATTTCTTCAAATTTTTTAGGAATAAAGTTTATTATTTTGAGAGATAGTTTGCTGTTTAATTTGATAGCATCCGCAATGAGAAAAAATTGTATTATAAGTATAAGTGGCAATATCTTTTTCATTGAGGAATAGCCGATTGTATAATCAAAAAAAAGTTGTTTATCAATAAAAACCGCCGGCATAAAAAAAGAAAAAACGGCTAATGATCCAATTATTGTTGTTAGATAAAAAATAGATATTTTTAATATTTTTTTATGGATTGGTATTGAATTTATTTTCCACTTTGGGATATTTAGAAAATAAAAAATCAGAGTGGCAATAAAAAGAAAAGGGAAAAAAATAACACTTACAAATTTTGTCAGAAGGGACAATCCCAGAAAAATAGGGGATAGCAATATGAACTTCTTTTCTTCCGTTTGTAGATAAGCGATAAAGTTCAGAAGTGTGGCAGTTGAAAAAAGCCAAAACAATGAATCGGGATTGATGATTTGGGAAATTCCTAAAAGAATAGGGGAAAGAAGCATCAAGGCGAAAGACCAAAAAGCAATCCAAAAATTGGCAGTTATTTTTTTTATCAGCCAGAAAATATAAAGCATAAAAAAAGCGTTGAAAAAAAGAATAGGCAGACGGAAAGATTTATACAGAGATTCAACTTTTAATATATTGCTAATATCTTTTTGTGGATTTTTTTCCCAAAAAAGAGAAATACCTGAAACAAGCGCAACTGGTATACCAGGTTTATCGCTAAGGACGGTAGCTGGCCAATCTTTTGGACTAAGACTATGCCAATATATATAAACTCTTTCGCCTATCCACAAATGTTCATCGGCAGTTTGAAATTGAGTCAGATGGTAAAAGCCAAAAGAAAAATAAATTACATAAACGATTAAAAACAAGAAAGCCAAAATACTTTTTTTCTTCAAATTTATTTTTTCCATAATAAACTGTTGCTATTGATTATATTTTGTTTATTGTTTATAATTATTTTAGCATGAATATTGGTGAAAGAAAAATAATAATAAGTTCGCTTTTTTTGATTGTGCTTTTGGGCGCATTTTTGCGTTTGTACAAACTTAATGATGAGGCTTTTGCGCGGGATGAATTTTTTGATATCAATACCTCGTATGGATATTTCAAAACAGGGGAGTGGTTAGCGTGGGATTTTAATTTAAATCAACCATTGGAATCAGCTTTGCAAAAAGATTATAGCAACACTCGCGCCCAGCTTTTTCGAATTCCCTTGGCTTTGGCGTATAATATTATGGAGCCAACTGAAGGCAATGCTCGGCTCATGAGTGTTTTCTGGGGGATTGTGAGTATTTTGGTTATATATTTTGTGACACTTTCTTTTACGGGAAATTATTGGATGGCGCTTTTGGCGGCACTGTTAGTTTCCATTGGCGAATCGGAAATTCTTTTTGGCCGGCGTTTGCGAATGTATTCAATGCTTTTTCCAATTTATCTCATTTTTTCTTGGTTGCTGTTTAAGTTTTATGAATCTGAATATAAAGGCAAAATAAAATTCTTTCAAAAAATTTATCAAAAATTTAAAGTTAATTTGAATTATATTTTGCCGACGGCAATTTTTGGATTGGTGAGTTATGAAATTCAAGAGTTGAGTGTGCATATCGTTTTCGCTTTAGTAGCCTATTGTACTGTTTTGGCTTTATTTAATTTTTTTAAAAAACAAAAATATTGGGACAAATATAATCTAACTTTATTTTTGAGTTTTTTGAGTTTTCTTGTGTTGAAAGTTGCTTTTAGCCAAGTTTATAAAGATTTTGACAAGGCGGTGAGTTTTTGGCAGGACAATTATCGGAGTATCGAATATTTTTTTACTGACTTTAAATATTTAGTTGTTGGAATAGCGCTTTTTTTTCTGGGTGGATTATTTTTGGCTTTCAAACTCAAACGAAAAAAAGAAGCTTTATTTATTTTTCTTTCCGCTTTCATTCCACTTTTTTACGCTATTTTTTCTTGGGTACGCGAACCAGCTTCACGCTATATTTATTTTATCCAATCATTTGGAATTATTCTTGTCTCAATTGGAATTTATGCCATCTATTATTTTTTAGCAGGAAAATTTAAAAATCATAAAAAATTCATCGCTTTAGCGATTTTAGCACTAACTTTTTTATCCTTAGATTATTCTCATATTTTGGGCAAGGACAATCTGTATCAACAAAGAGCAACTTCAAATTTTATAGACTTTCGAAAAGTTTTTGCTGTGGCGAAGGAAAATATGAAACCAGGAGACATTATGATCACGCGAGCCTATCGTAGTTTCTATTTTCCCAATTGGAAAACAAAAGTGTATGATGTGAAAGTTTTGCCATTGGAAAAACAAAATTGCCAAGAAACATTTGCTAAAATTATTTCTGAAAATGAAAGCGGAATGGTAGTTTTACCAGAGATTGATCATTTGTTAGTATGTAAAAACGGCCGGAAATATTTGGAAGAAAATTTGGAAAAAATAGATTCGCAGGTGAAAGGTGTGAATATTTATCGCTGGCAATAATTATTTTAGGATAAAAATATGCAAAATAAAAAAAATTTCTTAATTATGTTGATGCTAGTAGTTTTTCTTGGTGCGGGGCTGCGCATTTATAACTTAGGCAACACTTCTTTTGATCGAGATGAATTCTTTGAGCTCAATTCTTCCTATGGTTATTTTAAAACAGGCACTTGGGTAGCCTGGGATTTTGGCAATGAGAAACCGTTTGAAGCGAGCTTGCAAGACAAAACTAGTACGGAGCGAGCGGAAATTTATCGCTGGCAATTGGCGCAGGTGTATAAATTTTTTGAACCGACAGAAATTTCAACTCGCGCGATAAGTGTTTTTTGGGGAATTGTGAGTATTCTTGCCATATATTTTGTGACTCTTTCGTTTACGGGAAATTATTGGACAGCACTTTTGGCAGCTTTTTTGGTTGCAGTTGGTGAATCAGGCATAGTTTATAGTCGACGACTTCGTATGTACTCAATGCTTTTTCCTGTTTACTTAATTTTTTCTTGGTGTGTTTTCAAATTTTATGAAACGAAATATATCGGCAAGAATAAATTTTTTAAATTAGCTTCCGACAAACTAAATGTCAACTTGTTGTACATTTTGCCGGTAATAATCACAGGGATTGTGAGCTACAATGTGCATATGCTTTCAGTGAGTATTGTGGTGGCAATTTTTTCTTTTTGTGTTTGCAGTTGGTTTTTATGGGAGAGAAAAAGTGGGAAAATAAATAAATATTCCATTACATTAGGAATGATTTTTATTGCCTATCTTATTGTGAGCTTGACTCCAAGTCTAGCTAAATTCTACAAATCATTCAAAAAACAAGTCGAGCTTTTCAAATTTAATTATAATTATTTTACCGAATATTTTACGGATTTTATTTTTCCAATTGTCGGTTTAGTTTTGGCGCTTATTGGAGTATGGTATTTATTTGAAAAAATGAAGAGAAAAAAAGAAGCAGTTTTTCTTTTTCTTTCGGCATTTGCCGTACTTGCTTTTGCTGTTTTCACTTGGGACAGAACTCCCTCTGGTCGTTACATCTATTTCATTCAATCTTTTGGCATAATTCTTGTGTCCGTTGGAATATACGCACTTTTCATCTATTTGACTGATTATATTAAAAAACACAAGAAAATAGCGGGGATAATTCTGTTGATATTTTTTCTGGTGCTGATGGATTGGTCTTATTTCAAAAAAGAAAATAATATCTATGCTCATACGAAAAATTCATATTATCCAGATTTTAAAAATATTTTTCCTTATATTTTAGAAAACAAAAAAGACGGAGATGTTTTTTTTACGCGATCATACCGTAGTTATTATTGGCAAGGAGAAAAAATAAAAGTAATTGATCTCCAGTCGCTTCCATTTGAGAAAAAAGATTGTTTGAAAAATGTCAGTGAAGTTATGGCGAAAAATCCAAAGGGCTGGTTTATTCTACCAAAAATAGATATGAATTTAATCTGCAAAGACGGGATAAAATATCTGGATGATAATTTTGAAAAAGTAAAAGATGAACATATTCCAACTTCTGTTTCAGTTTATCGTTGGGGTGGATAAAAAGCAAAATTCTAAAAAATAAATTTTAAACTAAAACAATGAAAAAAGAAAAAAATATTATTTTTGTTGCATTACTTTTTATACTAGTATTGGGATTTTTTTTGCGTTTTTATAAACTTGGGCAACAGCCATTTGTGACGGATGAGTTTTTGGATATTAACGCTACTTATGGATATTTTAAAACTGGGCAATGGTTGGCGTGGGATTTTAATCTAGATCAAGTGAGTGAAAATTTATATACTCAAAGAGAAGAACGCTCTTGGCTTTATCGCATTCAGGTGGCACAATTGTTTCATTTCTTTCCTTTGACAGAAGCAACGGCGAGGTCAGTGAGTGTCATTTGGGGAATAATTAGTATTATTATTTTGTATTTTACAGCTACTTATTTTACTAAAAACAAAATCATTGGTCTTATCTCGGCTTTTCTTTTCGCAGTGAGTATCGCTGGAATAACTTTTGATCGAATGCTTCGAATGTACGCCATGTTTTTTCCTGTTTTTCTCCTTTTTTCTTGGTTTCTCTTTCGATTTTTTGAGGAAGAATATGTGGGCAATGTTGCAATTATGAAGCTCGTTTGGAATAAATTTGGAATAAATTTAGTCTGGTTTTTGCCAACAACATTTTTTGGATTATTGAGTTTTCATCTGCATCCGCTTACGCTTAATATTGGCGTGGTTTTTGGTGCTTATCTTGTCATCCAATCCTGCTTGGCTTTTTATCAAAAAAGAACCATATTAAATAAATATACAGTTATTTTATTTTTAACATTGATTGGTTTGATTATAGTGTATATAAAAAATCCTCAAGTATATTCGTTTTATTCCAAAAAAGATCTGATTGCTTTTGATCATGCAAGATGGCGATATTTGCAAGCAATAGTTTCAGATTATATGAATATTATCTTGGCTTACGGATTGATTGTTTCCGGTTTTTATAATCTAAGAAAAAATACTAAAATTAAAAAAGAATTAATTTGGCTGATTTGTTGTTTTTTTGCGATAGTTTTTTCGGCAGTTTTCTTGTGGAATGAAGTTTTTGGTTTGCGTTTTATTTTCTTTGCGATGTCTTTTGGGATAATCTTGCTTTCAAGCGGGATATATTTTTTTGCAGACAAAATTGGAAAATATTTTCTCGCGTATCAGAAAAAAGTTTTTATTGGTGTGCTAGCACTGGCACTTCTGATTGTTCCAAATTATGCTTATTTTTTTTCCAAAGAAAGTCCGTATCGAAAAGATGAAACTAAAACTGATTATCGATCAGCTTTTCAATATTTTTTGGAGAATAAGAATGAAGGTGATGCTTTGCTTACGCGAAATTTTCGCAGTTTTTACTATAAAAACGCTAAAGCTAAAATTATCAATAAGGAATGGAACAAAAAAATCAGTTTGGATGAATTGAATAAAATAATGATAGAAAATCCCAGTGGATGGATTGTGACAGGCGATCCAAAAGGGGACATGGAAAAAGACGCTTTGAAATATATAGAAGAAAATTCGTCAGATAAAAAAGAAATCAGTGGAGTTCAAATTTATCATTGGAATTAGTATTTTTTTGTGCTGACTGTCGCCGAATTGCCGTTTATTTTTACCACAGCAATCATTCTTTGATGATAGGCGGAAGGAATATTATAATTTTTCACTCCGCCAAAATCTATAATTCCAAGTGTGGCTGGGTGCTTGTGTCCATTGGCAACTAAAATAATTCGATCTTTATTTTTCTTAAGAATTTTTGAGACTTCATTTTTATTCACCAAATTCCAAAGTGGATGATGGATAAAGATTATATTTTTGGAACTTTCTTTGAGTCGGCTTTCTAGCCAGTCTAGTGCACCAGAAGTGAGTGTGCCGGTGTAAATGAAATCGTCAGCATGCTTGGCGTCAATGTGAGTTTCTTCATCAGTGTAGTTGGCATCCAAGACTATAATTTGATAACCTTTAGTATTGGCAACAAATCGATTTTTTCGGCCAGTCAAATTTTCAACATTATCCTTGCTCATACTTAGTAGTTCATGATTTCCAATGACATGATAAAGCGGAAAATAAGCAGAAATAATGCCACTGGCTTTTTTATAATCCGCCTCGGCCGATTTTTTGGAAATTTCCTTATAGTCCACCCGACTTTCAATTAAATCTCCCAAATCCACAACGATATCCGGCTGAACTTGATTACGCAAAGTTGAAACAGCTAAATTCAATAAAGTGAAGCCATGTTTTTGTCCGGCATGAGCGTCAGCGATAATCCCAATCGTCAAATCAGGGCGTGGAACTTCTTCCTTGGGAGTTTCCTCTTTAGCGGTTTCTTCTGAATTACTTTCTTCTGGCACGGCATTATTTTCCTCTGGTTTTATTTCTGGTTCCTTGGGCGTTGCTGACTCTGCTTGCACTTCCTGTACCGGTTGAATTTCGGTTAAAGTTATTTCTTGCTCTGGCTCTTTTTCGGCGCCAAAAAGCGCTACGAAATTTTTTGGATATTGAGAGAAAAAAATCAAAACTAGCGCCGGTAAAATCAAAAGTAAAGGCAGAAATTTTGCTTTGGTTGATTTTTTTTCTACAATAACTAAATCATCCATAAATTATTTTTTCTTAAATATTATTTTTTTGAAAAAAGTAAAATCATCAAGGGTGAATTCTTTGAGGATAATTAAAACAAGAAGATAAATCCCAGCTAGGATAACGCTCCACAAAATGAAAAACCATTCTTGCGGAGGAAAAAAATTCGAAACAAGAAACATCAAAAATCCGGCGAAAATTATTTTTGCAATGCTTTTTATTTGGATGAATTTTCCAAAATATCTTAGCGCATAAAATAATATTATCACAGTTATCAGTCCTGAAACAAGAGAAGTGGCGATGGCTGATCCGGAAATGCCAAATTTTAAAATCAAAATATAATTTAATCCAGCATTCAGAATCATTCCAAAAAGCGCAATGTACATTGGAATTTTGACTTTGCCGGCACCATTTAGCGCAAAACTTAGAACATAAAAAATTGTCAAAAATCCAACACCAGGAGCGAGGATTTGCATTGGCAAGACGGAATCGGCATAGCGGGAACCAAAAAATAATTGAATGAGGGGTTCGGCATAAGCAACCATAAGAATTATTATCGGAACTAAAATCATCAGCATCAATCGAAAAGTCTGGCTCATTATCCGTTTTGTTTCTGTGAGATTATTTTGGGAAGTGGTTCTGGAAATCGAAGGCAACATTACCAAAGTTAGCGCGTAAAATAAATAATAGGGGATTCGGCCGACAGTGAGTGAAGCGTTATAAATTCCAGTTAAATGATCATCAGCCAGCACTCCTTTGACTAGATATAAGTCCAAAGAAATCAGGAGTTCATAAAAAATCATAAAAAGTGTCACGGGCCAAGCGTAATTAACTAGTTTTTTCCAATCAAAAAAATTCGCATTATTTTTGGGAAAATGCCGATTAATGAAAAATTTGTCAATCAGATAGGCGGTAAGAAAAACCGTAGCGGGAGCGAGAATATAGCCAGAGATGGAACCTTTCAATCCAAAAAAATAAGCTAGGCCAATAACAAAAATTATTCTGGCAAAAGAGCGAACTATTTTTAGGGTGGATTGCAGACTGAAGCGGTGAATGCCGATGTAATAATAAAGATAAAAAGAAGCGGCGGCAAAAGAGGGGATAATCAAAGAAGAAATACGAAAAAGCGGAGTGAGAGTTGGATCACGCAAAATAAAGGATAGTACGGGAGCTAAAAGAAAAAATATTATCGTAATTATCCCAATGAGGACAAATTGTAGTAAGGCCGCCTTTTTTTTGACACTCAAGACTAATTCTGGCTGACTTTCAAAAAAACCACTGATGTATTTACTCATAGCTGTCGGGATGCCATTGCCGATAAGCATAATGATCATTGTAGTGAGTGTCACAACTAATCCATAGCGTCCATAATCCGCGGGACCTAGCATTCGACCTAAAAATGCATGGATAATATAACCAGAAAAATTGAAAAATATTTCTGCAATAGCCAGCCATAAAATTGAAGAAACTACGGTTTGTTTTTTTTCGCCAAAGGATGATTTTGCTAAATTTGACATAATTTTTTTATTTCTTCAAAAACACTTTCTTTATTTTGATTGCCGTCAATTTTTTTCATATTCCAAAAGGAAAAATTAGCGTCATACAATTCTTTTTTCTTTTTCAAATACTCCATTCCTTGATCAGGTTTTCGTTCGCGAGACATAATGATTTGCGGATCAGTTTGAAGATAGATCGCCAGATTTGGCTTCCTAACATCCGATGTTAGGAGTACTTTCCTAACATCGGATGTTAGGAGCGAAAGGTATTCAATATTCACAATGCTGTCATAAAAATATCGATCACTTAATATATAATCAAATTTTTCTTTTTCCAATTTCTTGTATAATTTTTTAAAACGCCAAAGATCAATCATTAAAAATATTTTTCGTAAAAATATTTGAAAAAAATTGGCACGGATAACGCTTTTTTCTTTCTTGGACATTCGATGTCCAATTGGACATCGAATGTCCAAGAGACAACTAATTTTTTTAGCAAGGCCAAACTCAATGGCATGAAAATAAAAGACCCGTTTATTTTGGGATTTTAGATATTCTTTTAGTAATTCTATTTGAGTGGATTTTCCAGAGCCATCTAGGCTGGAGATTGTGATTAATTTCATGTGATTCTCTACGAATTACGAATTAGTACGAATATACGAATGGGATTAATACGAAAGGATTTCTACTGTTTCTAATTTTGCCACTGTTTTAATTATTTTATTTTCTTCCATTTCGTGGACAATTTTTTCGGCGTATTCTTTGGGATTTTCCAAGCCAGTTATTTTGCCAATTTCATGATTAGCAGAGAAGAAGGTTTCTTCGTTTTGATCAGTGCCTACGCCAATATAAGCGATTTTATTGGCAAAAGGAGCAATTAGCACTGGTTCGCCAGTTTGGGAGAAAATCGCGTGGGGAGTCATTTTTGAGGGTCCGTATGCGCGATTAGCACCATTTCGATGGATAATAACTTTTTGATTAAAATGTGTTTCCTCGTCAAAATAGACATGTGGAGCATCATAAAGCAGTTTGGTCGAAACGGATCTAGCGAATATTTTTTCCAGTGCTTTGTGGATTTCGCAAGTTATCAAGGTTCGATTGGCAAAACCATAATTTCCGGTGGCACGAAAAGCTGTGTCAATTTTATTTTTGTCATTGATTTGAATTGAGGGTGAAAAAAGTTTGATAAAAAGCAGGATTAATTTTTGGGAAAAACTCTTTATTTTTCTGGAAGTATAGAGCGAGGCAGTGTAACGGCCAACAATACTTGAACCCGTATGTATAAAAAAAAGATATTGGTTATTTCTAATTCCCAGGGTTGAAGCGAGGTTTTCATCTAAAATTTCTGATACTCGCATAAGATAAATGAAATGACTGTTGGTTGCTCCAAGAAGCCCAAGGCGAAATTTGGCAATCCAAGAAATTATTTTTGGAACGGCATTGGAAATTTCTTGTTTAGATATTTCTTGATTAGCAAAAAAATTACCTTGAGAAAAAGTATTTTCAAATTCATTTTTTGTGCAAATTGGGAAAACTCTTTCCAAAGCTTTACTACCGAGTTGAAAAATATCCATTACCATTTCTTTGGAAATTTTTGTGCCAATTATTTTTTTGGAAGGGATGTTTTTCTGGAGTTCAGCAAAAAGATTCTTTATATTTTCTTCAGTTAATTCTTTTCCGGCAAGATCAGTCAAAATAACTCGCATTCCGCAATTAGTGGCGGAATCCAACATTTCCGGGATAATATTTTTTGAAGCAACGACTGCGCCAGTAGGATTTTCTATGTTTGGCTTAGTGTGAGCTTCACTAAGAACAGCAATGTCGTGAAAAACATTTTCATTTGCAGCTATTTTTTCAACTGCCTCCAAGACATCACTTTTTTCAAAATTTCTTTCTTCGGAAAACAAAATAGCCGGTACTTTCATTTTTTCCGTTTGGAAACTTTTTTTGTTTTCAGAAATATTTTCTAAATTATATTTATTCATAAAGTCTTATAAATATCTTCATAAATTTCAGCAATTTTTTTGATATCAAAATTTTCCTCGCAAAATTTTCGGGCGTTTTTTCCAAGCAAGATTCGCTTTTCTTTATTTTGATATAAATCAAAAATCGCGTCAGTTAATTGTTGCAAGTTGTCTTTTTCAATTATAACAGAATTATTATTATTGCCCAATTCTTTTAGAATTTCCAGATCCGTTAAAATTATTGGTTTTTCACAAGCCATTGCCTCAATAACAGCGAGAGGGATATCAAACTTCCCTCGCATATTTTGCACTGGGAAAAGACTGATGTCACAGAGATTATAAACTTCTGGCATATCGTATTTGCCATTATCAAAAAAAGAAACTTTCTCTCGAAGATTATTTTTCTTGATTTTTTCCATAACCTTTTCTTTTTTTTGAGCGTCTTTTTCGTTTTTAATTCGAACTGCTAAAGTTAGCTTGGCCGTGGGAATTTTTTTGGAAATTTCAATGAAACTATCAACGACTAAATCAATCGCTCCAAGACGCACATATTCGCCAGAAAAATTTATCACAAAATCATCTTGCGAAATGTTTTTTTCTCGCATAAGCTCTGGATTTTTTTCTTGCAGTTGATATTTTTCTAGATCAATCCCTGGGTAAACTCTTCTGACATTTTGAAAGCCCAACGAATCCAATTTATTTTTAGCATGATCAGAGTAGGTGATAATGAGATCGGCAAACATCAATTTTTTTATATCACAATCTGACCAAAGATCATCACGAAGAGAAGCGATGGTTTGAATTGTTTTAGTATGCTTAGATTTTAAGAAATTTTTAATCAAGTAGGAATTAAGTTTTGTCGGTGTGAAAAAATAATGATTGATATCAAATTGGCCTTTGGTTTTGAATTGGAAAAGTAGGGCACGCAGTTTTTGGGAAAAATTAAAATCCGAAACCTTGGAAGTAGTATAGATATCATTAGAAACAACATTTTCTGGAAGTTCTGGTAAAATTCCCTTGGTCATTAAGTTAATTTCAAAACCAACTAGGTTTTTGGCTAGATAATAGGCGAAATTTTTAGAACCCTCATCCCAAGGCGGAGCAATCGGTCTTGTTACTAAGAGTATTTTTTTCATATTGACAAATTTTAACTTTTAGTGTAGTTTTTATTTAGCACATTATTAACCCGAGTTCGAAAGGCGAAACACGCATCAATTGTGAGTGGCCGTGCCATTCATTTCATTACTGCGGTTTTCGGCTTCAGGACTCAATTTCCCCGAGGGTTGCGTAACTATAACGCGATTTTGGATTAGGTTTCTGTGTTTATGGAAACCAAATGCAATAGTTTTTCAATATTATTGCAATAAATATCCGCCCTCGGGCCCCAACATTTTGGCTAGGAGGCTGTTAAAAACGCCTCTGCCTCACTCCTCAGCAGGAGACAGTGGTTTCCCTCCTGTTTCCACTTTTCCCTCCTGCTGAGTTTTTATTTTTACAAATTTTTATAAATTTCTTTTTTCTCATCTTTCGAAATTACCAAAATGGTAATTTTTTTATTTTCGCTCGCGAGAGCCAAATCAGGATTTAGTTGCAAGGCCGAACCTTTTTTAATCTCCGCTTCTCCTTCTTGAATTTTCTTTTTATTAGATAGGATTTCCCAATGGAAATTATTTTCATCACTGTGATTTTCAATGATAAAATTAAGCTTGTCAGATTTTGGTTCGGCAAAATATAATACCCACCAATTTTTTCCAGTATTTTCATTAGATTGTTTTTTTTCAATCCAAGCCAAGGAAGAAGCGCTGAAAATAAAAAAGATTATGGTTGTAAAAATAATTGTTTTAGATTTCATAAAAATTATTTTTTAGGTTTATAATAAGTTCCAATCAAATTGGAAGAATATATTTTCCAAAATTCTTTGGAGTTACTAAATTGTGAACTATCATAATAGGGATTGACCACCACAAAATTTATTCCAGTTTCCGCAAAACATTCTTTAGCTTCAGAGGACTTTGGTTGAGAAATCATCCAGAGAGTGCACTGTTCGTGAGTTGGAGCGTCATAGCGAAAAAGAAAACTTCGGGTAAAAGGATAATTGTAATCGCGCATCAAAAAAACTTTCATCCAAGAATCAGCCAAAACATAATTATGGTCTTTGAGAATAATATCCTCATAGTTTGTTTTTTGGGAAAGATATTTGGAAACCGCGAAAGTTTCAATGAAATCGGAATTAGATTTTTTCGGATTGATCGATTGCGCTTCGGACATAAAACCGCCGGTTGAAATATACAGCATTAGAATTAAAAAAGCGGATAATTTCCAATTTTTATTCAAATAATATCGGTCTTCTTTTTGGGCATAAAGATAATCAAAAAAAATCCAATTTATAGCAAAAGCCCCAGCAAGGATAAGAGGAAAAATCAAATAATTTCCGATGCGGGAAGAAGGAATGTCAATGTGAAGTAGTGTTGGTTTCCAAGACATGATAAAAATTGAAAAAAACCAGCCTAAAATCAAAGCACTGTGGTATTTATTTTTCTTGAAAAAAACAAGAAGTAAAATTATCCCAATTGTTCCTAGGGTGGCACGACTTTCTCCGACAGTGGAAAATATTTGCGCCAAGCTTAGTCCCGCCTTGGTTGAACGGGATGGTTCGCCGACAATTGTTTTGACGGCTTGATTTTCAATGTAGCTAGGCATTCTTACAAAAAAGAAAAAAATAACTCCCAGAAAAATAATGGTCAAGACGCGGGGAGAAAAAATCAACACCAGCCATTTTTTTATTTCCGAAAAAAATTCTTTGCCTCTGAAAAGTAAAATAAAAAACAAAACAGATAGTAATGAAGAGGCGAAGATAAAAGTGCTAAGATGATGAGTATAAGCGAGGCCAAAAGAAGTGAAAATTCCCAAAGAAAAAAAGGCTGAATTTTTTTCACTTATCGCGCGAAAGAAAAAATAAAAAATTAAAGGAATGAGTAAATTACCAAGAAGATTTCCGATCACGCCACCGCTGACGAAGTTACCTTGCGAGCCAGAAAGAGCAAACAGGGCGCCAACAAAAAACAAAACCGTGATGGAAATATTTTTTCCGTATGGCAAAGAAGAAAAAAGTTTTTCCGCTAGAATGAAAAGAGAAAACATTCCCATAATATTTATCAAAAATAATATTATCGAAGGAAAAGCTGATACAACATTATTTTTTGAAATAAGTCCGATAGAAGCAAAAACCAAATGTTCGCCGATTATGAAATCATCAATAGTTGCTGGTTGGCTAATAGAATAAGCATTATCTTTTTGGATTATCTCTATTTTTTCATAAGCGGGAATTTTTCCGGTCTCAATGATTTTTTTGGTCCAATACATATGATGACCAAGATCAGTTCCCGTTGGGGCAATGGTGTGAGAAAGAAAAAAAGCGCGAATTAGAATACTAAAAAATATAATTAGAATTATTAAGGATGTTTGTTTTTTGGAATAATTGGAGTTGCTCGAATTTTCTGCTTGTTTTTCTTTTTGAAGCAAAAACACTGCGTAACATAAAATAATAAAAGCGATAAGAGAGAACAAAATAGAATTGGCATTGATGGACAATTTGAATTTATCCAGCAAAATCAAAATTATATCAACAGCAATGATACTTAATCCGAAAGAAAGGGTAAATTTTTCTAGAGCACTTAATATTTTTGATTTGCCAAAAATTGCCAAAAGCAAAAAATAACCCGGGATAAATAAAATCACGGCTATGGAGGTATAAAATAATATTTGATTAAAAATAAAATTTAACATTTTTAAAAACAGGTAATTTGTAAATAGTAATTTGTAATTTGGAAAAATTTAATCCAATTTACTAATTACACTTTACTATTTACTGATTTTATAATTTCTTCTAAATATCTCTGCGAAATTTTTTCCCAAGTGAAATTTTCCTCAACATATTTTCCGGCCATTTTGCCAAAATTTTTGGCAAATTCTGGTCCGGCGGAAAAAATAGCCTGGATTTTCTTGACCCATTGTTCGGTGTTTTCGCTTTCAACCAGAAAACCATTCTTGCCATCCTTAATTGCTTCCGCCAAACCTTGATAATTAGAAGCAACAACTATTCGCTCACATGCTCCCGCCTCAATAACATTAATTCCAAAACCTTCCACTGATTCAGGATAGGGAATATTTGGAGATACAACTAAATCAACAGTATTCAAAAGCACTTCCAAATCTTTTTGTGGTAGATTGGGCATTAACTTTACTCTGTTTTCTAAACCATTTTCCTTGATGGCCTTTTCGCAATCGGAAAAATTATCCGGATCGCCAGCGGTGTTTTTGGCCACTCGATATCCAGTTGCAATCATAAGTGTATCTTCGGAGAGTTTTGGCATAACATTTTTTATAAACCAAGCCGTGCCTTTATGCGGAACAAATCTGCCAAGACGCAAAATAATTTTTTTGTTAGTAATATCGGAACCCCACAACGCAGACAAATCTTGTCGAGAAAATTCCTTTTTTAAATTTTCGATAAAAACCCCATTAGGAATGAAAACGCAATTTTCTTTGGGAATTCCAATTTTAACTGCTTCTTCGATAGTAAAATTTCCAATCATAAAAAGTTTGTCAAGTTTTTTGAGAGAGGGAATGTTAATCGCTTTGTAAATTTTTGGTAAATTTCCCTTTTTATAAGCAAAGGTTATATCTAATCCATGCACAACAGAAAAAAACTTTTTCTTAGGATGAAAAATTTTCAAAGCAAAAGCAATTGGCGCCAAAACGCCATTACCCACAAGACAAGCGTCATAATTCATCATTAAAAAAAATGCCCGTAGGAAAGTTATGGGTATAAAAACAGGAAGCCACCATTTGCCTCGGCCATTGGCGATAATTTTAACAGTAGCAATTTTTGAAAGCCCTTGAGCTAAATTGTAATTTTGACTTTCCACTCCACCAAGAATTGGAGGATAGGAATGGGAGATAAAAAGAATATTCATATTTATGATGCAAATACACGAATCTTATGCTAATCTACGAATATGCAAATAATAGCGATTCGCATATTTGTGTATTTGCATGAAAGCAATTCGCGTCATTCGTATTATAGTTTATTATATTTATCCTTCTTCCATTGATAGAAAAATTCTTCGGTGAGTTGGCGGGTGGATTTTATCATATCGGCGATGAGAGCAAAAATTATCAGTTGGATTCCAAGAAACATGGAGATTGAAGAAAAAACAATATAATTGAGATAGGGTCGAATTTTGAAATCTTGGAAATAGAAAAAAAGAAAAAATATAAAACCAATTAAACCTAAAATCATAAAAAATATTCCTGGCCAGCCGAAAAATTTTAGCGGTCGGACATCGCGGACTGCTTTGAGAATAATTTTTGTAGAATTACTTACAAATTTGAAAATAGATTTGGTGATTTTGGCTTGGCGATTGTCAAAATAAGTGACTGTGATTGGTACCCATTTCAATTTCAAATTTTTTCCAATAGCGTCAATTATCGTATCTTGAGTATAAGTAAAATACAGATTAGTCAAATTTAGCCGAAGAAGTGCTTCTCGAGAGTGAGCACGAAAACCACAAGTTAGGTCATTAGTTTTGTAATTTAGGAAAAAACCAATTACAGAAGCGGCAAAACGATTGAAGAAACTTCGTACCCACGGAATGTTTTTCGCTTTTTGTTCTCCAAAACGATTAGCAATTACTATATCTGCTTCTCCTTTTAGCACTGGCAAGAGAAGTTTAGGAATATCATTAGGATCAAATTGTCCATCCGCATCAATATTTACCATAAAATCAGCGCCATTTTTGAGTGAGCTTTCCACTGCTTGTTTGAAAGAATAAGCCAAACGGCGATTAGGTTTATAAGAAACGACAATATCAGCGCCATTTTCTTTGGCAACTCGGGCAGTGCCATCAGTTGAGCCGTCGTTTACTACTTGAATTAATTTTTCATCTATCACGGTGCCTTCATTAGAATAAAAATTATGGGCAAAACTTTTTTTGATATTTTGAATTGTTTTTCCCAAATCCTTTTCTTCATTATAAGCGGGAATGTTAATGATTAGTTTCATAATAATTGTGATGCAAATCCACGAATCTTATGCTAATCCACGAATATGCAAATAAGAGTGATTCGCATATTTGTATATTTGCATGAAAGCAATTCGCGTCATTCGTATTATAGTTTACTTTTTCTTAATTATTAACTTGGGGTCGATACATTTAAAATTACACTCGGCATTGTCGACACCTTGATGATATATGTTATTAGTACATTCTTTCATTTTTTCCTCACATTGTTTTTTAGCGCCGGAAAAATAGTTGCGGTTTACTTCATAGCCAAAAAAATTCAGCACAAAATAGACTGCTACCAAGAAAAGAACCATCCAAATTGCAAATTTAATAATGCTAAACATAGCGAATTATAAGGCTTAAAAATTAAATTTAACTGCAAATTCAGTATAGCCTAAAATGGATTATTTGGCAAAGGTTTTTAGGGGATGACATAAATCGATTTTGGCTTTACAATATAAGTATGAATAAAATAAAAATAGGAATCAATGCCAGTTATCTTAGAAAGCCGAACACTGGTATCGGACAAGTGACAGCCAACTTTTTGAAAATGTTGGCAAGAGACAAAAATAATAACTTTGAATTTATTTTGTATTTAGAGGAAGAAATTCCAAAGGATTTCAAGCTTCCTAAAAATTTTACTAAAAAAATATTTTTGCCAATTTATAAGCGCGATGATTTGATTCGAAAAATTTGGTGGGAAAAATTTCTTTTGCCGAGACAAGTCAAAAAAGACGGGTGTGATGTTTTTGTCAGTATGTACCAATGTCCCACTGTTTTCACAACGCTTAAGACGCCAAGCGTCTTGAATTCTGGACGCTTGGCGTCTTTGCGTCATATAATGCTAGTGCATGATATAATTCCAAAATTATTTCCCAAGTATTTGGATAATTTCAGAAAAAAAGTATATTGGAAATTGACGGAATATGGGATAAAAAAGGCGCACAAGATTATCGCTGTTTCCAAAAGAACGGAAAAAGATTTGATTGAACACTTGAATATCGGCGCAGACAGAATTACTACCAATTATATAGATGTCGATGAATGTTATAAGGTAGAGACGCAAAATTTTGCGTCTCTACGAGAGCGAAATATTTTAAAGAAATACAAATTAAATTCAGGATATATCTTAGCTGGTGGGGGATATGAGGTGCGAAAAAATGTCGAGGGTGTGGTGCGAGCCTATAAATTACTGTTAGAAAAAAACAAAAAAGAAAATTTTTTGCCAAATTTTCCGAAGTTAGCGATATACGGAAAGGTTTTGTCGGAAAGTTTGAGTCTGGCAACGCCGATAGAAAAAATATTGAGAGAATTAAATTTGACGAAAGATGTGATTCTTTTGGGTGAAGTCCCACAAAAAGACTTGCCGGCGCTGTTTAGTCATGCTATTGTGTTTGCTTACCCTTCGTTTTATGAGGGTTTTGGCATGCAAATTTTGGAAGCCATGAATGTGGGTACGCCTGCCATCACTTCCAAAGTTTCTTCACTGCCAGAAGTAGGCGGAGACAGTGTGTTATATTGTAATCCTGATGAAATTTCTGACATCGCAATGGTTTTGAAAAATATTTTAACGAATTATGATTTACGAGAACAACTGAAAACTCGTGGCCAAGAACGCGCCAAACAATTTTCCTGGGAAAAATTTAGCGAGAAGATTTTAAATATAATTGAAGAAATGTAAATGAATTTATTTTTTGAAAAAATAATTAATAACTTCAACAAGCCAAAAAATTGGCTTCTTTTGGCGAATGTGGTTTTGGTTTTTGTTTTGATAGTTTGCAATAATTTGGGAATTATTCCTTTGCGAATGGGGGATTTTGTTTTTTTTGCGATTTTAGTTTTGGGCTTGGCGCTGTATCGTCCTGGGTGGGCCTTTTTATTTTTTGTTGGCACGATTGCATTGGAAAACATCAATTTGGCACCGGCCGAACTTGGAATTGCCATTCGACCCTATCAATTTATCGGCACGCTCACGATCACGGCAATTATAACTCGATTACTTTCTGGAAAATTAAATTTCAAATTGGCAAAATTAAATTTTGTAGATTATCTAATTCTAATTATTACAGCGTCTAGTTTTGTAAGTGCGTTTATTTCTGCGGTAAAGATGCAAAATTTTGCGTCTCTACGGTTGGCGATAATTCTGGCGATATTTTCCGCGCTATATTTTTTAGTGCGAAATTATGTTCAAAATTTAGAAGATCTCAAAAAAATTATTCCTTTTTTTCTAAGTTCGGCGGTTGTCGTCGTGCTTTATGGCATTTGGCAAAATATTTGGTTTTTGAAAGGATTAAAAAGTTTTGAAACAATGTTGGGACGATCAAACGCAACTTTTTTCGAAGCGGATTGGCTGGGAATGTACTTAGTGTTGATAATATCGATTTTAATAATTCTTTTTTCTGCCCTCTCCTCAACTCCCGCCTACCGGCGAGGCAGGCTCTCCCGATTACGGGCGAGGGGGTCATTGAAATTTCCTTCTCTCCCTTTGGGAGAGATATCCCGATGTAATCATCGGGACAGAGAGGGAAAGGGCGTATTAATAAAAATATTCTTATTTATATTTTTAACCTTATCTTTTATTTTATTAATTCTTACTGTTTCACGCAGTGCTTGGCTCGGGGCATTTGCAATGACATTTATTTTTCTTTTCGCTATTCTAACAAATTTAAAATTTTATCTAAAACATTGGCAATGGAAAAAAACTATTCAAATGAAATTAATTATATTTCCGGCACTGTTAGTTGCAATTGGTGCAATTTATATTTTCCATCTGACTAATTTCCAATTATTTAATCGAGTGCAATCAACTGGATCAGGAATGCAAAAAATTACCATTTCTTGTGATGCAAGGAACGCAAATTTGCATTCCCTACCGAAAGAAATTGAAAATATTTCTGAATTAGAAAAATATAATTGCCGGCATATAAATTTAGAAGAAATAGATTTTGAAAAAGCTAAAGGGAAATATGTTAGTGAAATTTATCGTAAAGATCCAAATGTAAACATAAGAAAAGAAATTTATCAGAAATCTTGGCAAGAAATTAGAAATCATTGGATATTGGGAATTGGTTGGGGAAATATTTCCAAAATATTAGGCAATGACGAAAAGGGGACGCCCTTGAATTCTTCCAATATATTTTTGGAAGTTTGGCTGGGCACTGGAATTTTAGGTTTTGCGTCTTTCGTTATTATGCTATCGTATATATTAGTAAGGGCAGTGAGAGATTATTATTTATCAAAAGATGATTTGCAAAAAATCGTCAGTTTATTTTTAATTATTTCCTGGTTTGCAATTATTATCCCCAATCTTTTCAATGCCGGAATATTTTTAGGATTTTTGTGGGTTTGGCTGGGCATAGTACATATAAAAAAATAGGAAGGTTAAATTCGAGGTTTCACCTCGAGTAACTCGAGGTGAAACCTCGAATTTATTTAAATCATTATGAAAATTGGCATTGACATTCGAAATATTGGCAAAAAAAGAACTGGCGACGAGGTGGTATTTTTCAATTTGACCAAAAATTTGGCTAAAATTGATAATGAGAATGAATATAAATTATTTACTGACATAACTGACAAAAATATTTTAGAAAGAGTTGGAAAAGATTTAGAAATCACAGATAAAAATAATTTTGAAATAATTTCACTGGAAGCTAAAAATAAATTCAGTTGGAATTTTTGGACGCTTCCGAAATATTTGCGAAAAAAACCAGTTGATGTTTATCTCACGCAATACATCACGCCGTGGTTTGTGCCAAATAAAGTGAAAATTATCACCATTATTCATGATATTTCCTTCAATTTTTATCCGCAATTTATAAAAAAGTCAGATTTATTTTTTCTAAAAAGCTTAATTCCCTTGAGTCTAGAAAGAGCGGACAAAATTTTGGCCGTTTCGCGCTTTACACAGGATGAAATAATTAAATATTATAAAATTGATCCCAAAAAAATTGATTGGTTTCATAATGCAGTTTCAGATGATTTTTTGGTGCAAGATATATCAGAGGAAAAAATAAAAATAATCAAGAAAAAATACAATCTTCCAGAAAGATATATTCTATATCTTGGCACCTTACAACCAAGGAAAAATATTCCAGCGCTTATTGAAGCGTTTGCTTTGCTAAAAGTAGAACTCGACTTGAAATTAAAACTTAATTTTACAAAGTTGGTTATCGCCGGAGGGAAAGGACATAATTATGACAAACTCATAGATGAAGTTGTTAGGGAAAATAATTTATCCGAGGATGTTTTTTTTCCTGGGTACATTGACGAAGATGATAAGGCAGGAATATTGAAAGGGGCGGATATTTTTGTTTTCCCTTCATTTTATGAAGGATTTGGCATGCCAATTATCGAAGCAATGTCACTGGGAGTGCCAACAATAGTTTCCGATATTCCACCTCACCAAGAAATAGCGGGTGATGCAGTGCTATATTTCAAACCGGAAATCCCTGGTGAGCTCACGCAAAAAATCAAAGAAATAATTAGCAGTGAAGTTGTGAGAGATAATGCATCGCGAAACGGAAAATTTCAAGCCCAAAATTTTTCTTGGGAAAAAAGCGCCCGAAAAATGCTGGAAATTTTTTCCCAGATGGTTGGTTGACTAAATGAAAAATTGTAAGTAGAATAATAACAATTGCCGAATCGATGATTTGGCAGTATTAATTTAAATTAAATAAAATAAAAAAATGGCGTACATAGGAAATGATTATAATTCAAAAGAAAAAAGTCAACAAAAATTTTATAAAAAAAGATGGTTTAAAATTTTTGCGGTTGTCGTAATAATCTTACTTTTAGGCGGAGGAATTTTTATTTGGAAAACCGGAGGAATACTGAATAAAATTTCCAAAGGTGGAATGTTTCAGGCTTTGGTAAAAAATATTCCAGGAGTCAATAATGAAATCAAAGGAGAAAAGGAAGGAAGAATCAATGTTTTAGTTTTGGGAATGCGTGGAGAAAATATCCCCAGTGGCGGGCTTTTGGCGGATACAATCATAGTGGCTAGTATTATTCCTAAAGAAAATAAAGTTTCAATGATTTCAATTCCGCGCGATTTATATGTGAACAATCCTAGTTGGGGAAACAAGAGTAAAGTTAATGCCGTTTATGTGGCTGGCGAAGAAAATGGCAAAAAACAAGGTTTGGAAGATATGAAAAAAGTGGCGCAGGAAGTGACGGGACTGCCGATTCATTACAGCGCCAGTATAAATTTTGCTGGCTTCAAACAGATTATTGATGCTATCGGTGGAGTAGAGATAACATTAGATGAGTCTTTTCAAGAACCAATACAATTCAATGAACCACATGTTTGTGATAGTCATGTTTTTACCATTCCAACCGGAAAATTTGAAATTAAGAAAAATAAAACCGGTCGAATTACCGCCCAGTATCCGCTTTGCACCAATCCCGTCAAGGAATGTGGAGGAAATTTTAGCTTGCCAGCTGGCAAACAAACTTTAAATGGAGAAAAAGCTTTGTGTTATGTCCGTTCTCGAGCGACTTCCAGCGATTTCGAAAGAGCTAAACGGCAACAAATAATAATTCAATTAGTCAAAGATAAAATGTTTAGCACGGGAACACTTACGGATTTTTCAAAAATTAACGGTATATTAAACGCCTTGGGAAATAATGTGAGAACTGATATGGAACTTTGGGAAATGCAAAGATTTTATGAAATTTATAAAAATATTTCCAATTTGCAAATTTATCAAAGAGTTTTAGAAAACAGTGCAGAGGGGTTGCTATACAATCCAACCGATATACCTAAAGAAGTTGGCTATATACTTCTTCCAATTGGAGGAAATTATAATAGTATTTATCAAATG
This sequence comes from Candidatus Moranbacteria bacterium CG23_combo_of_CG06-09_8_20_14_all_35_22, assembly GCA_002772115.1. Taxonomy (GTDB): domain Bacteria; phylum Patescibacteriota; class Minisyncoccia; order Moranbacterales; family UBA2206; genus UBA2206. The sequence continues at coordinate 27,148 of PCRW01000068.1, forward strand.
GCAAAAGATATTTTTACTTTACCAGCGCAATCAGACATAAAACCAAAATAATGGAATTATCTATCATCATTACTAGCTATAAAAATCCACAACTTTTGAAAGTTTGCCTTGATTCAATTAGGGAAAATTATAGCGGAGCTGATTATGAAATTATTGTGGCAGATAGCGAAACAGAGGAAAATACGGAAATGATGATGAGAGAAGAATATTCGGAAATAATATTTATTCCTGCAAAAGAAAATATCGGCTTTAGTGGAACAGTCAATGCCGGATACAAAAAAGTCAAAGGTGACTTTGTGCTTATCTTGAATGGTGATACGATAATAAAAAAAGATTCCATTGAAAAATTATTAAATTATCTAAAAAACAATCCGAAAGTTGGTATCGTTGGTCCGCGTCTTATTGGTTTCAATGAAAAGTCACAAGATTCTTGTTTCCGCTATTATACTCCGCTAACCATACTTTATCGTCGGACATTTTTGGGCAAACTTGGTTTTGCCAAAAAACATTCAGATAATTTTCTAATGAGGGATTATGATCACAAAGAAACGAAGGAAGTTGATTGGATTCAAGGGTCGGTAATGATGACCAAAAAAGAAATTATGGATAAAGTTGGACCAATGGATGAAAAATTTAAGTTATATTTTGAAGATGTTGATTGGTGTCGAAGATTTTGGGAAAAGGATTACAAGGTTATTTATTTTCCAGATGCTCAAATTTATCATTATCATGGTCGAGGAAGTGTTGGAAAAAATGTTATTCAGGCTTTGCTTTTCAATCGTTTAGCTTGGCTACATATAAAAAGCGCTATGAGATATTTTTGGAAATATTGGGGCAAGCCTTTGCCAAAACATAATTAGCAGTATGCGAATAAAGTATAAAAAATGAATCAAGAAAATTTTAAAGAAAAAATAAATCAAGAAATAATCGGAGAGAAAGAGAAAAGAGAAAAAGAAAATCTGGAGAAAAATCTCCGGCTTTTTAAAAAATATGTATTTTTTTCAGTGGTTGTAATTTTTTTGATCATCAGTTTTTTCCTTGGTTATAAAAAGGGGCAAGACGAAACGCATTCAAAAAACAGAGAAGTTTTGTTGGAAAAAGCAATTATTGAAAATAAAGCCCTTCCACAAGGGGAAAAAGTTGATTTTGCCATTTTTTGGAAAGTTTGGGAGTTGGTCAAAGAAAAGCATGTGGAAAAAAATAATTTAGATGCGCAAAAAATGGTTTATGGAGCGATTAATGGAATGCTTAGCGCTACAGGAGATCCTTACTCGAGTTTTTTTAATCCCGAGGAAAGTAGAATGTTTTCGCAGGATATTGCCGGATCATTTGATGGTATTGGAGCAGAACTGGGAATAAAAGATGAAATTTTGACTATTATTGCTCCACTGGACGGTTCTCCAGCGCAAAAATCCGGACTTCGCAGCGGGGATAAAATTTTGAAAATTGATGGCAAGTCATCGTTGGATCTGACAATTGATCAAGCAGTGAATCTTATCAGGGGGAAAAAGGGCACTTCTGTTGAATTGACAATTTTTCATGAAAATGATCAAGAGACCGTGGAAGTGACTGTAATTAGAGATACGATAAAATTAGATAGCGCCAAGGTAGAATTTAAGGATGATGGCATCGCGTATCTAAAAATAATCAAATTTTCTGATGATGTGGATGATCAATTTAATTTGGCAATGAATAAGATTATTACTAATAAAAGCAAAGGTATAATTTTAGATCTTCGCGATAATCCCGGTGGTCTTTTGGATAAATCAATTTCTATTGCCAGTCGGATGATGCCGAAAGGTAAAATAGTTGTTTTGGAAGAAGATAGTAGCGGCAAGAAAGAAAATATTTATACTTTTGGCGGAGATAAATTGAGTTCGATTCCTATGGTGGCGCTTATCAATGAAGGCAGTGCTAGCGCTTCGGAAATTTTAGCCGGAGCTTTGCGGGATAATCAGGAAATAGTTTTAATTGGTGAAAAAACATTTGGCAAGGGAAGTGTTCAAGAACTAGTTGATCTGCCAGATGGATCAAGCGTCAAAATTACTGTGGCCAAATGGCTCACGCCCAAAGGAGAGTATATTATGGACAAAGGAATTTCTCCTGATATTGAAATCAAAATGACACCGGAAGATTATGAAAATAAACGCGACCCGCAATTGGAAAAAGCGCTGGAAGAAATAAAGAAAATCAGAACCACTGACCTGCCTCGCCGGTAGGCGGGTTAGCACGTGATTACCTTGACGACACATGATTAAAATTCAGTGAAATCATGTGAGCTCAGTGATAATCTGTGGTTCAGACAATATATGAAAATTATTCTATTTCAAGACATCAAAAGTTTAGGAAAAAAAGGAGACATTAAGGAGGTCGCGGAAGGCTATGCGCGGAATTTTTTGTTTCCTAAAAAAATAGCCCAGATTGCTACGGAAAGTGCTATTAAACAAATGGAAATTCAAAAAGAGCGTGAAAAAAGCCTTGAATTAGCCAAAAATATTGAGCTTAAAAGTTTAGCCGAAAAGATTAAAGGCAAAAAAATAGTCATTACCGCCAAGGAAAAGAACGGAAAACTTTTTGGTTCAATCACAATTAAAAATATCGAGGAGGCGCTAAAAAAAGAAGGCTTGAATATTTTACCTTCTTCGATTATAATAAAAGAGGTAATAAAAAAAGTGGGAGAATATGAAATTGAGATAAAATTAACCGAAAAGATTAAAGAAAAAATAAAAATAGAAATTAAGGGAGCCTAGTTTTATTTAAGCAGTTTTAATAAATTATTTTTTAGGGGTCGTGCTTTAGCGACTTTTATATTTATGAAAAACAGAAAATATATTTTTGTCGTCGGGGGCGTGATGAGTGGAGTGGGTAAAGGAATAACTACTTCGGCGATTGGAGCAATTCTTCAAGCACGCGGGTTTAATGTAACAGCAATAAAAATCGATCCTTATATCAATGTTGACGCTGGCACAATGAACCCAACTGAACACGGAGAAGTTTTTGTGTTGGATGATGGCGATGAAACTGATCAGGATATGGGAAATTATGAAAGATTTTTAAATATCACTTTGCCTCGCGATAATTATATGACTACGGGAAGAGTGTATGAAACAGTGATTCATAAAGAAAGAAACTTAGAGTACAACGGAAAATGTGTAGAAGTTGTGCCACATATTCCAATGGAAGTTATCGAACGGATTGAAAAAGCTTCCAAGAAGGCTGATTCTGATGTGACGATGATTGAAATCGGTGGAACGGTCGGTGAATATCAAAATATTCTTTTTTTGGAAGCGGCCAGAATGATGAAGATAAAACATCCAGACGATGTGTTATTTGTGATGGTGAGTTATTTGCCAATTCCTTCCAAGGTGGGAGAAATGAAAACCAAACCAACGCAATATGCTGTGCGAACACTTAATAGCGCTGGAATTTTGCCAGATGTGATTATCGCCAGAAGCGATACGCGCTTAGATCAAAAAAGAAAAGAAAAAATTGCAATGTTTTGTAATATTCCGGAAAGATATGTAATTTCTGCCCCAGATATCGAGAGCATCTATGAAGTTGGAATAAATTTTGAACGGGATGATTTGAGTTGGTTGCTTTTGAAAAAATTAGGTTTATCGTACAAAAAAACTGATCTGAAAAAATGGTATGATCTTTTGGAAAAAATCAAAAATCCTAAGGGAGAAGTGAAAATTGGAATAGTAGGAAAATATTTTGGTACAGGCGATTTTGTGCTTTCAGATGCGTATATTAGTGTAATTGAGGCGGTTAAGCACGCGGCTTATAAACTTCAAGTAAAACCAAAAATAAGTTGGGTAAATAGCGAGGCTTTCGAAAAAGAACCGGAAAAATTAGAAGAGCTGAAAAATTATGACGGGGTAATTATCCCTGGGGGCTTTGGTTCACGAGGAATTGAAGGAAAAATAAAAGCTATTCAATTTTTGCGAGAAAATAAAATTCCTTTTTTTGGACTTTGTTATGGAATGCAACTAGCGGTGGTTGAATACGCGAGAAATATTTTGGGGCTCAAGGATGCCAACACGACTGAAATTGATAGGGAAACAAAAAATCCGGTAATTGATATTATGCCGGAACAAAAAAAGAATCTAGCCGATCATAATTTTGGAGCTACAATGCGATTGGGTGCTTATACGGCTGTTCTTGAAAAAAAGACCATGGCCTATCAAGCTTATGGAAAAAATAAAATTTCCGAACGCCATCGCCATCGCTGGGAAGTTAATCCGGAGTATATTGAAAGATTAGAAAAGGCTGGTTTAGTTTTTTCTGGAAAGTCAGCCGATAGAAAACTTATGGAAATAGTCGAACTGCCGATAGACAGACATCCATTTTTTCTGGGAACTCAATTCCATCCAGAATTTAAATCAGATCCGATAAATTCCCATCCTTTATTTTTTGAATTTATAAAAGCGAGCCACTTGCGAATTGTCGCGAATAAAAAACAATAAGCACGAATAAAAAAACGAACCTTTCAATAAGTTCGTTTTTTTAGTTTATATGCGTTGTATGTTCATGTCTATTCTACAGAAACAAATTTTTTGGAAATCATTTTTCCGGTAAATTTTATGACTTTTTTAGCCTTAAATTTAACTACGCCTTCTTTCATTGCAAAAAGAGTGTCATCTTCCGCGCGTTTAACATTTTTTCCGGGTCGGAATTTTGTTCCTCTTTGACGAACGATGATTTGTCCGGGAGCGACTTTTTCTCCGGCAAATTTTTTCACTCCAAGTCTTTTCGAAATCGAATCTCGTCCCAGTTGAGTGGAACCACCTGCTTTACGATGCGCCATAATTGTCTGCGAATATAATGAGCAGGAACAATTATGAGCGTCCCTGCACCTATTCTTAAATTAATCTTTATAATAAAAACAAATAAAGCCGAAGGCGTTTCCGTGACTATGCCTAAAAATTAGCAGAAAACTAATTTTGGAATAGGTGTGGGAAGCCAAGCTTTTAAGTATAATTAAGCTTACCAATTATATGCTATAATGTCAATATGAATAGTAAAGTAAAAGATTTTTGGCAAAAATACGAATATAAAATAGTCCTTGCGGTGGGCTTTGTTTTGGTAGCGGTAGTTTCTTTTGAAGGGGGAATTTTGAAAGGTCAAAAATTATCCCAAAATCCAGTGATTATTGAAAAATCGATAGAGAACGCAGTGCCCATTGAAAATAATATTAATTCAGCAGTTCAAGGTGTTTCACAGAGCCAAAATTTGCCCACTGAAGTGAAAAATAAGGATTGCGCCCTTGTAGGGTCAAAAAATTCTAACAAATATCATCTGCCGACTTGTCGTTATGCCAAATCTATCAAACCAGAAAACCGTGTTTGCTTTTCTTCCGAAGATGATGCAAAATCAAAAGGGTATCTGCCGGATAAAAATTGTATAAAATAATTAACCGATGCGAAACTACGAATCGTATGCGAATCTACGAACAAAATTAAAACACTATGAATAATAAAAACGATATCATTGTAATTTCTCTTGGAGGATCATTGATCGTTCCAAAAAGAATTGATTGGCGATTTTTGAAAAAATTTCGCGAGTTGATTATTTGCGAAATTAAAAAAGGCAAAAGATTTGCAATTATCACGGGTGGGGGATATGCGGCGCGGGAATACGCCCAAGTGGCGTCAAAAGTTACAAAACTCACTCGAGATGACTTAGATTGGCTAGGCATTCATACAACCAGACTCAATGTGCATTTAATCAAAACTATTTTCAGGCAATACGCTAATCCGCGAATAAATAAAAATCCAAGGACAAAAGAAAATTTAACTAGTCATTTTGCCAAAGGCGAGGGGATTATGGTCGCGGCTGGCTGGCGACCAGGCTGGTCAACGGATTTTGTGGCGACAATTATCGCCGAGCGACTTGGCGCCAAAAAACTCATCAATCTTTCCAACATCAAATACGCTTATGATAAAGATCCGAAAAAATATCCAGATGCCAAAATAATCAAAGAAATTAATTGGAAAAATTTCAGAAAGATTGTTGGTAATCGTTGGGACCCAGGACTCAATATGCCTTTTGATCCAGTGGCTTCAAAACTAGCGCAGAAAAACAAATTGGAAGTTATCATTGCCGAAGGCAAGAATCTAAAAAATTTGAAAAATATTTTAGAAGAGAAAAAATTTCAAGGGACGGTGATAAAATAATGAAAAAGTTTTTAATAAGTATAAGTGCGATATTTTTTATAATTGCAATTGGATTGTTTTTTATCTTTGATGCAAATAAGGAGAAAATAATGACAAACCCCTATATAAAATCAATTGTACAAAAAATAGCCGATTTTATTTATACTGAAGCTGGAAAGCACAATCCCCAAGGCGATATATTGCCAGATAAGGTGGATGACGATATAATTAAGGAAATAAAGAAAAAAATTAATTAAAAAATATGAACAAAAGAATAATTAGCAATATAATATTTTCTGTAATTTTAGTTTTAATGGTCTTAATTTTTTTAGATTTTATTGGTATTTTTAATATTTTTTATTATGATAGACATCCTTTATTATTATGCCCAGGACAAAATAAATATTGGAAAGATATATTTAATTCAGGAGTGCTATTTGACGAAAATAAGTTCGATGCTTATCAAGGTATTTTAAATATTATTATCTTTGTATTATATCCAATTATATATTTAGTATTTGAAATACAATATTTTAGAAAAAAAAGATTAACGCTATTGGCAGTTTTTTTAACAATTTTTTTCATTGCATATTTTATTAATATTATTTCTTATGAATGTTGGGCGGAGTTTTTTAATTTTGATCCTTACTAGTCCTTACTAGTTTGTTTGAAATTTATCTTTTTATATTTCAACAAAAAATAAATCAAGAAATAAAAAACCAAAGAAATTGCTCCAGCGATTATTATGAAGCCAACACTTAAAGGCAATAATAATTTCAAAATAATAGTTTCGGAAAAAAATTGTTTGAAAGCAAGTGGATAAGTTTGATTGAAATTGACAATAAGTTCTTGCATTTCAACTCCAAAAATCCAACTTCCCAATTTGACGGCAAAGGGCATAATTAAAATTGATGTCCAAAAATTAGTCGCTAATACTCCGGCAACAGCGGATAAACGGTTCACTCTTATTATCCAAGCAATTACAATAGCGGTTAAAATTCCCCCCGGAATAATTCCCAAAAAAATTCCCAAAGCCGCTCCCGCAGCAACTTTATGCGGAGTGTCATCGATGAGAAAGAATTTTTTGAAAAAAGTTTTTAATTTATGCATATAAATTGCTATAGGGATCCTGAAATAAATTCAGGATGACAAAAACACAAGTTCAGGATGATTCCACTAAGCGGAATCATTTTTTCTTCACGCTTAAACTTTTGGTTTCTTTGTTGAGAACTTTGGCTTTTTCAATTTCCTTTTTGGCATCAAATGGTAAGACACCCAGAATATTTCGCAGTGCAATGCCATCTACTTTCAACACATCTTCCCAATGATCAAGTGGTTCCAAAACTTCACGGAGTTTTTTCTCGTCATATTTATAAGTTTTGCGAAGTGACCTCGCAATGACGCCTTGTGGCCCAAAAACTCGCTCCACGCCTTCTTGATCCATATAACTCAAGATATCCTCTTGCAGTTTTGCTAAACGATCTTTGGTAATATTTATCGCTGATTTCAAATCTATGTATTCTTCGATAGATTTGTTAATTTCTTCTGTGTCGATGTGACGCAGTTCTTTGAATTTATGTTTCCACATTGGGCAAAGATTTTGGTATCCGCACCAATCGCAAAGAGGGGACATAGTCGGCTCAAAATTACCAGCCTCAATGACTTTTATAGTGTCTAAAAAGAGTTGTTCACTTTTTTTCAATTGTTCTAAGGTTCTTGTGGCGGATAATTTCATGCCATGTTTCAAATAATATAAGCTAACTTTTATTTTATCTAAATTTTGAATTTCTTTGGGATAATTAGAAAGAAATGCTTGCAGATAAACAGAGAGTTGAATGTCGTTGTCAACTTTTTCTTGATTAGGCATTTTCTTGGTAGTTTTATAATCAATAATTTCAAAACCATCGTCAGTTTTGTCTATGCGGTCGATGATGCCAGAGATGATATGTCTTTCTTGGGCTTGCCCCGCGGTCGCCGTAGGTGACTTTGCGGGGCCTATTTCAATTTGAAAACGGGATTCCAAATTGATAATATTAAAATCAGCCGGATTATTTTTTTGATAATAATCTTGAATAATTTTGACGCCTTGGGAAAAGGCGGCACGCTCCTCAGTTTCTCCGTCGAAAACTGCTGGGTTCCAGGAATTTCCAAAATGTTCCATAGCTTGATCCAAAGTAGGGGAGAGAATTCCCGGTGTATGGATAAATTTCATTGTTTCATGAATTGTCGAGCCAAAAACCGCCTCCTTGGATTTAGGAACTTTAATTCGATCAATATTTTGAAATTTATATTTCAGCGGGCAATTCTGATAGGCATCAAAAGCACTGTAGGATATACGCATAAGAAATAAATTGTCATCCTGAATTTATTTCAGGATCTCAAGAGATGCTGAAACAAGTTCAGCATGACAATAAAATAATGATTTTATGAATGTAGTATATCACTGTTGACAAATTATTTCAAAAGAGTAATATTAAAGCATACTAAATTAGTAGGAATAAGCAAATGTTAAATTTTTCAACAAAAGGGGAATATGGGCTTCGGGCGATGGTTAATTTGGCGCACAATTATCCTCAAATTAGAAATATAAAAAAAATATCCAACGAAGAAAAAATTTCCACTAAATACTTGGAAAGGCTAATTAGTGACCTAAGAAAAAATAATTTGGTCAAAAGTATCAAAGGAAAAAATGGTGGTTATGTTTTAGCTAAAAAACCGAAAGAAATTTCTGCGGGGGAGATTATTGAAATTATGGAAGGACCAATGACAGCTAAATGCCAAGGGATACATTGCTCGGCGATGAAGAAATGTCCTTCCAGTTTTGTGTGGATAAAGTTAGGCGAACAAATAAGGAAGACTTTATATGGAATAAGATTGAGTGATTTAATTCACCCTATAAAATAATAATGTTATAAATTTATATTACTACCGTATTCTAGTATACGGTAGTAAGAATATTTTAAATAAGAATATTTAAAAACTATGACAAAAAAAACAATTTATCTAGATCACGCAGCAACAACAGCGGTCGACAAAAAAGTATTACAAGAAATGATGCCATATTTTAGTGATAAATATGGTAATGCTTCATCGCTTCATTATTTTGGTCAAGAAGCCTCGCAGGCAGTGGAAAAAGCCAGAATACAAGTGGCTAAATATTTCAATGCTAATTTGAACGAAATTATTTTTACTAGCGGAGCAACTGAATCAAACAATCTTGTCATCAAGGGGGTTGTGAAAGCGTATTATAAAAAAGAAAAAAAGAAACCCCATATCATCACCACGGCTTTTGAGCATCATTGTGTGTTAAATGCGGTAAAAAATTTAGAAAAAGAAAATTTAGTTGAGGCAACTTTCATCAATCCAAAAAAAGATGGCGTCATAAGTGTTGCGGATATAAAAAATGCAATCAAGTCAAATACAATCTTGATTTCTGTGATGTATGTGAATAATGAAATTGGTACGGTGCAACCGATTGCCGAAATCGGAAAAATAATCCAAAAAAATAATCCAAAAATAATTTTCCACACTGATGCAACGCAGGCGGTAAATTATTTTGATTGTAATGTCGAAAAATTGGGAGTGGATTTGCTTTCAATGTCTGCACATAAAATATATGGACCAAAAGGAGTAGGGGTTTTATATATTAAAAAAGGGCTTATTATAGCCAAAATTCAAGATGGTGGAGCGCAAGAATTTGGACTGCGCGCAGGAACAATTAATACCTCGGGAATTGTCGGACTAGGCAGTGCGATATCAATGATCAAAGATCAAAGAACAACGAACAATGAAAAAATTAAAAAGCTACGAGATTATTTAATCGCAAAAGTTTTAAAAGAAATCCCGGATTCAAGATTGAATGGTTCAAAAATAAAAAGATCACCAAACAATGTGAATGTAAATTTTTCGCGAGTAGAAGGGGAGAGCTTGCTTATGATGCTCTCGTCAGAAGGAATTTTTGCTTCGACGGGTTCAGCTTGTTCATCCGGTTCACTTTCTCCGTCGCATGTGCTTTTGTCACTTGGACTGAAACCAGAAGAAACTCATGGCTCACTGCGATTGACACTTGGGAAAAACACCACCAAAAAAGAAGTTGATTACGCCGTGAAGGTAATTAAAAGATCAGTAGAAAAATTGAGAAAAGTTTCGGGGAGTGTACTCAAGGATTATTATAAGAACATGAAACATAAAGCATAAAACATGAAACAAGATTCTAAATCAGGATTTTGAAATAAAACTTGTTACATGTTATATGTTACATGTTATATGAAAAAATATGTATTCAAAAAAAGTTCTAGAACATTTTACCCGGCCACATAATCAGGGCGTGATAAAAAATCCATCAGGAGTTGGGATGGTTGGCAATCCAACTTGTGGTGATATGATGAAAATTTATATCAAGGTAAAAAAAGATGTCAAAAAGAGGGAAGTGATAAGTGATATTAAATTTGAGACATTAGGATGCGCTAGCGCGATTGCGACCTCATCTATGATCACGGATTTGGCAAAAAACAAGACTTTGGAAGAAGCATCGAAGATTACCAGAAATGATGTGGCAGAAGCCTTGGAAGGTTTGCCACCAATAAAAATGCATTGTTCAAATTTAGCAGCCGACAGTCTTAGGGAGGCGATAAAGGATTATCAAAAGAAAAAAAAACAATAGAAAATTTGAATACTGTTTAATTTTTTTAGATATTTTAAAGCTACTAATTGAAAGCAGTTTTATTATTAAAGGGGAGTATTAAAGACAAATATGTATAGTGTCGCACATTATATCTTTCGCGACACTGCACTAATTTCAATAAAATAGACTCGTTGCTTAATAACAGTGCTTTCGCACAGAATCATCCTAATGATTCTGGAATGATCAGCTCGTAGAAT
>PCRW01000062.1 GCA_002772115.1 Candidatus Moranbacteria bacterium CG23_combo_of_CG06-09_8_20_14_all_35_22
GACTTCATTGGAAGACGATATATTTTCAGCCAAAGTTTCTTTGGCAATTAACATATTAAATTTTTCAAGAACTACTGATTTGCCACTATAAACTATTCCAATTCGATTGTCAACTTCATAACCAGCAACCTTTCTCATCTCTTGAATAAACCGAATAATCTCCCGCGCTTGACCTTCGAGTTTGAGTTCGGGGGTAATCTTAGTGTCGAGAACAATTTCTTCTTCCTGATTTTCATCAATCTTTATTTCTTTAACATTTAATTCTTCTTTTATTATTTCCTGCAACTCTTTGCTTAATTCTTTATTCTTAATTCTTACTTCTTGCAATGGTTGACGAACTTTTATCCCCGCTTTAGCTCGCAACTGCAATGCTTCTGTGATAACATTTCTCGTTTCTTCCATTTCCTTATTTAATTTTTCATCAATCAAACTTTCATCGGCGATTGGAAAATCTTGCAGATGTACAGAAAATACGCCCTCTCCCCCTGCCTCACCGGTAGGCAGGCAATCTTTTCCCGAATACGGGCAAGGGAGCATCCCCTCTCCCCCTTTGGGGGAGATGTCGCGTACTCGCGACAGAGAGGGTTCTGCAAGGTTCCGATAAATTTCCTCAGAAATAAACGGCGTAAACGGCGCCATTAGTTTTGCCAAAGTTATCAAAACATAATGCAATGTGGCATAAGCTTCATTTTTATCAGTGTCATTTTCACTTTTCCAAAATCTTTTTCGACTGCGACGAATGTACCAATTGGAAAGATTGTCGATAAATTTTGGAAAACATCTAGCTGTGCGAGTGAGTTCATAATTTTCCATATTTTCATTAACATCTCTAACAAGTAAATTTAACTCCGAAATAATCCATTTATCCAATAAATTATTTTTTATTGTTATTTGATCATTGTTCGTTGATTTTTGATACCCGTCAATATTTGCATACAGCACAAAAAAAGAATAACTATTCCAAAGCATACGAAACATTCCTCGGACAAGATCCGATAAATCCGCTTCTTTGAAATTCAAATTCTCCGCTTGCATCACACTGGAAGATGTCAGATAAAATCGCAAAGCATCTGCGCCATATTTTTCCAAAACATAATTCGGATCCGGATAATTGTTGAGCCGTTTTGCCATTTTCTTTCCATCTTCTGCCAGAACTATTCCATTGACCACCACATTTTTGAAAGCCAGATTATCTTTTATTCCATTAGAAATAACATGCAGATAATAAAACCAGCAACGAGTCTGATCAATTCCCTCGGCGATAAATTCCGCCGGAAAACCTTTTTCAAATTTTTCTTGATTTTCAAATGGATAATGAATCTCGGCGTACGGCATTGAACCAGAGTCAAACCAAGTGTCAAGCACATCGGGAATTCTTTTCATTATCCCACCGCATTTTTCACATTTAAAATTAATTTTGTCAACAATATGTTTATGAATATCAACAATTTTTTCTCCGGACAATTCCTCCAACTCTTTTACTGATCCAATGACTTTCAAATTATCACACTTTTTTATATTTTTTCCGCGTAAGTCCGCGTTCAGTCCGTGTGAGTCAGCGCCTTGACATTTCCAAATCGGCATAACACTTGCCCAAAAACGCTGACGAGAAATTGACCAATCACGGGCTGATTCAAGCCAATTTCCAAATCGGCCATTTTTGATATGCACAGGCGACCAATTTATTTCCTTGGCAGTTTTCAACATTTTTTCTTTGATTTTTTCCACACTCACAAACCATGAAGAAGTTGCATAATTGATGAGTGGCGTTTCACAGCGCCAACAATGTGGATAGCTATGTTCGTATTTTTCTTTAGCAAAAAGCAAACCTTTTTTTGCCAAATATTTTATAATTTCTACATCAGTTTTTTGCGGGTCGCCCTGTGGCTTCACATGTAGTCCAGAAAAATCAACTGCCTCGGTTTTTATTATTCCATCCATTCCAACATGTTGAATAAAAGGTAAGTTTTCTTTTTTTCCCAAGTTCATATCATCTTCTCCGAAAGCTGGAGCAATATGCACGATTCCAGTTCCATCCTCTGTTGTCACAAAATCACCCGCATAAATTTTCCAACCATTTTCATGATTTTCTAGTTTTTCTTGAGAAGAATAATAATCAAAAAGTGGCTTGTATGTTTTTCCAATCAAATCTTTACCGTCTATCTCATTTACTATTTCATATTCTTTATTCTTGAAAACCTCTTCCACTCTTTCTTTGGCAAGAATATAAAAATTATTTTCATATTTTACTAAAACATATTTAATATTTTCGCCAACCGCCAAAGCTACATTGCCAATCAATGTCCACGGCGTTGTTGTCCATGCAAGAATATATGTTTTTACATCTTTCGTATTTTCGTATTTCGTATTAATTTCGTAGTTCGTAATTTCAAACTTAGCAATCACTGATAAATCTTTCACATCCTTATATCCTTCGGCTATTTCTGATTGCGAAAGCGTCGTTTCGCAACGCGGACAGATATGCATTGAACGATAACCTTCATAAATCAAACCTTTGTCATAAAGTTCTTTGAAAACCCACCAAACTGATTCCATATAGGACAAATCCATTGTTTTGTACGCATTTTTCATATCCGCCCAACGCCCAAACCGTTTGATTGTTTTTTCCCATTCTGCCACATAAGTAAGAACTTTTGACCGACAAAGATCATTAAATTTATCCACACCCATTTTCTCTATATCCTTTTTCGCTTTTGAGCCCAATTCTTTTTCAACAATATTTTCAATTGGCAGTCCGTGACAATCCCAGCCCCATTTTCTTGGAACATATTTACCCTTCATTGTCCAAAACCGTGGAACAATATCTTTCATCGCACTGCCAACTAAATGGCCGTAATGCGGAGTGCCAGTTGCAAATGGTGGTCCATCATAAAAAGTATACAGTGGCTTGCCCGCTCTATTCTCAAGAGATTTTTCAAAAATTTTATTCTCTTCCCAAAATTTCAAAATTTCTTCTTCCATCTCAGGAAATGATTGTCTCGCATCAACTTTTTTAAACATACACTATAAAATTACAAAAATTGTACAAAAATACAAATGTACAAAAATTAATTTATATTAAGAATTCTTTTAAATTTTACACCGCTACTCGTTATGTTGATTAAAATTCCTAGCTTTAGATTTGTTGTTTTCAAATACTGCAGAACTTGAGTTATATTATTTTTAGAAAAATAGTCTCCTCTTTTTAATTCAACTACAATTTTATTTTCCACAAGAAAATCAAATTGATAATTCCCAATTACTTCGTTTTTATATTTAAGTTTATAGGGTATTTGCCTTTTAAAAATAATTTTTCTGTTTTTAAATTCTTTAGCAATAGCATCTTCATAATATCTTTCCTTGAAACCATATCCTAATTCCTTAAAAACTTCAAAAACTGATCCAACTATCTCATAGCTCAACTTTTTATAGATAACTTTATCATTGTCCATTTTTTGTACTTTTGTATTTTTGTAATATTTTGTATTTTTGTAGGGAAATTACTGAAAACTTTTATAAACCTCCAGTGTTTCTTTCGCGCATTTTTCCCAATTGAATTTTTCCACTTGTTTTTTGCCTTTTTCGCGAAACTCATTTTTCAAATTTTCGTCCATGGCAAATTTCATCATTGCTTCAGCAATACTTTCGGTATTTATCGGATTGATTTGATAAGCCCCGTCTCCTGCCACTTCTGGGATAGAAGAAACATTCGACACAATCGCCGGCGTACCTGTTGCAAAAGCTTCCAAAACTGTCATACCAAAACCTTCATAGAGCGAAGGCATCACGAAAAAATCAGCATTTTTGAAAAGTGGCACCAGTTCATCACCCACCACATAGCCGGTAAAAATTACATCCTTAATCAAACCAAGGTCTTTTACTATTTGTTTGTATTCCTGTGAGAGCCAGCCATTTTTTCCGGCTAAAATAAGTTTATGATCACACTTGCCTTTGGTTTTTTGACATTTTTCTTTGAAAATTTTGAAGGCTTCCAAAAGCTTGGTGATATTTTTTATCGGTTCAATTGTGCCAAGGAACAATATATATTTTTTATCCTGTGGAATTCCATATTTTTCCAAAACTTTTTCGCGGGCTAGCTTTGATTCTTCAAAAAGTCGCTTGTCAAAACCAACATTGATGACTTTGATTTTTTCGCTATCATATTTGAAAATATTTTCAATATCTTTTTTGGTGGAATTTGAAACGGCAATTATTTTGTCCGCTTTCCCAATCATTAAACTTGTTTTGGCTTTTATTTTCGTCCGCTTGAGCTTAGGAAAAACTTCCGGCACTTTGTAAACCGCTAAATCATGCACTGTCACAATCATTTTTCCAAGATAACCCATCGGAATCCGACTCATTGGCGAAGTCGAATGGATAACATCCAAATTTTCTTTCATGAGAGTCGCCGTGCCTAAAATTTCATTATACGCTCCTGGTAAATATTTTTTATAGTCCGAAAATGGATAGAATTTTATCTTCACATTGTCTCGGGCAAATTTTTTGATATCTTTTTCTCGGACACGAAAATCAAAAAACAAAACATATTCGTTTTCTTTGTCAATTTCCAAAAGATGACGAATGAGCTGGTAGGTATAATGCCCCACTCCAATTGCTTCACCCTTCTCTGGATTCAAAATTGTTCGAGCGTCAATTCCTATACGCATAATACAAATCTACAAATAAATGCTAATCTGCGAATATGCGAATGCTACAAATATTTGCATATTTGTAGATTAGCATAAGATTCGCATCATTTGTATTATAAATTTTTACATTTTATTTGGAGAATTCACCCCCATCAATCTTAGCGCTTCTCCTAATACTATTCTAACAGCATTTATAAGGTTTAGTCTAGCACTGGTAAGTTCCAAATTTTCTTCGTCTATCACTTTGCAATCATTATAGAAAGAATGAAATTTATCCGCCAATTTTATCGCATAATACGGCAATTTGTGCACTTCATAACTTTTTGAAATTTCTTCAATCAATTCCGGAAATTTATTCAGTTCTCTGATTAAATTCAATTCTTTTTCGTGAGTTAATAAAGATAAATCTACCTTATTCCTCCTCTCCCTTTGGGAGAGGATGTCCGGTACTCCGGACAGGAGAGGGTTCCCCTTGACCTTCTCTAAGATACTACAAATTCTAGCGTAGGCATATTGCACATATGGACCAGTTGCTCCGTCCAGTCGAATTGCCTCATCCATATCAAATTCAATATTTGTTTGGGCGCTATATTTGAGCATAAAAAATTTCAAAGCTCCCAATCCTATTTCTTTCTCTATTTTAGTCTGTGGAAATTTTTCTCGCACTTTTTCAATTATTTTTTCCATCAAAAATTTAGCTGGAATAATATTTCCCTTTCGCGAAGACATTGTTTCGTTTCCTTTAAGTGAAACGAATTCATATTCAATATGTTTCATTTCTTTTTCAAATCCAATCAGCTCTAATATTTTGAAAATTTGCTTGAAATATAATCCCTGTCGAATATCCACCACGACAATACTCTTATCAATTTTATATTCCTTAAATTTTTTAATCGCCAGAGGCACATCCTTGAGACCATACAGTACGCTTCCGTCTTTTCTAACTAAAACCAATATACCCAAATTATACTTTTCTAAATCCGCAATTATCGCGCCTTGGCTCTCTTTGATAAATTCATATTTTAATAATTCAGGCAACATTTTTTTCCCTGATTTTTCTTCTTCACTTTCCCAAAAATACACCTCGAAATCCACGCCTAAATTTTTATATATTTCTTGAAATTCATCCAGCGACCACTCTTTGGTTTTTTCCCATATTTCAATTAATTTTTTATCGCCTGCTTCAAATTTTTTTTGCAAATTTTTGAATTCATTTTCATATTCTGGATTTTCAGAAATAGCTTTGACCGCCTGCGAATATACTTTTCCTAAAAATTCCGCTTTATTTTTGATACTATCTAAATTTTCATCTGAATAAAATTTTGTTATCCCCCAAAGGCACTTGGCAATATGCGTTCCTGTGTCGCCAATATAATTAGCCGAAATAACATTATTTTTAGCTTTCTTTAAAATATTAACCAAAGAATTTCCGATAAAAACATTTCGCAAATGCCCAATATGAAATTCTTTGTGTGTGTTCGGTTGAGAATATTCCACCATTATTTTTTCTTTTTTCTTTTCGCTCTCTCCAAATTTATTTTCTAATTTATTTATCTCTTGAACTTTATCTTGTAAATATTCTTTTGATAAATAGAAATTAATATACCCTGGTTTCACAACCTCAACTTTTTCAATTTCATTTTGCTTTATACTTTCTACTTTATTCTTTATACTTTCTGCAATCTCCATCGGATTTTTTTTAGCGATCTTAACCCGCCTCGCGTCGACAAGCGATTGTCTCCGCGAGTCGAGGCGGGCCAAAACCATCGCCACATTCGTCGTATAATCGCCAAAATTTTCGACTTTCGGATAGTCAACTTCAACCTCCCCAATTTCATAACCAAGGTCTTTTACTGCTTTTTTTATTAATTTTCGAATTTTGTTTTTCATACTTTTATACTAGCTTAAATAGGCGCAATAATCAAGAATGCCCTATCCTAACATTCGATGTTAGGAGAAATTTACTAGGCATTTTCGGACTGGTCGGAAACTTTTGCGGTGGATTTCGCAGGGGCCGTGCTTTTTGAGAGCATCCATATGTATTTTTGTGCCATAGCCCTTGTGCTGGGCAAAATTATACTCGGGATAAATTTTATGCATTTCACCCATCATGCGGTCACGAGTCACTTTGGCATAAATCGAAGCGGCAGAAATTGATTTGACAATTTTATCTCCACTTACAATCGCCCGTTGTTCAAAAGAAAAGTTGGGAATTTTTTTGTTGCCATCCAGAAGAATTATCATTTTCGAATTCTTAAAATTTTGAATTTTATTTTTCAACTGCGAAACCGCGCTCTTCATCGCCAAAAAACTCGCTTCTAAAATGTTTATTCGGTCAATTGTCCGATGATCACAAATCCCCACGCCGACATAAAAATTTTCAGCTATAAAATCAAACAGGCTTTCCCTCTGCTTTTCCGAAAGCATTTTGGAGTCGCGAATAAGATTGAATTTTTCCAAATCCTCCTCGCCCTTAGGGAGAGGATGTCGTGTACTCACGACAGGAGAGGGAACGCGTAGCACCACCGCGCACGCAACAACCGGACCAGCCAGTGGTCCTCTCCCCACCTCATCAATGCCAATGATAAAATCATAACCTTGAGCAATTAATTTTTTTTCCAGCTCAAAGCTTGACCCTGTTAAATATTTTTTGTCTTTATTTTTTGCTAATTCAAAATCATTTTCCATACCATTAAAATTTAATCATTTTGAAATAATTATTTACACGGGGTTGCTTTAATCATAATTCTATTATAGCCTATAGTTAAAATAGGAGGAAGTTTTTTAACAACAAACTATTAGGGAGGAAACCGTTATGATTATAGGCTTCATAGATAAAGGCGCAACAATGAAATTTCACGGAAAATCTCTGACTGTCTTATATTTTTCCGTAAAAAAGACCGTTGTAAACTGCACATTAAGAGATGAGAAGTTAAATCAGATTTTTACAAAAACTTTTCGTCGCATCGGAGGAGATATTAAAAGCGGAATTGATCTTGGCGATTGCCAAGAATATATTCCGGCAAAAAGAAAAGTTCCAGAAGTTGACCAGATAATCACTCTTCCAGATGGATTTGATCTAGTAATTCGCCAAATCTTAAGAAAGACGGATGAGGGGTGGAATTGCCTTGTCAGTTATCTCCACTCTTTCCCATGTTTTTTAAAACTAATCAGAAAATCAGATCTCTAAAAAAAGGAGTTAACTAATGAAAAAAAAAATTGTTTTTATTGGAATTTTTATTTTTTGTGTATTATTTTTCAGTTGCAATAGAAATCCTGAAGAAGAAATACTCAAAAAATTAAATTTCACTTACGCAAATTTACAAAAAAATAAGTGCCAATTAAACTCTTTAATAATGGAGTTTAACACTCAAAGGGAAATGCTTATAGCTTCCCTTATTTTCCAAAAAAAGGAGCTCCTCCCCCAAAAAATCGAACCACTAAACATTCAGTGCCCTTAAAACAGGGCACCAAACAAACCCACGAAAGGGTTTCCGCCACAACCGTGCGAAACCCTTTTTTTATTTTTCCATAAAAAAAGAACCTTAAGTATTGTTCTTATCTTTTGGATAAAAGATAAGAAAACTTTCTACTTAAGATTCGGTGCAGGAGCCCTTTTAGCAAGGACCCCTGCTTTTTTTACCACTCGGCGAAACAAAGAACATACAAAGTCCCCAGCTTTGCGTTCATGTGACACCTCCGGCGGTTTAAGGGTTTTTGTTTGCCCGTCAAGCAAGACGGGAGCCTCAATCTACATATTTAATTTTTATATCATCATCAGCTTTTTGTCAAGTTTCATTTTTATGCTAAACTATATGCATCGCTATTAATTCTCCTGCAAAACCCAAAGGGGCAACCCAGGCTATGAGGAGAACGAAATCATATGAAAAAACTCACTGCTATTTTATTTAACTGGATTATCAACTAGCTTGAACCAGTTTTTATTTCGCTCAAATTACGAACTACGAAATGAACGAAATACGAAAGTACGAAAATGAAGTTTAATCGTTTCGTATTTCGGTAATTTCGTAGTTCGTAAAACATTATGAAATTTACTCATCTCCATGTCCACACCCACTATTCTCTCCTCGATGGTCTCGCCAAAATTGACGACATTCTTGATCGTGCCAAGGAACTTGGCATGGATTCTTTAGCGATCACTGATCACGGTGTGCTTTATGGCGCCATTGAATTTTATATCAAAGCCAAAGAAAGAGGCATCAAACCGATTATCGGCTGTGAAATGTATCTCACCGCGGGAGATTATTTGAGTAAAAATAACACCCAAGAAGACAAAACTCGCTATCATTTGATTTTACTTTGCAAAAATGAAAAAGGCTATAAGAATTTAATGAAACTAATTTCCATTGCTCATTTGGAAGGTTTTTATTACAAACCCAGAATCAACAAAGAAATTCTTCGAAAATATTCCGAAGGGCTAATTGGTCTTAGTGCTTGCGCCGAAGGAGAAATTCCTTCCACTGCCATTTCCGGCAATCTTGAAAAAGCAGAAAAGTTGGCGCTAGAATATCAAGAAATTTTTGGTAAAGGTAATTTTTATTTAGAAATTCAACATCATCCAAAATTTGAAAATCAAGGTCTTGCCAATAATGCGCTCATTGCAATTTCTAAAAAATTAGATATTCCCCTGGTAGCCACCAATGACATTCATTATGTAAAAAAAGAAGATAATGAAATTCAAGATATTTTGCTGTGCATTCAGACTAACAAAAAAGTTACCGAAACTAATCGTATGAATTTGATGGCTTTTGAACTCTATCTCAAGAGCCCCGAAGAAATGGCCGAGCATTTCAAAAATATTCCCGAAGCGCTAGCGAATACTCAAAAAATCGTGAATGAATGCAACCTTACTATAAAACTTGGGGAAACTCAACTTCCGGAATTTGATGTTCCGCAAAGTTATACAGCCGAAACTTATCTTCGGCGTCTTACCGAAGATGGACTCAAAAAAAGATTTGGCGAGAATATTAACCTCGAACAAAAACAAAGAATGGAATATGAATTAGATGTGATTAGAAAAACTGGTTTTGCTTCTTACTTTTTGATCGTGCAAGATTTTGTCAATTGGGCCAAAGAACAAGGTATCGTGGTTGGCCCCGGCCGTGGTAGCGCTGCCGGAAGTTTCGTTTCCTATCTTATCGGCATCACTAATATTGATCCGATAAAATACGACTTGCTATTTGAAAGATTTTTAAATCCTGAAAGAATTTCTATGCCAGATGTCGATATGGATTTCGCTGATGACAGAAGAGATGAAGTTTTGGAATATGTGAGAAAAAAATATGGCAATGATCATGTGGCTCAAATCATTACCTTTGGAACTATGGCCGCCCGCGCTGCCATCCGCGATGCCGGTCGGGCACTCGGTTTGCCTTATGATTTTTGCGACAAAACCGCTAAAATGATTCCAATGTTTTCTACAATTTCCGATGCTTTAGAAAATGTCAAAGAATTTAGCGATTTGCATAAAAATGATGAGGGAGGAAAAAAATTAATTGACAGCGCTGGACGGCTCGAGGGCGTGGTGCGTCATGCTTCGATGCATGCTTGCGGAGTAGTTATCACCAAAGAACCTGTGAGTGAATATACTCCCCTGCAAAAAATAACCGGCAAAGGCGACGGTACTGTCACGCAATATTCTTCTTCGACTAAATATAGTTTTGTGGAAAAAATTGGCCTGCTTAAGATGGATTTTCTGGGACTAAAAAATCTCACTATTATTCAAAACACCCTTAGAATTGTAAAAAAAACTTACGGTCAAGAAATCAATATCGACGATATACCACTGGATGACAAAAAAACTTTCAAGCTTTTGCAAGAAGCCAAGACTACGGGAGTGTTTCAATTGGAAAGTTCTGGCATGAAAAGATATTTGAAACTTCTTAAACCTAATACTCTAGAAGATATAATTGCTATGGTTTCACTGTATCGTCCTGGACCAATGGATTGGATTCCGGACTTTATCGCTAGAAAACATGGCGAGAAAGAAATCCGATATCTTCATCCAAATTTGAAACCAATCCTAGAAAAAACTTATGGCGTAGTAGTTTACCAAGAACAAGTTATGCAGATTGCTCAAGCTCTAGCGGGTTTTACTCTTGGCGAAGCGGATGTACTGCGAAAAGCCATGGGCAAAAAAATCTTTGCGCTAATCACCGAGCAAAAACATAAATTCATTGAGGGTTGCATGAAACAAGGGATTGCCGGATCTGTGGGAGAAAAAGTTTTCGCCTACATTGAACCTTTTGCTGGCTATGGCTTCAACAGATCGCATGGGGCTTGTTATGCACTAGTCGGCTATCAAACCGCCTATCTCAAAGCGCATTTTCCAGCGGAATTTATGGCCGCTCTTCTCACTTCTGATCAAGACAATATTGATCGCATCGCCATTGAAATTGCTGAATGCCGAGAAATGGGCATTGAAGTTCTGCCCCCGAATGTCAATGAAAGTTTTGAGCAATTTGCCGTCATAATCGCAGATGTGGCGGATGAAAAGGCGGATGCAACAGATAATCCGCGGCCATCCGCATCTAATCAGTGTAAATCTGCGCCGATTAAGCGTATTCGCTTTGGGTTAAATGCAGTAAAAAATGTCGGCCACACAGTCGCTCATGAAATTGTCGAAGAAAGAAAAAGGAATGGAAAATTTTTGAGTCTGACTAATTTCATTGAAAGAGTAAAACATAAAGATTTAAATAAGAAATCCATTGAAGCGTTGGCCAAAGTCGGTGCGTTGGAAGAATTTTCCGAAAGAAATTCCATCATCGCTTCCATTGAAAATATTTTAGCTCATTCTAAAAATATTGAAAAGCTGAAAAATTCTAATCAGACCAGTCTTTTTGGAGATGCCGATATTAAATTGCCACCAATAAAATTAGAGACCTCTATAGAAGCTTCTAAAAAAGAAAAACTCGCTTGGGAAAAGGAACTCCTTGGACTTTATATTAGCGATCATCCAGTTCGAGATTACCAAGAATATTTAGAAAAAATGGCCATACCAATTCGAAACATAAATTCTCAACTGGTTGGACAAACAGTTTCCATCGGAGGAATAATTTCCAAAATAAAAAAGATTTATCTCAAAAATCAAAAAATGATGGCCTTTGCCACCATTGAAGATACGACTTCTCAAATGGAAATTTTGATTTTCCCTAAAACCCTAGAAGCCACCGGTTCAATCTGGGAAGTAGACAAAATTATTTTAGCCACGGGAAAAATTTCTGACAAAGACGGCGAATTTAAATTGCTTTGCGACAGCGCCAAATCAATCAACCAACAAGAATTGGAAAATTGCAAAAGAATTCTCCACACGCAAAGAAGCAATGGCGGTGAGCCTACAAAAAAATCTCTTCAAAATCCCTCTCCCCCTTTGGGGGAGAATGTCTCGTACCCGAGACAAGAGAGGGTTAACCCGAATAAGTCTTCCAAACTTATTATTACTCTCCCCCTAAATTTTGACAAAGCCATCCTCAAAAATCTCTCTTCCCTATTTGATCGTTGCGAAATGGGTGCTATGAAAGTCTATCTTTCCATCGGCAACTCCAAACTCGAAACCCCCTATTGCATCCAAAATAATGGCGACCTCAAATCCGCCATCAAAAAAATCTTCCCAGAGGGAAAGATTGAGATTTGGTAAAAAAGATAGGAACTTGAAAAAAATAAGATTATATGCAACACTGCCATTAGGATATTTTATAATAACAATCATTTTTTATTTGGGAGGTAGAAAAATGGAAAAAAGTTCTTTTCAAATCAAGCGCGAGGAAATATTTATAAACATAATTAAACTTAAATGTATGGTTAATATTATGTTTACAATTATGGTTTCAGCATTTGTCTTATGTTTCTTAAGCCTAGATCATAAGCCCATCGCCGTTTATAATCTTTCTCTGGCTATTTTTATTTTTGCGTTGATTTATTTCATCGCAATGCCAAAAATAAGTCGCCTTGAAAAAATTGAGGTCGATTTGATTCAGAGAAATAAAAAGATTATTTTTGGCAAAAGAAGATGCCAAGTGTGTAGAAAATGGTTTAAAATTTTATGGCCTCAACAAGGAGGAATATGTAGCAGTTGTCTTTTAGCAAACTATACAATTTTCGAGGCCAAGAAGGGTGTCAATACAAACCATTATAAGGATTTAGAAGAAATGTATATGACATTTTTAAGAACCAAGGAAATGCCCTAACGCCTCGTATTATATTCCTTAATCGAAGAGACTTCGACACAATTTGTCGCAAGTCTCTTTTTATTTTTACCAACAATTAAATGCCTTTAAGCCATCTTTTACAATATTACACCCAGTCGCAATTGCGACTGGGTGTAATATTTATATTTTTTCATCAAAAAAACCGGCATAAACCGGCTTTCGAATTTTAAATTAAATTGATAAAAAATATATTTTATTTCTTCCTCCCTGCCACGACTTTTTCTTCCAGCTTCTCCACCCTATATTCTAAGTCTTTGTGAGTAAAAATATCTACTTTTTTGTTTAGGTCAGCTTTAACATCTTTTATATCAGCCTTCAATTCTTCCCGGGTTGATTTTATCTCTTCCTTTATATTCTCTTCCGTAGTTAAAAGACTTTTTTGAATCATATTAGCTAAATCATCCAAAGTTATTTTATTTTTTTTCATTTTTTTTATCAATTAATTTTTTGCTTATTAAAAATTTTACTATCGGCGTAGCGCAATTGCCACAAAACTCAAAAGAACTAAACGCACTGTCTGCCTTATGCACTCTAACAGTATCCTTAAATTCTATTTTCTTTTTACAAATATCGCATTTAGTGATTTGCATATATTTTTTTCTTAACAACAAAATTATACTCCACTTTGCCAGCCTAGTCAAAACACCTCATATTTTCTACATTTTTTTTATCTCTTTTCTTATTTTCTTATACTCTGGCACGGTTTTTTGAACCAAATCCCAGAAATTTTTGGAATGGTTGAACTCGCCAAGATGGCACAGCTCGTGAACGATAATATAATCGCAAAGATTTTCGGAAAGATAAATAATGCGATAGCTAAAATTCAAGTTGCCTGACCGAGAGCAACTCCCCCATCTGGTTTTTTGATTGCGAATAGAAATTTTACCGATTTTAAAATTATAATATTGATTGAAGTACTCCAGTTTTTTCTGTGCAATTTCCCGCGCCAGTTTTTTATACTGCAAATAATCTTTTCTGGTCGCCGATGGCAAATTTGTTTTTTTATTTTTGAAATATTCTAGTTTTCCCAAAATCCAATCTGCTTTTTGCCTGATAAAATCTTCCGCCTTTTTTCTGCTCAACAGCCACGGCACGCTCACCACCAAAGTCGCGTCAGTTTTGATTGTTAGACGCATACATCTTGACCGTCGGCTTTTCCGGAAAGTATAGGGAATTTTTTGATTGTTTAAAATAATTTCTTTTCTTACTATCATAATTAAATATCAGAATATAAATAATCAACTTTGTGCATATGCATAAAATTTGATTATTTTGTTTTTTTAAGAAAATCTTTTGCTTAGCTTGATTATAGCAAAGAATTTACTTTTCTTATAATTTTATTTTTCTTTCATAATTACTCCACTAAAGTTGAGCTTTTCGAAAAGCTTAGGCTCCACCCTAAAGCTCAACTTTTCTGCGACCATTTTTGAATTTTGTTTTGCACTTTCTTACATTTTAATTCTGCCTACGACAGCGACGAAATAAATTGAAACTTTTTCTTGCGGAAAGAAAAAGTAAGGCGAAGTTTTTGGGAAAAGAAAAATGGCGAAGAGCCTCTTATGAAGAGAAAAAATAAAATAAAAAAAGATTCCGATTACTCGGAATCTTTTTGAATTTCTACTCAGGCTAGATTATAATACAGCTTCCTTGGCAGCTTTTGCCAAACGGAATTTTGCTACAGTTTTAGCAGCAATGTTAATCTTTGCTCCTGTAGCTGGGTTGATTCCCACTCGAGCTTTTCGGTTAACCTTGACCATTTTTCCAAAACCAGGAAGAACGAAAACTCCGTTCTTCTTCACTTCTGAATACGCCAATTCAACCAGCGTATCCATAAAACCGATGACATCCTTTTTGGAAAGTCCGGTTTTTTCAGCCAAAGCTGACATCAGTTGTGACTTTGTCATTTTTGTCATTGCTTTTTTTGCTTCGTTCTTTTTTGTGAGAAAAGAATGAAACTTAATTAATTATTATTTATATCCCCTAATTACCCTTGTATTATAAGGCTTTTTGTAAATGTGCGCAATAGGCACTTTCCGCAAGGTTAAATTTCCTGTATAATAGAATCATTAAACAAACTAAAATTACAAAAAATATGAAAAATAACTTAAACTCCGCTTTTTTGCTAATCCTCATTATTTTGGCTGGAATATGCGCTTATTTAGTCTTCAAGCCCTTTTTGGTTGCACTCTTTTTGGCTTTTGTCATCTCGCAACTTTTCAAAAAATGGTACGAAAAAATCAACCAAAAATTTGGCAACCGCCCATCACTAGCATCTTTGACACTTTGCGTTATTTTATTTTTTATTTTAGTTATTCCTTTTTTCTTAACCGCCAGTTTAGTTGCCAAAGAAGGCGCTGATCTTTACCGAAATGTCCAACAATCTGATTGGCAAACCTATCTTAGCTCCACTTCACAAAATCAATTTTTGAAAAATCTCGGGATAGATATAAAAACTCTTGATGTGCAAAATATTGGTACTGATAATTCTGGAAAAATAATTCAGGGCGTTCAAAATGCCAGCAATTTTATCTTTTCGGCTCTTCAAAAAACATATCAGAGCGTGACTCATTTTGTCTTCATGGCTTTTGTAGTTTTCTTTTCGCTTTATTATCTTTTCAAAGACAGCGATGCCATCATTAAAAAAATAATGTCACTTAGCCCGCTTCGAAACAATCAGGAAAGTAAACTTTTGGATAATTTTATTTCTGTTTCTAAAGCCACCCTCAAAGGCTCTTTGATTATCGCCATCATCCAAGGAATTTTGATGTCTTTCGTTCTTTGGATAACTGGCGTACCTTCTCCTGTTATCTGGGGAGTGATCACTATCATCGTTTCGCTCATTCCAATGCTAGGCGCTGCTCTCATTTGGCTTCCCGCAGGAATCATAATGCTCTTTTTAGGAAATATTTGGCAAGCCATATTAATTTTATCTTTTGGCGCCTTGGCTGTGAGCACGATAGACAATATTCTTCGACCAAAATTAGTCGGCAAGGAAACTAGTCTTCATCCTCTTTTAGTTTTCTTCTCCACCCTCGGTGGCATCGCTCTTTTTGGACTAATTGGAATTCTTCTTGGTCCAGTCATTATTGTCCTACTTGTTTCTCTTTTAGAAATTTACCAAATTGAATTCAAAATTGAATTAGAAAAAATGAATCAGTAATCTGGTTTGACCTTTTGTAATTTTTGTATATAATATAAATGAAGCATCGATGCGGACTCACCAACCGCGGAGCTTCCGCCCAAAGTTAGCGATATAACTTTTCAAAGAGCGCCCAAATGATATGGGAATTCGAGTGGAACCTCCCGACCGAAATGTCGAGACTCGAAATCTAATATTATTTTGGTGCTTTTTTTATCCTTACGAATTACCCGCCTCGCGTCGACGAGCGGTCTCCGCGAGTCGAGGCGGGCGAATTTTTACGAATATACTAATAGACTCGTTGCTTAATAACAGTGCTTTCGCACAGAATCATCCTAATGATTCTGGAATGATCAGCTCGTAGAATCGAGATGGTAATTCC
>PCRW01000079.1:0-16197 GCA_002772115.1 Candidatus Moranbacteria bacterium CG23_combo_of_CG06-09_8_20_14_all_35_22
AACCTTACCAACTAAATTCAGATAATTTAGAATGTTTTAATTTGTCTGAATTTAGTGGATAAAGTTAGTTTCGTAATTCAAAGTAATTTAGATGGAGTATTTTTAAAGATTGAAGAATTTTTGTAAGTTCGTTCCCTCTCTGTCCCGATGATTACATCGGGACATCTCTCCCAGAGGGAGAGAGGGATAAAGAATAATTCTTTAGAGCCCTCTCCTGTCGCGAGTACGCGACATCCTCTCCCAGAGGGAGAGGAGGATAAAGAGTAATTCTTTAGAGCCCTCTCTGTCCCAAGAGAAGGAAAAATAAAACCTGATGAATTTAATTTCTCCCATAAAAATTTCTCTAAAATATCTACTCGCGACGAAGTTTCGTTTTTTTTTGACGATTCTGGGAGTGGTAATTGGTGTGGCGTCGGTGATTATTATTATGGCGATTGGCCAATCGGCGCAAGCTTTAATTTTAGATCAAATCACGGGCATTGGTTCAAATTTAATTGGAGTCTTGCCAGGGGCATCGGATGAAAAAGGTCCGCCGGCGACTGCGATGGGAATTTCTATTACTACTTTAAAATATGATGATTTGGAAGCGCTTCGAAATGGAAAAAATGTTCCAGAAGCGGAAGATGCGGCGGGATATGTTCTAGGAACGGTTTCAGCTGTTTATAACGGAACGGATTTAAACACTTCTTTTGAAGGGACGACGGCTAGCTATGTTAATGTGGAAAATTCTGAAATAGTTAGTGGGAGATTTTATACTAAAGATGAAGAAACTAATATGTCCAGAGTAGCGGTTTTAGGCGCTAATTTAGTGGAAGATCTTTTTTCCGGTACAGATCCAATTGGAAAAGTTGTAAAACTTAAAGAGCAAAATTTTACTGTTATCGGAGTGCTAAAAAAAAGAGGCTCGACTTCTTTTGGTTTAGTTAGTCAAGATGATGCAATTTTTGTTCCACTTAAAACTGCACAAAAACTTTTTTTAGGCATTGATCATTTAGCCTTTATCCGTCTTAAGGTAAAAAATACCAATCTTATTTCTTCCGCTAAAGCGAATATAGCTATAACACTGCGAGAACGACACGATATTGATGATCCTGCCAACGATGATTTTTCTGTGCGCGATTTGGCTTCGGCGGTTAAGATAATTACTCAAGTGACGGATGTGCTTCGCTATTTTCTTTTAGCCATTGGAACAATTTCGCTAATTGTTGGCGGGGTGGGAATTATGAATATAATGCTTTTGGCAGTCAATCAAAGAGTCCGCGAAGTGGGACTGCGAAAAGCAGTCGGTGCGAAAAACAGCGATGTTTGGACGCAGTTTTTAATTGAATCTATTTTTATTTCTTTTTTGGGCGGAGTGATAGGCATTATCATTGGTGTGATAATTTCCGGCGTAACGGCAATTATTATTCAATCTTTGCAATATACTTGGCCGTTTATAATTTCTTGGCAATCAATAGCAGTAGCCTGTTTGGTTTCAATAATAATCGGAATTATTTTTGGGATTTATCCAGCCTACAAAGCTTCAAAGATTTCTCCGATGGAGGCACTTAGGTACGAGTAAAAATGTAATTCCACCTCTCCCTTAGGGAGAGGATGTCCCGATTACTATCGGGACAGGAGAGGGAAAGGGCTGAATGAAAAGAATAAAAGTAATTTTTAGATTGAAAGTATTGTAGTAAGTTTGTTCCCTCTCTGTCGCGAGTACGCGACATCTCTCCCAGAGGGAGAGAAGGGGAAAATAAAAATAATAATTTTATGAATTTTCTAATCCCTATCAAGCTAGCTTTCAAGAGTCTTCGCAATAATTTGGGGCGGACGATTTTGTCTTTGACCGGAATTGTTATTGGCGTAACTTCAGTGATCTTAGTTTTGTCATTTGGAACCGGTGTGAAAACTTTTTTAGTTGATCAAGTGTCGTCTTTTGGAAGTGATATTATAGAAATTGAAGTCAAGGTACCAAAAGTTTCTAAAACTTCTTCGCAAAATACTTCTGGTCAAGTTGGCGGATCGCAGATCACCACTTTTAAATTAGAAGATGCGAAGAAAATTGCCGAACTTCAAAATGTCGGAGCTTGGTACGGGGCCATTATGAACCAGCAGATAATAAGTTATGAAAATAAAAATAAGCAAGTTTTTATAATGGGAACAACCGCTGGAGTTTCCGAAGCGGACAAAAAAGCTGAAATTGAATCAGGAGTTATGTTCAGTGAAGAAGATGACGATGGGCTCCAGCAAGTAATTGTTTTGGGATCAGAAGTGAAGAAAGATTTTTTTGGAGAAAGTGAGGCGGTAGGAAAAAATGTAAAAGTAAAAGGGCAAACCTATCGAATAGTCGGGGTTTTGAAGGAAAGAGGCGCGACAGGTTTTTTTAATTTTGATGGAACAGTTTATATTCCACTTCAGACAGTGCAAAAGAAATTAGCCGGTATTGATTATATTCAATTTGCCATTTTTAAAATCAAAGATATGGAAAAGCTTGATCTGACTATTCTTAATGCCGTAGATGTTTTGAGAGAACAGCACGATATTACTGATCCGGAAGATGATGATTTTGCAGTCAATTCAATCGTGGAAGTTTTAGAAATTCTTGATAAAGTTTTTTTCTCGGTTAATCTTTTACTCATTGCACTTACTTCCATTTCGCTGATTGTTGGAGGGGTGGGGATTATGAATGTGATGTATGTTTCAGTGACAGAGCGGATTTTTGAAATCGGGCTCAAAAAATCCGTTGGCGCCAAAAATTCGCAAATTCTCTTTCAATTTCTTTTCGAAGCAATTTTTATCACACTGCTGGGTGGAATCATTGAATTTATTTTAGGTCTTGGAATTTCTAAAATTGGAGAGATTGTGGCTGTTAGCTATGGTTTTAATTTGAAATTTTCCATTACTTGGTGGTCGGCTGTAATTGGTCTTGGTTTTTCCGCCATAACGGGAATTATTTTTGGATATTATCCCGCTCGCAAAGCCTCCTTACTTTCGCCAATGGATGCACTTAGGAAAGAATAAAATTATGTAAATAAATATCTATTACATTATTACTTATATAATCATCCTTAAATACTGGAGTATTTAAGGATAGATATTTTGGGGTAAAATTAATAAGAAAATAAAGCAAAACAATGCTGGCAAAAAAACGCCAAAAAATTGAGAAGAATATTAAGACTCCCAAGCAAATGGAAAGGCATTTGAAAGGGATGGCTAATCATCACCGTATAGAGATACTTTTAATTATTAGTGATGACAATGGTATTACGCTGGATGGTATAATTGAAAAAATAAAAGCTAATCCTAAAACTATCGGGGAGCATACGCGCCGGCTTTACCAAGCAGGATTGGTCAATAAAAAATACCAAGGCAATTTTGTAAAACACACGCTTTCGCCTTATGGAAAAATATTCGTTCAATTTCTCAAAACATTTCAGAAACGATGAATTATCTTAAAGAAATATTCATCCTTAAATACTGGAGTATTTAAGGATAGATTAGGTTGGGGTTTTAGTTGGGTAATTGGTGTGATTGGTTGTGCAATAAATTTATTGGGGTAAGTGTTTTTGGCTTTTTATTTTCTTTACTTAAAACTGATTAAATAGTAAGATGAGGATGTAAGGAATTAAATAAGTATTAAAATAAGTAATTCTTATGGCGAGAAGAAAAATAGAGGAGCAAAATATAAGGAAACTAACTCGGGTTGGGAATCAATCAATTTCTGTCACTTTGCCAATTGATATCGTGCGGGAATTGGGTTGGAAAGAAAAACAAAAAGTTGTAGTGAAAAGAATTAAAGGCGGAATGGAGATTAGGGATTGGAGAAAGTAAATTTATGGAACGAATCAAAAAAAATATCGCTGATTTGGTGGGGAAATATAATCGGCTGAAAAAAGAAGATAAAATTAAGGATTATAATGAAGCCCAAACTCGTAATGAATTTATCGAGCCACTTTTTGGATTGTTGGGATGGGATATGCGAAATCTTAAAAATGATAATGAAGTCACAACTGAAGAAGATATATCTGGGAAAAGAGTAGATTTGGCTTTTCGCATAAATGGCATTGCAAAGTTTTTTCTGGAAGCCAAATCAATGAAAGCGGATTTGGATGTGGAAAGTTATGCCAGACAAGCGATTAAATATTCTTGGAACAAGGGCGTAGATTATGCGGTACTTACTGATTTTGAGGGAATAAAAGTGTTCAATGCTAATGCCAAATCAAATTCTCTTCGCGATAAAATAATTTTTCAAATTTCTTGCGAAAATTATATAACGGATTTTGAAAAATTATGGCTTTTGTCCAAGGAAGGTTTCGAACAAAATAAGTTGGATAAATATGCAGAAAGTATTTTCAAAAAATCCCAAAAACTTACCGTCAATGAAAAACTTTTCGACGATCTCAAAGAAGCGAGAATTATACTGACCAAAAGTTTTAGAAATTGGAATGGTAAATTAGATCAAGAAGATTTGGACGAAGGAGTGCAAAGAATTTTAGACAGGCTGGTTTTTATTCGAGTTTTGGAGGATAGAAAATTGGAAGATTTGATTTTGCGTCCGCTTATTCGTGAAGAAAAAAACAACCAAGAAATTTTTCATTCATTAATTGGAAAATTTCGCGAGTTAGATGATCTGTATAATTCCAATTTATTCCATGAACATAGTTGCGAGAAATGGGAAAACTATGATTTAAGTGATTTTAAAAAAGTTATTGAGCTTTTATATGGAAACGATGCTAACGAATATGATTTTAAAGACATTCTGTCTGATATTCTAGGCGGAGTGTATGAAAGTTATCTAGGTTATATTGCCCAAAACCCGATTAATATGGGGTATAAAAAAGGAAAACTTTTTGAATTGGATGATAAAAATGAAATAAAAATAAAATCTCGTCAAAAAAGAAAAGAACATGGCATATATTATACGCCGAAATTTATCGTGGATTATATTGTAAAAAATACCTTAGGTAAAAAACTCGAAGAGATTAAAAGCATAAGCGATCTCAAAAAAATTAAAATACTTGATCCGGCTTGCGGTTCTGGATCATTTCTCACGCGGGCACTAGAGGAAATAAATAATAAGTATAAGGATTTTAATAACCCAGGCGATCAAAATACTAAAACGGAAATTATCCTAAGTAATATTTACGGAGTGGATCTTGATGCTCAAGCAACTGAACTAGCAAAACTCAATTTGCTTTTAGATACACTGGATAAAAAAGCTAAACTACCAAGCATCAAAAATGTTCGGGTGGGAAATTCTTTGATTTCTGGAGATGAAAAAGAACTGGAAAAATATTTTGGCAAAAATTGGCGCGACAAAAAACCTTTCAACTGGGAAGAAGAATTTCCGGAAGTATTTAAAGAGGGTGGTTTTGATGTGATTATCGGCAATCCGCCGTATGTAAATTTAGCTAATATAAAAGACGAAAACGAAAGAGAATGGCTGAAAGATAAATATGAAACTGCCAAGAATAAATCTGATTTGTATAGTTTTTTTACGGAAAAAGCTACGAAATTATTGAAAGAGGATGGTGTTTTAGGCTTTATTTTTTCTAATAGTTGGTTGGGGACAGATAGCTTTAGCGAATTTAGAAAATATTTAGTTGAAAATACGACAGTTTATGAATTAGTCAAGCTTCCGGCAGGAGTTTTCAAAGATGCCCTAGTAACAACAATCTCAATTTTTCTTAAAAAACAAAAACCCAAAGAAAATCACGAAATTAAATTAGTAGAGCTCAAAGAAGGAAAGTTACAAGAAATTGGAAAATTGAGTTATGAAAAAATAAAAATAAATTCTGATTATAGAATTTCCTTTGGCAAAGAAGTTAATTTTAATGTGCCAGTAGTGAATTTAGGATCAGTAGCTAAATTATCAATGGGAATAAAAACAAGTGATAATTCTAAATTTATTTTAGATAATAAAAAAGACGATGACTCGTATAAATTATTAAGAGGAAAAGATGTTGGTAGATATAATTATAAATATGCTTACAAATGGATTTGGTATAAACCGGAATTAATGATGGAAAAAACTGGAGCAGGACCAAGAAAGCCAGAGTATTTTCAAGTTCCGAAAATACTTTTTAGAGAAATAACGGGTGGAGGAATTATTGCTTCATTTGATTCCGACGAATATTTTACAAACAATAAAATACATGTTCTATATTCTATTAAGGATTATGATTTGAAATTTATTTTAGCATTAGTAAATTCAAAACTTATAAATTATTGGGTCAAGCATGCTTTCAATAATTCCTTTCAGGTTGAAATTAACCAACTTGAAAAAATTCCAATTCCGGAAATTAATTTTTCTGATAAAACAGAAAAACAAAAACATGATGAATTAGCAAAATTAGCGGATAAAATGTTAGAACTGAATAAAAATTTACAATCTTCTGCCGAAAATTCCGATAAATGGAATTCGATCAAAACAGAAATCGAAAAAACAGACAAAGAAATTGATTGGAAAGTTTATGAGTTGTATGGTTTGACGGGGGAGGAGATAAAAATTGTAGAAAATAAAAAATAAAACAAATGGCCTATATTTTTTTAGATGAAAGTGGAGATTTGGGATTTACTTTTGGGAAAAAATCATCAAAGTATTTTGTGATTACCTTTATGTTTGTTGAAAATAAAGGACCAATAGAAAAAGTGATCAAAAAAGTCGCGCGAAATTTGAGCAAAAAGGAGTTAAAGAGATATGTGGGCGTCTTGCATGCTTGTAAGGAAAAGCCAAAAACCAGAATAAAAATACTAAGCAACTTGAATAGTAAAGATATTGCGGTTATTTCAATTTACTTAAACAAAAGAAAAGTATATACAAAATTACAAGATGAAAAGCATGTGCTTTACAATTATGTGACTAATATTTTATTGGACAGGCTATTTACTAAAAAACTTATTTCTATTAATTCGCCGATTTTTATGATTGCTTCCAGAAGAGAAACTAATAAGTTTTTAAACAAAAATTTTAAAGATTATCTAAAAACGCAAGTTAAAAATAATCATAAACTAGATATTCATATAGAAATAAAACCGCCTAGCAGTGAAAAATGCTTACAGGCGGTTGATTTTATTTGTTGGGCAATATACCAAAAAAGAGAAAATAATGATAAAAAATATTTTGATCTTATCAAACAGAAAGTTGTCGAAGAAAGTCCATTATTCCCCTAAAAAAGACAAAACCCTATGCGCTATTTACGAGGAACCATCCGGAACCCCACGCATAAGGAATTTACTTGTCATTTATAATACTACCATATTTTCAGAAAATTTCAAATAGTTATCCACAGGCGGGGAAAATCGGCTTAAATATTAGATAAATTGGTTATATATACAGGTACATATTTAAATAAGGAATTCTTTTTTATTACGCCATAAATCAAAAATCCCGCAAGATTGCGGGGTTTTTTGATATGTGATAGCATGTGAATAGTGCGTCTGTCCAGCCTCGCGTCGAAGAGCAATCTCCGCGAGTCGAGGCGGGCGAACGCGCCCATGCGAATAAATTTATGGAAAATAATTTTAAAAAAAGACTGAAGAAATATTGGGAAAATACCCAAAAATATTTGAAAAAAGATTCAGGAAGTCTTTATTTGTCAGCTCTTAAAACAGAACAAGTAGAAGAAGCGGAAGAGATTAAAGAAATGAAAATTACAGAGGTGCCAATTCTTGAACCAGAAAGAGTTTTAGAGGCGTGGGAGGAAGAGCCAAAAAAGAAATACGATTTCTATATTGAGCTTGTGTTGTTTTTGATTTTGGGAATTTTGGTTGGGATTGCGCTCAAGACCGAAGCGGTGAAAAGAATCACGATTGGGTATGATGATTATAAAATGAAAATTATGAAGAGCGATTTTGATATCAATAAGATTGAAAAAGATATTTTGCAAAAACAAAAAGACGAAGTGCAAAAACAAGAGGCAGAAAGTAAATAGTAATTGGTAATTAAGGGGGATAAATTTTTTAATATTATTATGGAAGAAAAAAATACAAATTTAGAAACAGAAATTGGGAATGACGGAAATAAAGAGAAGAAAATTAAAAATCTAATTTCTTTGGCGATTCTTTTGTTGGGACTTTTTTTGGGCAGTCTTTTTGTGGATATCGGGCAATTGATAAAAAGCGCTGGTTATTCGCAAAAAAATCTTAACAA
The DNA here is from genome assembly GCA_002772115.1 of Candidatus Moranbacteria bacterium CG23_combo_of_CG06-09_8_20_14_all_35_22. Taxonomy (GTDB): domain Bacteria; phylum Patescibacteriota; class Minisyncoccia; order Moranbacterales; family UBA2206; genus UBA2206. The sequence continues at coordinate 8,138 of PCRW01000079.1, forward strand.
AACAGATATTTTTGAAGTGAGTGGGAAAACTTGGGTAGCTTATGACAGTCCGGCTCTTCCTATTGCTGTTATCACTGACGACAGTTGTCCTTCTTGCGATCCGGGGGAAATTTTAGCTTGGCTTCGTCGAGTGGCTCCAACAATTAGCGCAGAAAAAATAAATTTTGACAGCGAACAAGGAAAAAATTTGATTAGTGAATTTGGAATCAAAACTTTGCCAGCTTTTATTTTTGAAAAAAATCTTGAGCAGACAGAATTTTTTATGGAAGCCCAGATTTTATTTTATGCCAAAGCGGATAAATATATTTTAAATGTGCAAACATTGGGAGCGCCCGTAGGAAAATATTTGGAATTGCCGAAAATAAATAGCGGTGATGCAGTTTTTGGTAATAGTGAGGCCAAGGTCAAAGTGGTTATTTTTTCCGATTTCCAATGTCCGTATTGCAAAGTTTTTTACAAAGCACTGCGCGATACGATGAAAAATTATCAGGATAAAGTTTTATTTGGTATCAAAGAATTCCCCCTAGTTGAAATACATTCACAGTCGGAAAATGCCGCGCTGGCTTCTATGTGCGCGTTGGAACAAGGTAAATTTTGGGAATATGCCGACATTCTTTATGCTAAACAATCGCAATGGGGCGAAACAAAGGATACGGCTAGCTTCAAAACTTATGCTAGAACATTGAAGTTGAATGAAAATGATTTCAATGGATGTTTAGATGGTAAAAAATATCAGGATAAGATTAATGCCGATATTAGCGATGCGCAAAATTTTGGTATCACGGGAACACCGACAATTTTCGTAAACGACAAAATTGAAACCGGAACACTTAGCGCGGAGGACTTGAAGAGGGATATCGAGGAGCAACTGTAAATCCTTACGAATTACCCGCCTCGATTCGCGGAGACGCTTCGTCGACGCGAGGCCGGGCGAACTTTTACAAATGTGATGAAATACGAATAAAAAAATACAAAAGAATATCGTTTTCAAAAGAATTCGCTGAAATATTTGGCGGGTTCTTTTTTTTGTGGTATAATGGTTTTACGAACTACCCGCCTCGCGTCGACAAGCAATTACCTTTGCGAGTCGAGGCTGGCGAAATAAACGAAATACGAAACATTTAAAAAACTTTTCGTAATTTCGTATTTAGTATTAATTTCGTATTTCGTAAAATATGAAAAATCATAAAGACATTTTTGAAGTCATTTTTTTTGCTCGGGGCGGGCAAGGCGCCAAAACAACGGCGGAGATTTTGGCGCAGGCGGGAACTCATGAAAATAAATTTGTTCAAGCTTTTCCAAGTTTTGGGCCGGAAAGGTCTGGCGCGCCGACTAAGACATATTTGCGAATTTCTGATTATGAAATCAGAACGCACGAACCAGTTATTGATCCAGATTTAGTAGTGGTGTTGGACGACACACTTTTGGATTCACAAGAAGTGGCTTTCAATTTAGATAAAGATGAGTTTTTGATAATAAATACCCAAATGCCAGAACACCAAGTGCGAGAAAAATTAATTCAAAAAGGCGGAAAATTCGAAGGTAAAATTCATCCAATTGATGCCAGTGGAATTTCGCTTTCAATTATTGGTCAGCCTCGTCCTAACACCGTAATCTTGGGAAAATTTGTGCAAGTTTCTGGAGTGATAAAAATGGAAAGTATGATTGAAGAATTTAGGAATATTTTTGAAAAAAAATTAGGTAAAGAAAATTGTGACAAAAATGTGATGGCGATTGAGAAAGCGTACGACGCAATTTAATTTTTAATTTTTCAATTTTCAATTTTATAAATAAATCTTAATTTTTAATGTTTAAAAATTTTAGCATTAAAAATTATTTAAAAATTATAAAATTACAAAATTAAAAATTTTTATGGAGTTTGGAGCAGTTATAAAACATGATCAAAGTAAATCACCTAAGACCGGAGCGTGGCGATATATGCATCCGGAAGTGGACAAAGAAAAGTGCATTGGTTGTGCAACTTGTGTGCCATTTTGTCCAGATGCGGCAATTATAATTAAGGATGGCAAAGCGGAAATTGATTATGAATATTGCAAAGGTTGTGGCGTTTGTGCTGAAGTTTGCCCAATGAAGGCGATAATAATGAAGAAAAAATGATATTCTCTACGAATTACGAATCTATACGAATATACTAATGTACGAATAATGATTTTTTTAAAAAAATTATGCAAAATAAAAAAAATAAATTAGCTTTGACTGGTGGGGCGGTAGCAGCCGAAGCTTTGAAACAAATTGAAATAGATGTGATGCCGATTTATCCGATTACTCCACAAACCACAATCATTGAAACCTATGCTGGATTTGAGGCCAATGGCGAGGTGGAAACGGAAATGATAAAAGTAGAATCAGAACACTCGGCCATGAGTGCGGCGATTGGCGCAAGTTCAGCGGGAGCCAGAACGGCCACTGCTACTAGTTCGCAAGGCTTGGCTTTGATGCATGAAGTTCTCTATATCGCCAGTGGAATGCGTCTGCCAATTATGATGCTGGTGAGCGCGCGAGCCTTGGCTTCGCCCATAAACATTCATGGTGATCATAGTGATGTGATGGGCTGTCGAGACTCCGGTTGGATTCAACTTTTTTGTGAAAATGGCCAAGAGGTTTATGACAAAACAATTATCGGAATGAAATTGGCTGAAAAAGTGAAACTGCCAATTATGGTAATTATGGATGGTTTCAACACTTCTCATAGCGTGGAAAATTTGGAAATTTTAGAAACAAAAGTTGTGCAAGAATTTGTGGGAGAATTTGAGGCGGTTAGCCCACTTTTGGACACAGAAAATCCTGTGACTTATGGCGCAGTGGCTCTGCAAAATTCCTATTTTGAATTTAGGATTGATCAGGAGGAAGCAATGAAAAGTGCAGAAGAAGAATATGAAAAAATCGCAAAAGATTTTGAAAAAATCAGCGGAAGGAAATATGATATTTTTGAAGAATATAGATTGGAAGATGCGGAAAAAATTATGGTTATTACTGGTAGCGCATCTGGAACAGCAAAGGTGGTGGTGGATAAATTACGAGAGGCAGGAGAAAAAGTAGGAATTTTGAAAATAAATTTATTTCGACCATTTCCACACCAAAAAATTGCCGAAAGTTTGAAAAATTCCAAGGAAATAATTGTACTGGACCGTGCCCAATCAATCGGAACTTATCCGCCGTTTTATAGTGAAATCATAAATTCTTTATATGGAAAGGGTAGAGACGCAAAATTTTGCGTCTCTACGGGACGCGAAATCAAATCCTATGTTTATGGTCTTGGAGGACGCGATATTTTTCAGAAACAAATAGAAGATGTGTTTGCAGGTAAAATTGAAGGGGGATATATAAAATAAAAAAATGAAAAAAATAATTTCAAAAATTTTTGTCAGGATTATTGCGATTAGCTTGGTTTTGTTGAGTTTTAAGAAAAATGCTTTTGCGCAATTAGAACTAAATAGTGACATAACACAATTGCCTGGGGAGGCATCTTCTTTGGACATGGGAATTAATTTTTTTGCTTGGCTAACTATTTTTTTCTTATTCCCTCTTTCTCTATTACTTGCAATTATTTTTTATATCAAATATTTCTTAATAAGAAAAAAAATAGATGAGTTATCAAATATAAAAACACAAAAATTCTTAAAAAGAGGAAAAATATTTTTAATTATCTCAATTTTATTAATTACGCTGTATATAATAATTGGAATAGTAGATAATTATATGACGAATCATTCAGAAATATGGTATTGAATTTAAAAGAAAAAGTATATTTGGGCATGTTGAATTGCCAGCATAGTTTGCAAAAATCAATTCATGATTTAAGGGGTATCGGGGTTGAAATAACCGGAAAATGCAATTTACAATGCAAGCACTGCTATATGAATTCTAGTTTAGGAATAAAAAAGAATGAATTAAAAACTGAAGAATGGAAAGATTTTTTCAGGGAAGTGAAAAAAGATTTTGGCAAAAAAACTGGCATATATATTACAGGAGGGGAGCCATTTTTTAGAGAAGATATTTTTGAGATATTGGAATTTTTAAAAAAAGAAAGTTTCAAAACTTCTGTTGTGAGCAATGGCTTACTGATTAACCGAAAAAATATTGAAAAAATCAAGAGTTTGGTTGTTGGAATTTCTATTAGCCTAGATGGCTTTGAAGAAAGCCATAATTATCTTAGAGGCGGAAATTTTTATAAAAAAACACTGGAAAGTATCAAGCTTTTAAAGGAAAATAAAATAATTCCAGCTATTAAGACAACTGTATTTAGAAAAAATATTGGAGAGCTGGGCAGTTTTTATGAATTTTTGAAAAAAATGGAAATTGCTCAATGGCAAATTTCGCCGATGGAATTGCTAGGCAGAACGAATGAAAATGAAAAGGATATGCTGTCTATGGACGATTATATGAAGTTATGCGAATTTGTGGATAAAATTAGGGCGGAAAAAAAGAGAAAAATCAAGTTGATTTTTGAAGAAGATTCCGGATCAAGTATTTTCAAAAAATCAACGGAAATTGGAAAATGCAAAAGATGCACAGCTGGAATTTCAACATTTAGTGTTTTGCACAATAGAGACATTACAAGCTATGTGCAAAATCAAGGAAAAAATGATATAATAGGAAATGTTAGGAACGGGAGAATAAAAGATACTTGGGAAAAAGAATTCCAAAAAAACAGGCAAAAAGAATATAAATTTTGCCAAAATCATTATTATATAAATAAATTAAACATAAACAAATGAAAAAAGTTCTAATAGGCGTGTCACTGTTTGTATTTTCAGCTGTATCATTTTTGTCCCCAAGTATTTTTTTTGGAGTAGATATCACCAAGACGGTTTCGGTGCTAATTGTAGTTGCGATTACACTGCTAATATTTTTTATTGGTATATACTTTGTTTTTAAAAATAAAGATGCAGTTAAGGCTCAGAAAATTTTAAAAATTATTAAAAGAATATCAATTGTTTTAGCGTACTACATTATATTTTTAGTAGTTGTTTTATTCCAAATTAATTCAAATGAAACTACAGGAGGTTTTTAAGTAAATTATATATAAAAAAAATGAAAAAAATAATTTCAAGAATTTTTATTAGGATTGTTGCAGTTAGTTTGTCTTTGTTGATTTTTAAGAAGAATGCCTTTGGGCAGATGGATGGTTCTCTAATGACAACTGGAGGGCTTCCAACTCAGTCATATTCAAGCCTTATTCTAAATATTTTTAGTTTTATAAATTGTTCTTTGTTGATTCCTTTTTCATTTTTGCTCATGATTTTTTTCTACGCTAGATATTATTTAACAAGAAGAGAATCGGGCGAATCATTAGAAATAGAAGATACAAAAGATTTTAAAAAAGCAAAAATATTTTTAGTAATTTTATTTTTATTGTTTGCAACAAATATTATAGCTGACTATTTAGTAACAGGTTTTATGGATAAGAACCACTACATGTTTATTAGTTTAAATTTTTTATTGATAGTACCTTTTTCTTTGCTACTAATGATTTTTTTCTATATCAAATATTTCTTGATTAGAAATACACAAGGCGAATTATATAAAGTTAAAGCAAGAAAAGTATTAAAAAACGGAAAAATATTTCTGATTACTTCAGTTTTATTAATTGTATTTTTATTAATTATGTTAAGCATAGGTAAGTTAAAACCAATTTTAAGCACTATGCTTAGTAATTTTTAGTTTATCATGAACAAAGAACTAACAAAATATTATTCGGTGGGACACTCGGCTTGTGCGGGGTGTGGGTTTCCGGCGATTGTGCGAGCGGTTTTAGGGGAGCTCAAAACGGATGTAGTTATCGCTAATGCGACGGGGTGTCTAGAAGTGACTTCGACGCTTTATCCATATTCAGCTTGGAAAGTGCCGTACATTCACAATGCTTTTGAAAATGCCGCGGCGACAATTTCTGGAGTGGAGAGAGCGTATGAAGCTTTGAAAAAGAAAGGCAAAATTTCTAAAAATAAAAAAATAAAATTTGTCGCTTTTGGTGGAGACGGTGGAACATATGACATCGGACTGCAAAGTTTGTCGGGTGCGCTTGAACGCGGACACAACTTTCTTTATGTTTGCTATGACAATGGTGGATATATGAACACGGGCAATCAGAGGTCGTCCGCGACGCCCTACGGTGCTTTCACAGAAACTACACCAACTGGAAAAGAATCTTTTGGAAAAATTGATACAAGAAAAAATTTGATGGAAATTGTGAACGCTCATCGAATTGGTTATTTGGCTCAAGCTAATGTTGCCTATTTAGCTGATCTCAAAAAGAAAGCCAAGAAAGCTCTGGAAACTGACGGGCCAAGTTTCTTGCTCGTTTTTTCACCCTGTACTAATAATTGGAAATTCCCCACTTCACAATATGTAAATGTTGCTAAGTTAGCAACCGAAACAAATTTTTGGCCGTTATATGAAATTGAAAATGGAAAGTATAAACTAAATTTCGAACCAAAAAAAATAACTCCCGTCACGGAATTTTTGAAAACGCAAGGCCGTTTCAAGCATCTTTTTAAAGTTGAAAATAAACCTCATTTAGAAGAAATTCAGAAATTAGTCAATGAAGAATTCGCTAGGATTGCGAATTTGTGTGAATGATATGAAATATAGAAATAGAAAAAAGAATCGCTTGCAAAATTATGATTATTCTCAAAATGGAATGTATTTTGTGACAATATGCACACGGGAAAAGGAAGAATTGTTTGGAAAAATAGAAAATGGAGAAATGAATTTAAGTGAATTAGGAAAAATAGTTGAAAAATGTTATTTGGAAATTCCTAAGCATTTTGATAATATATATTTGGATCAATATGTTATAATGCCGAATCATATTCATGGGATTATTGAAATCAATCAGGTAGGGAACGCATATATGCGTTCCTTGGATATTGATAGGGCAAAAATGTTATTGTCAAAAGTTGTTCAAGGATTTAAGGCTACTGTAACGAGAATAGGGAATGGATATGATAAAGATAATAAAAAGGAACGCGTATACGCGTTCCCTACAATTTGGCAAAAATCATTTTATGACAACATCATCCGAAACGAAATATCTCTTAATAAAATACGAGAATATATTATAAACAATCCAAAAATATGGGATCGAGATAGAAAAAATATTGAAAATATTTGGATGTAGAAAGGGGATAAATGAGCCATCTATCAGAATCGAACTGATGACCTACGGTTTACGATACCGTCGCTCTACCAACTGAGCTAAGATGGCGCTTAGATAATAATTGCATAAAAATTAAAATAATTCAAATATTATGAATTTATATATTTGTGAAATTTGTGGGCAATATCCGATTATGAAATTTTATGCCTTATTTAGAGGTATTATGTTATGTAGCAAAAGAAGTATTTTCCAATCATCATATGAGCCTGAAATAATTCTTTCCTAACCAGACCTATTTTTTAAAATTTTTAAACAATTTATCTTTTTCTTTTTGCATCTCCTTGGCATACTCATTGTCGCTTTTAGCATAAGCGATTTTATCTAAACTTTCAATAGTCAAACCTTCTCGCAAATATTGCGTAGCATTTGGAATAGACTTGAATTTTTCATATGGCACTAAATATGTTTTGTATTTTTTCTTTTGCTTTCCTTTACTATCCACAATAATAGTTGGGAAACCAGAAGGTCGATGATAATTCACATAAACATTAAAACAGTTTTTGTAAAACAAATTAATCGGACCAGCATTTTTTTGCGAGATATGTGTTCGTCCCATATGCTTTCTGATAACTGCTCCGTTTTTACCTTCCACTAAGGCTTGATCATTGCATTTCCGAGAGCGAGATTTAGTTTGATGGATAATTAATTTATTCAAAAGCTTAGCTACTGTTTTATTGATATATTCACTGCCATTATCCGAATGAAAATTAATAATCTTAAAAGGAAATTGTAAAATCAAATCTTCCAATAATGTTTCCAAATATTGTTCGGATATTTTTTCTACACAACCAATAATTTCCATTTGGGTGACTTCATCCACCATATTGATATGATAAACACCTTTTTCTTTATCTAAATCGCCTTGATGTACGCTATCCAC
>PCRW01000079.1:16217-16446 GCA_002772115.1 Candidatus Moranbacteria bacterium CG23_combo_of_CG06-09_8_20_14_all_35_22
GTCAATGAAGATGAGGTGTATTGTTTTTTGCCTCGCAGATTGTAAATGTGAGATACGGAAATTTTGCTTAATTTCGCATAATCATTTTTCTTAAATTTCTCAAACTCTCGCTCAAATATTTCCTTAGTCGCAAATCCCGAAAGTCTTTCGTGGGCATTATCAGTTTCCACTAAAAGAGCAATATCTTCTGGCGTGTAAATTGTGGTAAAAGTATGCCGACCTCGACTAC
>PCRW01000037.1:0-4902 GCA_002772115.1 Candidatus Moranbacteria bacterium CG23_combo_of_CG06-09_8_20_14_all_35_22
CATTAGTTGCCGTTGATTGAGGAAAAATTTTGGTTAGAAAATCAGGTTGCGAGTTAAATTTCGAAAAAAATTAAGTTCTTCAGTGACCTAGAATGACTAAAAATAAGATAAAAAATTTAGAAATTACTCATGAAAACGACAAAAAATCGCTGTTTTTAGATTTGTTGGAAAACTTGCTTTCGGGATTGAATTCTCGTTCTAAGGAAATTATTCAGAGAAGATTTGGACTTTTGAACCGAGAAGAAGAAACTTTGGACAAAATAGGCAAACGCTACAATATAACCCGCGAAAGAGTGCGCCAAATAATTTTTGAAGCGTTAAAAAATATCTCGGCTAAAGTCGCCAGTGAGAGTTTTTTGAAAGCGGAGGAAAAAATAATTTTTACAATAAATAAAAACAATGGTATAATTCCAGTTAGCGAGATCGCAAAAAAGTTTGATTTGGATGGAGAGAAAGAAATTAATGCAATAAGGTTTTTTGTTCTCTGTTCGGAAAAAATCAAGGAAGTCCAAGAGAAGGAGCTTTTTGAAAAAGTTTGGACAATTTCTGAAGATATAATTTCTGAAATCAAAAGCGTTCTGTCTGAAGCGCAAATAAATATTAGCCAAGAGAACAAGCTTTTTACGGATGAGGAAATATTGAAATTGCTTCTGTCTATTTTTCCGAATTTTTCTAAAGAAAAAATCTTGAATTTTTTGGGAATTTCTGCTAAAATAAAAAAGAATAAATTTGGAAAATGGGGAATGAAAAATTGGGCGCAAGTGTCGCCAAAAGGAACAAAAGAAAGAGTGCATCTTGTTTTGAAAGAATATAAACAGCCATTGCATTTTACCCAGATTGCCCAACTGATTGACAAATTTGAATTGAGTAAAAGAAAAGCTCATCCGCAAACAGTGCACAATGAATTGATCAAAGACGAAAGATTTGTGCTGATTGGTCGAGGAATTTATGCGCTCAAAGAATGGGGATATTTCGAAGGAACAATTCAGGAAGTGATAAAAAGCATTTTACAAGAGAAAAATAAACCTTTGAAAAAAGAAGAAATAATTGAAGAGGTTTTGAAAATTAGAAAAGTGAAAAAAACAACTATTAGCATCAATTTGAATAATATCGAAATGTTTGAAAGAAAAAGCAATCTTTACATGTTAAAAAAGTAGTACGCGCATAATATAAAAACGCACATTTGTAAAATGTTATGAACAACGCTTCAGACATCAGTTCAATTTTTATAAGTTTAGGACAGGCAGTGAGCTATTTTTGGTGGATTGTTTTTCCGACAATGTTTTATTTTATATTCAAGATTCTTTGGATAGATTTTTCTTTAGTGTATTCAGCCAATTCTTGGCGGGCGGATCAAAGCTGGATAGTCTTAGAAATTATTCCTCCGCGAGAAATTGAAAAAGGGCCGAAGATGATGGAAAATATTTTTACCGGAATCTCGGCTGTTCTCGTTACATATAATACTTTTGATCAATTTTTGAAAGGAGCGTGGGAACAAGACCGCTTCAGTTTTGAGTTTTTTGGCGAAGCGGGAAAAATGCATTTTTATATTCGCACTCATAAAAAACACCGCAATATGGTGGAGGCTCAAGTTTACGCCCAATATCCAGACGCCGAAATTTTACAAGTGCCGGATTATACGCAAAATTTTCCAAAAATTGTACCCAACAAAAAATGGGATCTTTGGGGGACGGATTTTGAATTTGTGGCGAAGGATCCAATTCCGATCAAGACTTATGATAAATTTGAAGAAACAATAACTGGAGAAATGAATGACCCACTTTCGTCGATGGCGGAAGTTATTAGCACCTTGGGCCCAGAGCAATTTGTCTGGTTTCAATATGTTTTAGAGCCGATAAAAGAAGGGGAAGGAATGGAAGAATATAAAAAAGTGCTAAAAAAACTAAAAGGAGAAAAAATTCTTGAACCAATGGGACTGGCGGGGCATTTAGTGGATGTGGCAAGAAATATTTTTGGCGGGATTTTTGGTCCAGTGGAATTTGCCAAAGAAAAAAAAGAAGAGTTAGCTCCGCTAGAATTTCGTCTTTCTCCAGTGGAAAAAGAAGTTTTGAAAGCGACGGAAGAAAATTTGGGAAAAAATCTTTTCAAAACGAAAATGCGCTACATCTATCTGGCTAAGCGTGAAAATTGGGATAATGTTTATAAGGGAGCAGTGATTGGGGCGATTAAGCAGTTTAATGATATAAATTATAATAGTGTGAAACCGGAAGATATCAGTAAAACTTACGGTAAAATATTTTTTACCAAACCTCGGGCGGATTTTAGAAAAAGAAAAATTTACGGAAGATACAAGAGTCGAAATATGGATGGAACCAAGATAGTTTTTTCTACCAAGGAACTGGCAACACTATTTCATTTTCCAGATATGGGCGTGAAATCTCCTTCGATAACCAGAACAGCTGGAAAATTAGGCAGTGCGCCTATGAATCTTCCGATAGAATAAAGCCGATGCAAATCTACGAATGATATTAAAGTAATGCAAATCTACGAATGACATTCTAATCTACAAATATGCGAATGCGAATAAGAAAAATAAAAATAAAAATAAAAACATGAGCTTAGAAAAAGTTGTATATCCTGAATTATCGTATAGTTTAGGAGGAATATTTTTTAAAGTAAGTAATGAACTAGGATGTTTTTGTAAGGAAAATCAGTATTGTGATGCTATTGAAAAATTATTAAAAGAAAGAAAAATAAATTATAAAAGAGAGTTTTGTGTTAAATCAAGTAATGATTTAATAAGAGATAATAGTAATCGAGCTGATTTTATTATAGAAAATAAAATAATTATCGAAGTAAAAGCCAAAAGAATTGTAGGAAGGGAAGAATATAATCAAGTGAAAAGGTATCTTAATTCGTTAAATTTTAAATTGGGTATCTTGGTTAATTTTCATCAACGCTACTTAACTCCGAAAAGAATCTTAAATTCTAATTGTAGAGAATAATTATTTATACGCATATTTGTAGATTCGCATAAAATTTGTAGATTTGTATTATATATGAGTGAGATTAATTTTTTTGCTAAAACTAATTTTCGAAATCAAGAGAGAAATTTCGGAATAAAAAAAGACGACCGTCGCCGTCATATGTATGTAATTGGAAAAACTGGGATGGGGAAGTCCAATATGTTAGAGAATATGGCGATTCAAGATATCCGTGCGGGGTACGGGATGTGTTATGTTGATCCGCACGGTGAAGGAGCGGAAAAAATGCTTCGCGCTGTTCCCGCCAATCGCATCAATGATGTAGTCTATTTCAATCCCGCGGACAAAGAATTTCCCATCGCTTTTAATATTTTGGAATCAGTCGAGGAGGATAAAAAACATTTAGTTGCTTCTGGTATGATGGGAGTTTTCAAAAAAATCTGGCCAGATGTTTGGAGTTCGCGAATGGAATATATTTTGAACAATACAATTTTAGCCCTTTTGGATTATCCTGGTTCGACAATGCTGGGAGTCAATCGAATGATGAGCGATGCTAATTATCGAAAAAGAGTTTATCCAAAAATAAAAGACCCTGTGGTGAAATCTTTTTGGCTCAACGAGTTTGATAAATGGGAGGATAAATTTAGAAAGGAAGCGGTGGCGGCTATTCAGAATAAAGTTGGACAATTTTTGTCTTCTTTTGTTATCCGTCATATTGTCGGTCAACCAAAATCAACCATTGATATGCGCGACATTATGGATAATGAGAAAATTCTGATTGTTAATCTTTCTAAAGGGCGGATTGGCGAAGATGCGATGCGACTCTTGGGCGGAATGATTGTGACAAAAATTCAATTGGCGGCGATGGGCCGAGTGGAAATTCCCGAAGAGGAAAGAAAAGATTTTTATCTGTATGTGGATGAATTTCAAAATTTTGCTACCGAATCTTTTGCTAATATTCTTTCTGAAGCGAGAAAATATCGTTTAGCTTTGATTTTGGCGCATCAATATGTGAATCAGTTAATTTTTGATGGCAATACGACAGTGAGAGATGCAATTTTTGGCAATGTTGGAACGATTGTGTCTTTTCGTGTGGGGGCGGAAGATGCCGAAGCTTTGGAAAAAGAATTTGATCCAGTTTTTTTGATGAATGATATTGTGAATTTAGCCAAATATCAAATGTATTTGAAGCTAATGATTGATGGTATTGCAGGAGATGCTTTCAGTGCCACTTCACTTCCGCCAGTTGATTTGACTGACACAAAAGGCAATGAGGAAAAAGTAATTGCTGTTTCACGCGAACGCTATGGGAAAGCCAGAAAAGAAGTGGAGGAAAAAATCGCTCGCTGGAGTGGGATGTTTGATTTTGAAGAATTTGAAAAAGAAAGTACAGGAGAAAAAAATATAATTATTTCTGAACCAAAAATAAAGCCTCTAGCTCAAAATAATAATCGAAGGATGCCAATGCCGAAAGGTGTTGATTTAGCTGTTAAAGCTGACAATATAAATATAAACAGCATAGAGAAATCTATTCACAACGCAACACTCCCAGAAGAAAAAGTTATGTATGATGCTATTTGCAGTAGTTGTGAAGAAAAAATCCAAGTGCCGTTTAAGCCTGATCCCAAACGGCCGACTTTTTGCAAAGAATGTCTCAAGGAATATCAGCGGGCCAGAGCGATAAAACAAAAAGAAAATCAAGATAAACAAAATTATATCGCTCAACGGGAAAATTCGAATAAGACTGATAGGCCAGCAGAAAAAGAAAAATTTGAACCCGTAGCATTTGTATCAAAAGACAAGCCGATGAGTCTTTCTCAAATGTCGCATATCGAGCCGAAAAAATTCAAAACAATGAGAAAAAAAGAGATAAATTTAGGAGAAGTGAGAAATTTAATAAAAAAAACTCAAAACAAAAATGACTAGAATAAATTTAAATCAAAAAGTTTCCAGTCAT
>PCRW01000037.1:4934-5371 GCA_002772115.1 Candidatus Moranbacteria bacterium CG23_combo_of_CG06-09_8_20_14_all_35_22
TTAATATTACCAAAAGAATGGAAAATAATAATCTTAAGTCACTGAAAAATTAAAATTTTTTCGAAATTAAACTCGAACCCTGAATTTCCTTGCCAAAAATTTCTCAAAAATTTTAATTCTTCAGTGGTTTCGATTTAATAAAAGATACTAATCCAAAAACGAATCGAAGTGAATGATAAAAAAAGTAAAAAAGTATTAATCGGAATGTCAGGCGGAGTGGATTCATCCGTGTCAGTAGCCCTGCTGAAAAAGCAGGGTTTTGATGCTAGGGGAATATTTTTGAAATTATGGAAAGCAAATGGAAAAGAAGAAAATAAAAAAGCGCTGGTGGATGTGAAAAGAATTGCCAAGATTTTAGATATTCCGCTTAGTATAATTGATGCACGAAAAAGATTCAAAAAAGAAGTTGTGGGATATTTTTTGCAAGAATATAAAGC
>PCRW01000066.1 GCA_002772115.1 Candidatus Moranbacteria bacterium CG23_combo_of_CG06-09_8_20_14_all_35_22
AAAGAAAATCTCCAATCGAGACGCCATTTACTCTTATCCGAGTAAAATGGAGACTGAATGTTAATTGTTCAGTGATTATAATTTAATAATAAATAAAGCCAAGCCTAGTGCGTCAGTAAGCTCAAAAATTTTTATTTAAGCCCCGTTGTCATGCTGAATTTATTTCAGCATCTCAAAAAACAGATCCTGAAACGAGTTCAGGATGACAAAATTATTGAATATTAATTTTTGAATTTACTTTTGGTGTCATTAGCGTAAGGCTAATACGAAAAATGGAACAAAAAAAATGGTCTCTCCAAATCGGAGGACGGATTTTGGAAATCGAAACGGGTCTTTTGGCCGGTCAAGCTAATGGAGCAGTAACTGCTCGCTATGGCGAAACAATAGTTCTTGCCACAGCTGTGATGAGCAAGTCCGCTTCAAAAATAAGCGGATATTTTCCGTTGATGGTGGATTTTGAAGAAAGATATTACGCCGCCGGAAAAATCAAAGGCTCAAGATTTATCAAACGCGAAGGTCGTCCAAGTGATGATGCGATTTTGTCTGGTCGCGCCGTGGATCGAACTGTGCGCCCGCTTTTCAATTCTCGAATGCGAAACGATGTGCAAGTAGTTTGCACTGTTCTTTCCTATGACGGAGAAAACGATCCAGATGTAGTAGCCATTATCGCTGCCTCTGTTGCTCTTTCAATTTCTAACATTCCTTGGAATGGTCCTGTAGCTGCTGTTCGAGTTGGAAAAGTTGGACCCGCCTCGACTCGCGGAGACGCTTCGTCGACGCGAGGCGGGGGACTAATTTTAAATCCAGTTAATGGAGAAGTTACTGACGGCTCACTAGATCTTTTAGTTTCCGGCACTGAAGATAAAATTAATATGATCGAATGTGCTTCTAAAGAAGTTCCGGAAACCGAAATGCTTGAAGCCATGAAATTTGCCCAAGAAGCCATCAAAAAAATTGCTGGGTTTATTTCGGAAATCCAAAAAGAAGTTGGCAAAGAAAAATCGGCGCCCGCTTTGGTTCAAGGCACAGAGGAATTTGAAAATAAAATCAAAGAACTTTTGCTTTGCGAAGGCTTGGCGGAAGCGCTGTATGATAAAGATAAAAAAGTTATCGAGGAAAAAACCAAAATTATCAGCGAAAAAATTTCTGCCTTCATTAAAGAAAATTATCCAAACGAAGTTGATAAACTCAAAGAGGTAGCCGATATTGTCTCTGAAGAAGTGTCTGATGAAATCGTACACAAAAATATTTTAGAAAAAGAAATGCGACCGGATGGTCGAAAACTCGATGAAATTCGTCACATTGAATGTAAGGTTGGAATTTTGCCAAGAACTCACGGGACGGGACTTTTCACTCGCGGGGAAACGCAAGCTCTCACAGTGACGACTCTTGGCGCACCAGGAGACGAGCAAATTATTGACACAATGGAAGTGGATATGAAAAAAAGATATATCCATTATTACAATTTCCCTCCATTTTCCGTGGGCGAAGTACGACCAATGCGTGGCCCAGGAAGACGAGAAATTGGTCATGGTGCTTTAGCAGAAAAAGCCCTAGTGCCAGTGCTTCCTTCCAAGGAAGAATTTCCTTATACAATTTTGCTTATGAGCGAAGTGCTTTCTTCCAATGGTTCTTCTTCAATGGCCTCCACTTGCGGTTCTACTCTTTCTCTTATGAATGCGGGAGTACCAATCAAGCGCCCTGTTTCTGGAATTGCGATGGGTATTATCGTAGATCAAGAATCAATGAACAAAAAACAAGGATCAACAAATACAAAATTCAAAGTTCTTACAGACATTCAAGGACTGGAAGATCATTATGGCGATATGGATTTCAAAGCGGCGGGAACAGAAAAAGGTATCACCGCTCTGCAAATGGATGTGAAACTTGACGGAGTAACCATTCCAATGCTCGAAGCAGTTCTCATTCAATCACAAAAGAACAGAATGGAAATTTTGGAGAAAATTACGGCAACTATTGCTGTTCCAAATCCAGAAATGTCGCAATATGCTCCGCGCATTATCGTTATGCATATTAATCCGGAAAAAATCAGAAATGTTATTGGTACGGGCGGAAAAATAATCAATGAAATTATTGATGAAACCGGCGTAGAAATCGACATTGAAGACGACGGTTCCGTTTTCATCACTTCGACTGACAAACAATCGGCAGAGAAAGCGAAAGAATGGATCAACAATCTCACGCGTGAAGTCAAGGCGGGAGAAATTTTTCAAGCTAAAGTTGTGAAAATTATGGCTTTCGGCGCTTTTGTGGAACTTTTGCCAGGACAAGACGGCTTGGTCCATGTATCGGAAATTGCCGATCGCCGAATTGAAAAAGTGGAAGATGTCCTCAAAATTGGGGATATGGTAGCAGTCAAAGTCAAAGAAATTGATTCCCAAGGACGGATCAATCTCACTATGAGAGGATTAGAAAAGAAATAAGCTTATTAAAAAAACGGATGCGCCTTTATCGCCATCCGTTTTTTTGTTGTTAATAACTTTCATTTCCCAAATTTCGAAATCTGTTGTAGAATAATAATAGCGATGCGAATTTGTCCGCCTCGACTCGCGGAGACCGCTTGTCGACGCGAGGCGGGCGAATGACATGCGAATCTACAAATAATATTTCAATAAAATAAAAATTATTTTTAACAAAATGTTTGGATTTAATTCAGCCGGATCAAATGATCCGAAAAATAAAAATCAAGGTCAAATAGATAATGAGCCAATGAATCTTAGCGAAGATAATTTTAAACTAGATGATTTTCCAATTCACACTATGAAAAATGATTTAGAAAAATTGAAAAATCCCGCCAGTGTAAAAATTACTTTTGAGCAAAATAATCCTGTAAAAAAAATATCTTCCCAACAAGGTGGACCATTTTTCTCAAAAGAAACCTCACAAAATAGGCCTTTATCACAAAAAGAAATTTCCCCAATCAAAAAAGAACCTGATATTTATATACCTAAAATCGCCCAGTCAAAAAAAGAAACTCTCTACTTTGATGAAGCCAAAGAATTGCCCAAAGAAATAATCAAAGAAAAAAAACCTTCTGTCAAACAGGAACCAAAACAATCTGCACCTTCACCAGAAACTCACGGCATCGGAAAAGCTGTTGCGATTGCTTTAGTAATTTTTATTCTTCTCATTGCGGGCGCTGGCGGATATTATTTTTGGATGACCAGAATGATTTCTCCCTCCGACCAAAATATTCCCCTTGACGAACCAGAAACAATTTTGCCAGAAGAAACCCAACCAACTTCCGTCTTATCTTCTAAAAATTCAAATTATTTACAAATCAACCTAACCCAAACTAATCCAGAAGAGCTTAAAAAAGTGCTAAATAATTATGCCGAGGAAGTTTCTAAAACCAATGAAATCAGCGTTTTCAAATTCCTACTAACAGATGAAACAAATGCTCCCATTGCTTTCCAAGATTTTTCCACCGCCTTAGAAATAAATTTATCACCCGAAACTTCCGCCCAAATAGGCCAAGATTTTACTTTCTATATTTATAATTACGGCGATAAAACAAGGTTTGGACTAATATTAACTTCTTTGGAAGATAATTTATTAAAAAATGCGCTTCTAAAAGAAGAAGAAACTTTATTTTCCAATCTCGCTCCACTTTATCCAAGCTTAACTTCTCCAACAAACACCACTTTTTCTCCAATTACTTATAAAAATTATGCCGTTCGCTATCTAAATATCACATCTGTGGAAGATTATACTATTGATTATGCAATTAGTAATAATAAGCTATTTATCGGAACTACCCGAACCACCCTCTTTTCCGCTTTGGATCAATTATCCGAATAAGCTGTGGATAACTTGGGCGAATCTTTCTAAAATCAGTTAATATCCACCTAAAAAAGAAATTCTTTTAAAAAATTTGTTATATTTCCCAGAAAGTTGTTATAAAAAAAAATCAAAAGTAAAAAAGTTAATTTTTAGGCTTAAATAAGATATTTTCCTTTTAAGCGCATTGACTTTTAACAATTTTCTTGCTATAATAGTTATATGTGAATAGTATATTAACAACTTATTCCAGATGGCGGAATAGTTTTCAATCGCAATTTCCCCCTATTTGCGATTGAAAACCGTTCTGCTGTCCAAGTGTTTTGATCAACGAATCAAAACCGCTCCAAGATTTCTGACCTTGGAGACCCAAAATAAAAACAAAAAGAATTTATTCCAAAAGAGTAAATTTAAAAACTTTTTAAAATAAAAATAAAAAATAAAAAGTTAGTTCTTTAAATCCAAAGGCGAAATGCCAGAGGATGGCAGAAGGAAGAGTATTAAAATAAAAGTCAGGAAATACTCAAGGCATGTACATAAAATACATACGATCTATAATTTTCGATGCCTCTCACCCGGGCTAAAAAATTTCCGATTCATATGTTAGTACATGATAAACACTGGGGCGCCGAGCCTATAATTTTTATTTATTGGGCGTTAAGCGCCCTGGTTACCATACTTTATGCGTAATCAGGTGGGTGAAGTTAGAGAATTTTATTATTTTGCTAGATTTCAGAGGCACCTTAAAAAGGGGTGTTTTTTTGTTTTTTACGAAATACTAAAAAAACTAAATACGAAAAAATTTATCTTTTTCGTATTTCGCTTATTTCGTAGTTCGTAAATTTAAAGAATCTGCTATAATATATCTATGATTAGAAACCACTGAAGAATAGCCTCGATTTTTTTCCTTAAAAATGTTAAAATAGTAGTAGATAATTGTTTTACTAAAACAAAAATATGTACAAAA
>PCRW01000026.1:0-3776 GCA_002772115.1 Candidatus Moranbacteria bacterium CG23_combo_of_CG06-09_8_20_14_all_35_22
AATGATATAAAACAATTGAAACTATTTGAATTGTAATTTATTGGACGCCCTGTGTTGTCCGTACTCGGACACACAGGGTAATTCACACATTAGAAATTAGAATTTATTTAAAAATTACAAAATTAAAAATTGTAAAAATTTCAGTTTTTTAAGAATATGTCTATTTTAAATAAAACCTTCTACAACCAAAACACCTTGAAAGTTTCCCAAGACTTGCTTGGTTGTTTTTTGGTTCGAAAAAAAGGCCAAAAAATAATCCGAGCAATGATCACAGAGACGGAGGCGTATCGCGGATTTGATGATTTGGCGTCGCATGCATCCAAAGGAAAAACAAAAAGGAACGAGTTGATGTTTGGAAAAGCGGGGAGAGCATATATTTATTTAGTTTACGGTATGCATTGGATGCTAAATATTGTGACGGAAAAAAAAGATTTTCCTTCGGCGGTGCTTATTCGTGGAGTGAATCTTTTGAATGAAAAAGGGGGGATAGTCAGAAAACTGGACGGTCCAGCCAAACTCACCAAATTTTTTGGCATAAATGGAAAATTTAATGGAATAGACATCACGCAAAAAAAAGTTCTTTGGGTGGAAAAGGGGAATGTTAAAAATAAAAAAATTATCAAATCGAAAAGAGTGGGCGTGGATTATGCCAAGCATTGTAAGGATTGGAAATGGAATTTTAAGTTAATGAACAGTTAGAGTTATATTTTCTGACCCTTAGCGTCAAGTTGGACGCCAAGGGTCTTTTTGAATTTCTTGACAAAATGGCCAAAACCTGCTATACTTATTGGTTATATTTAAAAAGGTTGAAAATTGGTTTTCGCAGTTCCGCGTGCAAGTTCCAAAGCAAAAACACCCTCCTTAGTTTTTGTTAGTAGGTAAAATGTATTTTTTTGGAATAATTTTCAAAAGGATATAAACTTGTATGTGGAATTGTGGAAATCATTTGCTTTTCTTTTTCCGCAAAAGAAAAGCAACAAAAGAAAACTCTCAGCCCAATTTTGTCTCCGACAAATTTTCAATTGGCTCGCTAAAATTTATATTTCGCTACGCTCAATAATAAATTTTTTAACGCTCGCCAATTTCAATTTGTATCGTCGCCAAAATAGGCTGAATAAAAATACAAGAAAGCATCCTAAAAGTTGAGCTTTAGGGTGGAGTCTAAACTTTTCAAAAAGCTCAACTTTATAGAAGTAAAATTTAAACAAAAACTTTTTTAAACATTAAAAATTAGAATTTATTTAAAAATTGCAAAAATTATAAAATTAAAAATTTTCTTATTTCTTCTAAAATATCCTCGGATATTTTTTTTATTGTTTTGAGTTCTGCGGAAGTAAATTTTTCTAAAACATAACTATCCGCCTCGACTCGCGAAGACGATCGTTCGTCGACCCGCTTCGACTTGATTGTCGAATCGAGGCGAGCGCGAGGCGGGTGAGCTGAAATTTGGCAAGCTTCTTTTTCTTCTGGGGTTTTACCAATCCCAATTCTAATTCGGCGGAATTTTTGCGTGCCGAGTTGGTCGATGATGTTTTGCACGCCGTTGTGTCCGGCGGAAGATGAATCGACGGCAATTTTATATTTTCCCAGCGGAATGTCGATGTCGTCGTGAATAACGATGATATCTCCAGGAGAAAGTTTGTAGAAATCCAAAATTGCTTTGACGGAAACGCCAGAAAGATTCATGAAAGTCTGTGGTTTGATTAATAAAATCTTATTATCTTCTACGCCCGCTCCCTCTCCTGTCGCGAGTACGCGACATCCTCTCCCAAAGGGAGAGGAGGCTAATGATATTTCAGAATTAAATTTCTTATTAAATTCAAACGCGGGAAAATTAAATTTTTCTTGAATTTTATCCAGCATAAAAAATCCGGCGTTGTGGCGGGTAAATTCATATTTTATTTGGGGATTGCCAAGGCCGATAATAATTTTCATAAAAAAATCTGAACCACATGATTAGCACTGAGAGCACATGATTTCACTGAATGTAAAAATTCAGTGTAATCAGAAAAATCATGTGCGAATCAGTGGTTCTGGTTTTATTCGCTATCTTCATTATAATCCTTAAAATCAACTTCCGCCAGAGAATAATGAGGGATAAGATCCTTTCCAATAATTAAGACAAGATCAGCCGTGATGTTGCCGATGGATTTTTTGTCGGAAAAATTCCAATTTGAAGAAGCTTTGGCCGGCTCGCCTGCATCGCTATGCCAGTTCGCATCGCTAATCGAAGCGTTGCTGGTGGGCGAAGCATTGCGGGCAGGCAATTTTTCCACTAGTTCGTTCAAAGTGAAAAGTTTTTTTCCGCCAGTTAAATCATAAACAAAAGTCTGGCGTTCGGTTTTTTGGCCGGTGGCGGAAATAGCAACTACATTTTTATAACCAAAATTTTCTTTGAGAAGCTTGTTTATACGATTGGAAACTATACTATTGCCACTTTTATTTATTATCACAACAGTAGCATTTTCTTTGTCTATCTCTTCTCTTTTTCTTTTGATTTTATTAGTGTCAAAAATATTCTGGGCTAATTCTTGGACTTCGCTCCAATTACTGACTCGAGGAATGAGAGCAGAGATTCCTGTAATGTGGGAACCTCGGAGTAGGCTGTCTTTTTTCCAAGCATCGAGCACAACATTATTGATATTGTTAGTGTCGAGATTTTTGATTAATGCGACAAAATCTGCAAATTCCGAACTGGCAATATTAGTTTTGACATTTTCTCCCAAAGTGTTCAAGAATTGGTTTATCGCTATAGGATTGAGCAGTGTGCCCGTAGAAAATATTTTATTTTTTATCGTTTGCATAACTTGTTGCTGTCTTTTGGCTCGGCCGAAATCGCTTTCCGGATCATTGTGACGCATCCGAGCATATTTGAGCGCGGTAGCTCCATCTAAGTGGTGAAAACCCTTGGAAAGTTCAAAAGTTTCATAACTATAATTGGGTCCTGGGTAGCGCGGATCGAAAATATCAAATTCATTAGTGATGTTTATTCCGCCGATAGCGTCAACAGCTTTTTGAAAGCCGTCAAAATTGATGACCGCCCAATAGTTGATATCTAAGGAAGTGATGTTTTCAATAGTTTTTCTTATTGGTTCGATGGATTTTTGGGCGTCAGCAGGATAATTTTGCAAACCATATTCATAGATAGAATTTATTTTGGCAGTATAATTATTTTTCGGTACTTCAACGAAAAGGTCGCGCGGAATAGAAAGCAAGGCTGTTTGACCGGTTTTGGTGTTGAAGCTGGCAATCATTATAGTATCAGTGAGGTTTCTACCCGGTTTTCCTTGTCCAGCTATTCCCAAAAGAAGAATATTTATCCTTCCCTGATCCATTCCCTGGAGATTTATTTTTCCTGGAGAAACTATGTTTTTGAAAGTATCTAAAAAAGAAACAGTATTTTCATTTTTTATATTGATCTTATTTTCGGTATTGGTTATTTTCCAAATAAAAAATGCGCCGTAAACCAAGCCGACGAATATTATCAACAAGGATAGTCCCAAAATTATTTTTAGGAAATTTTTTTTTGTTCTCATTGCCTTAATAATAAAGGGAGAAAGTTATCTCGTCAAACTTTGGCTTTGCTAAGCCACCAACCACTCTTGCCAAAGAGGTTTTTTTCTGTTAAGATAAACTAGTAAATTTAGATCACCGAAGAACTGAATTTTTTTCGAAATTTAACTTGCAACCTGATTTTCTAACCAAAATTTTTCCTCAATCAACGGCAACTAATGAAAAATTTTGGAGAAAATCAAGTTGCTCAAACAGTAATTTCT
>PCRW01000026.1:3788-8419 GCA_002772115.1 Candidatus Moranbacteria bacterium CG23_combo_of_CG06-09_8_20_14_all_35_22
GTGAAAAAGGAAGAAGCGGATTATTCATATCAAGGAGTTGGGGAGTTTATATTGGAAATAATAAAAATTATCGCATTGGCCTTTATAATAATCGTGCCAATAAGAGTTTTTTTATTTCAGCCTTTTTTTGTGCAAGGCGCTTCGATGGAGCCTAATTTTGAAGACGGGCAATACTTGATTATCAATGAATTTGGTTTCAAAGAAACGGACTTGAAAATTATCAATGTCGAATCGTTTAAAAATCTCGAGCGCCAGCAGGCTGTAGTTTTTCATTACCCACTGGATCCAAAAAAATTTTTCATCAAGAGAATAATCGGACTTCCCGAGGAAAAAGTTCAAATTAAAAATAGCGAAATTACAATTTTCAATGAAAGCCATCCTACGGGTTTTGTCTTAGATGAAAAAGAATACATTACCTCTAATGTAAGAACAAAAGGTGATTCGGTAGTTTCACTCAAAGATGATCAATATTTTGTTTTGGGCGATAATCGGGCGTTCAGTAGTGATTCTAGAATTTGGGGTCCGGTACCAAAAAAAGATATTGTCGGCGAAGTCTTTTTGCGCGCTTGGCCGTTGGATAAGATATCGGTGTATTAATTTTTATAATTTTATAATTTTATAATTTTTAAATAAATTCTAATTTCTAATGTTTAAAAATTAAGATTCACGATTTATTTATAAAATTAAGAATTAAAAAATTAAAAATTTTTAAGTTTATGCCAATTAAAAAAAATTCGAAAAAATCCAAAGCAGAAAAGCCTAAAGAAGATTCGCTGGTTTTGCAAACTCTTCGCGGAATGAAAGATGTTTTGCCGATTGATCAGCCGTATTGGGAACAAGTGAGAAGAATTTCAGAAAGACTCGCGCGTGATTATGAATTTTCAAGACTAGACACTCCAATAGTTGAGTTTGCTAATCTTTTTTCTAGAAGTATTGGTGAAGGGACGGATATCGTAGAAAAAGAAATGTACACTTTTCTCACTCGAGGAGCAGATAAGGTGGCGCTTCGCCCAGAACTCACCGCGGGAAATTGCCGAAGCTACATCCAACACGGAATGAATCTTTTGCCAAAACCGGTAAAATTTTTTTCTACTGGACCGGTTTATCGTTATGACCGACCACAAGAAGGTCGCTATCGCGAACATTACCAAGTTAATTTCGATGCTTTTGGCGAACAAGATCCAATTCTTGATGCGCAAATTATTCAATTGGCTCACCGGTTGGTGCAAACTTTTGGTATAAAAACTGCTCAGATGCAAATTAATTCCATTGGTTGCCAAATTTGTCGGAAAGATTATAAGGAACTGCTAGTAAATTATCTGGATTCGAAAAAAACTAAACTTTGTCAAGATTGTCGAAGGAGAATAGAAACTAATCCTTTGCGAGTTTTGGATTGTAAAGAAGATAAATGTTCCCAAGTGGCGGCGTTAGCGCCTCAATCAGTGGATCATCTTTGTGAAGATTGTCGCAATCATTTCAAAACACTTTTGGAATATTTAGACGAGTTGGATTTACCTTACATCATCAATCCGCATTTGGTGCGTGGCTTAGATTATTATACGAAAACAGTTTTTGAAATTTTATCCAGTGCCGAAGAAGGCAAGGGATTATCTTTGGGAGGCGGAGGCAGATATGATAAGCTGATAAAAATAATGGGCGGAGAAGATACGCCGGCGATTGGTTTTGCAATCGGAGTAGAAAGGATTGTGGCGGAAATGAAAAGAGTGCAAGCCAAGCCGTACAAGGCGCCCCGACCAAAAGTATTTTTGGCCCAACTGGGGAATTTAGCTAAAAAGAAAAGCCTGAAACTATTTTCCGAATTGGAAAAAAACGGAATTTTCACTGCGGAAAGTTTTGGGCGAGGCAGTTTGAAATCTCAACTCAAAGTGGCGAATCGACTTAAAGTGGAATTCACTTTGATTTTAGGGCAAAAAGAAACATTAGACGGAACAGTCATAGTCAAAAATATGGCTACAGGAGCGCAAGAAACAGTGAGTGCCGACAAATTGATTGATCTTGTCAAGAAAAAAATCAAAGCGGATAATGTGGTGGTGTATCATAACAATTAAGTAATGCAAATATGCGAATGAGTTATTTGCATATTCGCAAAATTTGCATAAGATTTGTAGATTTGTATTATATTTTTATAATTTTAATTAAGAAAGGAGGTTTTGTATGATTGAAGTAAAAAAGAAAGATCGCGAATCATCGGAAAGTTTAATCCGTAGATTTAGTCGTCGTGTTCAGCAAACTGGTGTTTTGATGCAGGCTAGAAGATCGCGATTCAGAAAAGATGAAAAATCTAAGAGAGAAAAAATTGCCGGCGCGATATATAAGGAAAAAGTGAAAAAAGTTGTCAACAAACTCAAAAAAATGGGAAAGTTTGATGAGGGAACTTTTAAAAATGTTAAGAAAAAGTTAATTAAGTAGGTTACGAAATACTAATCAAATACGAAATACGAAAGTACGAAATTTATAGTTAGTAAAATGATTGTGTCGGTGTTTCGTAGTTCGTTAATTTCGTAGTTCGTAAATGTTATGTTGAAACAAAAAATTATCGAGGATTTAAAATCGGCGATGAAGGCAGGGGACACAGCCAAGCGGGATACACTTCGGATGTTGGACTCGATGGTCAAAAACTGCGAAATCGAAAAGAAAAAAAGAGAAGCGGGATTATCAGATGAAGAAATTCAAGAAGTGATTGCGCGTGCGATCAAACAAAGAAGAGACAGCGCTTCCCAATATACTGCTGGTGGCCGGCCGGAATTGGCGCAAAAAGAAAATCAAGAAATAGAAATTCTTATCGGCTATATGCCAGCGCAAATGAGTGAAGAATCGGCGAGAGCGGAAATTTTGAAAATAATCGCTGAAGTTGGGGCAGTTTCCAAGTCGGAAATTGGCAAAGTGATGGGAAGAGCGATGACTGTGCTCAAAGGAAAAGTTGAGGGAAATTTAGTTAAAAAAATTGTCGAGGAAGAATTGAAATAGTTTTTTTGAAAGCGCCCCCGTGAGTGGGCACTTCTTTTTGTATATGAAAATTGAAATTGATTTTAATGATAGTGAAAAAAGCGGAATCAAAAAAGCATTCTTACTTCAAGTTGCGAAAAAAACTTTAGCGCAAAAAGATTTTGCATTTTTGAAAAATAAAAATATTTCTATTAGTTTTGCCATGGTTACCGAAAAAGAAATTACTCGGCTGAATGCAATTTATCGCCGGAAAAAAACCGCTACGGATGTGCTTTCTTTTTGCGAATATAAAAATCAAAAAGAATTGAATGAGGCTGGGGATAAAAATGTGTATCTTGGAGAGGTGATTGCGTGCTATAATTATATTGCAAAATATGCCAAGCAAGAAAAAAAGAATGTGAAACAAGAATTAGCCGAAATAATAACTCATGGCGTGCTCCATCTTTTGGGTTTTCGGCATTCCAAAAAAATGTTTGCGATTCAAAAAGAGGTCAGCAATAAATATTATGGCTCAGAATAATCATAAAATTACCATTAAAGACGAGTTAACGGAATTTCTGCTTTATACGGCTCCAAACGGCAAAGTAAAAGTAGAAATATATTTTCATGATGAAAATATTTGGCTGACGCAAGACAAAATAGCACTTCTGTTTGGCGTACAAAGACCAGCAATTACCAAGCATCTCAAAAATATTTTCGAAAGTGGCGAATTGGTTGAGGATCGGGTTAGTTCCATTTTGGAACATACCACAAAGCACGGTGCTTTAAAAGGAAAAACGCAAATTCAATCTGTAAAATTCTATAATTTGGATGCTATAATTTCCGTTGGCTATCGGGTTAATTCAATAGAGGCTACTCAATTTCGCATCTGGGCAACAGAAAGACTCAAGGAATATATTATCAAAGGTTTTGCTATGGATGATGAGAGATTGAAGAACGGAAAATATTTTGGCAAAGATTACTTTCTTGAGCTCTTGGAAAGAGTCCGCTCCATTCGCGCCAGTGAAAGAAAAATTTATCAGCAAATTACGGACATCTTTGCTGAGTGTAGTATTGATTACAATTCCAAATCTGACATTGCCAAAAATTTTTATGCAATGATTCAAAATAAATTCCATTTTGCCATTGCTGGCAAAACTGCAGCTGAAATTATTTATGAAACAGCAGACAAGCAAAAACCTTTCATGGGACTAAAAACTTGGAAAAATTCACCAAAAGGCAGAATTCTTAAATCAGACACAGTTATCGCTAAAAATTATCTTAACGAGGATAAGATAAAGAAATTAGAAAGAGGCATCGTTGGATATTTTGATTATATTGAAAGGCTGATTGAAAATCACACCGCTCTCACGATGGAAAAGTTGGCGAAATCTGTAAATAACTTTTTGGAATTTAATAAGTACGAAGTGTTTGAAGGAAAAGGTACAGTTTCTCACGCTCAAGCGGAACAAAAGGCATTTCAAGAATACGAAGAGTATAATAAAACCCAGACAATAGAATCTGATTTTGATAGACTTGTGAAATCTTTACCAACTGGAGAAAAATAATAATTTTTGTTTTGAAAAAAATTCCAAATCCGGCTCTTTAACAAATAGTGTGTTGAATTAATATAAAGAGTGGCACAAAAGCTAACATAACTTTAGCAATATAATTATCAATATTTC
>PCRW01000028.1 GCA_002772115.1 Candidatus Moranbacteria bacterium CG23_combo_of_CG06-09_8_20_14_all_35_22
CCTACCAAACAACAATCTGTTCTCGACCTCATCATCGAAAACTTCGAAACTACCTTTGGGTGGGTCAAGAAGATTGGGAACTAAAGATTTGCTATTGACATAATATTTCTAATCGTTTAAGATTGTTTTACATGGATGTTGGAACGAATTTATTCGATTCCATATTTTTTTAGTTTATAAATATTTATATGCCAACAATTAACCAACTTAAAAGAAAGCCGAGAAAAACAAGTAAGCAAAAAAATAAAACACCGGCTTTTAAATATGTTTTCAATACGATTAAAAATAAACCCGTAGATACTAACGGACCATTTAAGCGAGGAGTATGTCTGAAAGTTTCCACCACTACTCCTAAAAAACCAAACTCGGCTTTGCGAAAAATTGCCAGAGTTCGACTGACAAATGGAATGGAAGTGACTGCCTATATCCCTGGTATCGGACATAACTTGCAAGAGCATTCTATTGTAATGATTCGTGGAGGGCGTGTGAAAGATCTTCCCGGAGTCAGATATCATATCGTTCGCGGAGTGCTAGATAGCGCTGGAACAGCCAACAGAAAAAAAGGCCGATCAAAATACGGAGCGAAGAGGGAAAAAGCTAAAGAGTAGCATGCGAATAGCGCACTACAAATGCGCCCATGCGAATTAAATAATTTACTATTCGGTTAAATTTATGGCACGACGAAAAAGAATTTATCCAAAAAATACCAAACCTGACCCAAAGTATAATAATATGCTGGTGGGCAAGTTTATGATGAGTATTATGAAAGACGGAAAGAAAAATGCGGTGGAAAAAATAATGTATGATGCTTTTGAAATAATTCATGAACGAACAAAAAAAGGAGGCTTAAATGTTTTTGAACAAGCGATAAAAAATGTTTCTCCATTAGTAGAACTCAAATCCCGCCGAGTTGGTGGAGCCAATTATCAAGTACCTATTCCTGTAGCGGGAGAAAGAAGAATTACTTTGGCTATTCGTTGGATAAAAAATGCAGTCAAAGCAAAAAAAGGCAAGAAGATGGCGGAAAAATTAGCCGATGAACTTATTGATGCTTCTAATAAAACCGGTGGAGCGATGAAAAAAAGAGAAGATGTCCACCGAATGGCAGATGCTAACAAGGCTTTTGCACACTTCGCATAGTTACGAAATACGAATTTAATACGAAATACGAAAGTACGAAAAATTTAACGTTTCGTAGTTCGTTCATTTCGTAGTTCGTAAATTATAAATAAAATTAAGAAAGTAAAAATTAAATTATATGCCGAGAGAATATAGTATAGACAAATATCGCAATATTGGAATTATCGCTCATATTGATGCGGGGAAAACTACGACCACTGAACGGGTTTTGTTTTATACTGGCATCACTCATAAAATTGGAGAAGTCCATGAAGGGGCGGCGGTGATGGATTGGATGGAACAGGAAAAAGAGCGCGGAATTACAATCACTTCCGCCACGACTACTTGTTTTTGGAAAGATCATCAAATCAACATTATCGATACTCCAGGACATGTGGATTTTACAGTAGAAGTGGAAAGATCTTTGCGTGTGCTTGATGGTGGGATAGTGGTTTTTGACGGTAAAGAAGGCGTGGAACCACAATCGGAAACTGTTTGGCGTCAAGCAGAAAAATATAAAGTGCCAAGAATTTGTTTTATCAATAAAATCGACAAAGAAGGCGCCGATTTTTATTACGCCCTAAGAACTATTTGGGACAGACTTACACCCAATGCTGTCGCTGTGCAATTGCCAATTGGAGAGCGAGGAGATTTTTCTGGTGTAGTGGATTTGATCAAAATGAAAGCTTATACTTTTTCTGGTGAGATGGGAGAAATTGTAGACGAAGGAGAAATTCCAGCGGAGATGTTGGACAAAGCTAAAGAGTGGCGAGAAAAAATGGTAGAAAAAATTTCTGAAACAAATGATAAACTTACTGAAAAATTTTTAAACGGAGAAGAAATTTCACAAGATGAATTGAAACAAGCTTTGCGTCAAGCGGTTATCAGAGTGGTATTAGTTCCTGTTTTTACCGGTACGGCGCTTCGAAACAAAGGGGTGCAATTAATTTTAG
This sequence comes from Candidatus Moranbacteria bacterium CG23_combo_of_CG06-09_8_20_14_all_35_22, assembly GCA_002772115.1. Lineage (GTDB taxonomy): Bacteria > Patescibacteriota > Minisyncoccia > Moranbacterales > UBA2206 > UBA2206. The sequence continues at coordinate 2,073 of PCRW01000028.1, forward strand.
ACGCGGTAATAGATTATCTGCCATCGCCGATTGATGTGCCAGCAATCAAGGCCACGGAAATAGAAGATGAAACTAAAGAAGTGGCAGTTAGATATGATGACAGTGCACCTTTTTCCGCGCTAGCTTTCAAAGTAGCAACCGATCCTTTTGTGGGACAATTAACTTTTTTTCGAGTTTATAGCGGAATGTTAAAAGCTGGATCATATATTCTAAATTCTTCTAAAGGAGAAAAAGAAAGAGTGGGCCGAATTTTGCGGATGCATGCTAATCACCGAGAAGAAGTGGATGAAATTCATACGGGTGGAATCGGAGCTTTGGTTGGAATGAAAAATACGACAACGGGAGATACTTTATGTGATCCGGAAAATCCGATACTGCTGGAGAAAATAACTTTTCCCGAACCAGTTATCTCAATTGCAGTGGAACCAAAAACTAAAGCTGATCAGGAAAAGATGGGTATGGCTCTGCGAAAATTGGCGGAAGAAGATCCAACTTTCAAAGTGCGAACGGATGAAGAAACTTCTCAAACTATTATCTCCGGAATGGGAGAATTACATTTGGATATTATTGTCGATCGAATGAAAAGAGAATTTAAAGTGGAAGCGAATATTGGCGCTCCGCAAGTAGCGTATCGAGAAACAATTAAGGCGGGAGCCCAAGCGGAAGGAAAATATATTCGACAATCCGGTGGACGCGGACAGTATGGTCATTGTTGGGTCAAAGTGGAACCGCAAGAGGCTGGTAAGGGTTTTGAATTTGTGGATGAAATCAAAGGTGGAGTTATCCCACAAGAATATATCACGCCGATTCAAAAAGGAATCAAAGACGCAATGGATAGTGGAGTTTTGGCGGGGTATCCAATGGTGGATATCAAGGCTACGGTTTATGACGGATCTTTTCACGAAGTGGACTCATCGGAAGCGGCCTTTAGAATTGCCGGATCAATGGCTTTCAAAGAAGCTTGTCGCCGAGCAACCCCGATTATTATGGAACCGATTATGAAAACAGTGGTGACTACACCAGAAAATTTTATGGGTGATGTGGTAGGAGATTTGAATTCTAAACGAGGCATCATCAAAGAAATGAATGACCGTGGCGAAGGCAATGCACGAGTGAAAGAAATTGACGCGGAAGTTCCACTTGCTTCAATGTTTGGTTATGCCACTCAACTTCGTTCTATGACGCAAGGTCGTGCCAACTATGTGATGGAATTTTCTCACTATGCCGAAGTACCGAAAAGTGTTTCTGAAGGAATAATCAGTGGGGAGAAGAAATAGAAAGCATGAAACATGAAACAAATTTAAATTCAGTAAAGACGCAGCATTGCTGCGTCTTTTTCGTAAGGCGCTGCCTCGTCTTTTTTGTGGGAAAATTACTTGATTTATTTCAGTATTCCTTGGAGGCTCAACCTCCAAAAGGGAGGTTGAGCCTCCTTGAGGTGCAAATTCTTGCAAATTAGGCTAAAATATGATATAATTTAAGATATGATAAAGTTTCGTCAGGCATTATTTTGGGATACTAATCCAAAAAATATAGATACAGAGAAAAATGCTCAATATATCATTGAGCGCGTTTTGGATTTTGGCAATGATAGAGAGGTTAGATGGCTTTATAATTTCTACGACAAATCGCTACTAAAAAAAGTTGTAGCTAAATCTCGCTCACTAATGCCAGAAACAAAAAATTTATGGATAATGCTTCTAGAAAGCAAATAGAATATAATCTCGATATTATACCTGCAAAAACAAAAAAGGCATTTGTTTTTTTGTCTGGACAAACTTGGCTTAGTGAAGGCGGATGGTATTTGGCTGGTGGAACTGCGCTAGCATTGCAAACAGGGAATCGCAAATCAGTGGATTTGGATTTTTTTACCGTAGAAAAAGATTTTGATAAATCAGAATTGCTTGAAAATTTTTCAGAAAATAAAGAATGGAAAACTACCTTAAATAGAAAGAATACCGTTTATGGCGAACTGTCTAAAGCCAAAATAAGTTTTATCGCTTATCCATTTTTTATTCCAAAACAAGAATTTATCCAATATGGTTCGATTAAAATTTTGCAACCACGCGATATCGCCGTAATGAAAATTATCGCTATTTCACAACGCGGACGCAAGCGCGATTTTTTTGATCTGTATTGGTGTGCAAAAAATGTGGAATCATTGGAAAATTTGATAATAAGATTGAAAGTGCAATATCCTTTTGTGGCACACGATTTCCATCATATTTTGAAAAGTTTGGTTTATTTTCAGGATGCAGAAAGTGATCCACTGCCAGATATTACTTTTAAAGCGGATTGGAAAGAAATTAAAAATTATTTCAAAAAAGAAATTTTGCGCATTACTAAAAAAATAATCTTAAAATAGAAAAAGCATGAAGCATGTAACATGAAACATGTAGCATAAAACATGAAGCATGAAACAAATTTAAATTCCATAGAGACGCAGCATTGCTGCGTCTTTTTCGTAAGGCACGGCCTCGTCTTTTTTGTGTGAAAGGTTGCTTTTTGGCTTAATGGCATTTATTTGTCGCAGAAATTGTGGTAAAATAGTTTTATATAAAGAAACCACTGAAGAATAGCCTCGATTTTTTTCCTTAAAAATGTTAAAATAGTAGTAGATAATTGTTTTACT
>PCRW01000023.1:0-4700 GCA_002772115.1 Candidatus Moranbacteria bacterium CG23_combo_of_CG06-09_8_20_14_all_35_22
TTTGATGTTGAACATATTATTTGGTTGTATTTTTATTTTTTAACTCTGTCTAAATTTTAACATAGTTGCTTAAAAAGCAACAGGTCTAATAGTTCCGAGCGAAAAAAAACAGTTGCTGGAACGAGTTGTGGCTGAGAATATTTCGCAACAGCATCTAGACAACATTGGAATTGTTGAGTCAGTATCTATTAAAAATAATCATGGAGCGTCGTGATATTAACGACGCTCCATCGTTTTGTTGTATATGTTTGAGGGAATAAAAAACAGAATATTTTGGAAAATTCATCGCAAAGAAATAGAAAAAGAAATGTTCGATTCCTCTCAGAGAGAATTGGGCAAAGAGTTTAATGTGGTCTTGAGAGGTATGGGTTCGATGTTTTTTCAGGCAAGTAAGAGATACAAATCGGTGTTTCCAGCTGAAACTAAAATTGAGACTTATATTCCAGATGGAAAGGGTGGTAGTTGGGGTTCGGATATTATAGAGCATTTAACTTTTCCAGCTTATTTGGCATATGATATCGTAATTGGTGTAGTTTCGGCATACGCATATGATTTTCTGAGAAAAATTAAAGAAAATAGAGAATTTAAAAAAGAAACCAGTATTTTTTTATCAGAGAGCGCGGGAGAATATAATGGAGCATCATGCGTTACTTTTGATATAGATAAGGCAATGGAAATAAGAGTTGATTTTATATTTCCAGCATCTTCTTCAAAGAGCGATATAGTTAATGGGCTTACTGGGATTCCTGATATTTACAAAAAAGTTTCATCTCAAAAATTTAAAAAAATGTATTCGAGAAAATTTTATTATAGTCGAAAGTATTCTGATTGGATTGAGTTAGAATGCTAATTGTTTCCTAAATGGGCAACGAAAAGAAAGGTCATATTTCAGAAACAAAAAAGACGGGAATTGACCCGTCTTTTTTGTTTGAAAGAATAAAAATTATTTTTTGGCTTTTTTCTTCTTGGAAACTACTTTCTTTATTTCCGCTTTGGTTTTGACTGGCTTTTCTTTTTTTTGCGTCAAGACAGCTTTTTTTGAAGCGGTTTTTTCTGCCATCTTTTTGAAACGGTCAACTCGACCGGTAGAATCAAGGACTTTTTGTTTACCGGTATAGAGCGGATGGCAAGCACCACAAATTTCAATTTTCATTTCCGGAATGGTTGAGCCGGTTTTGATGATACTGCCACAAGCGCAAGTTATTTTAGCGTCAGAGTGGTACTTGGGATGGATGTTTTTCTTCATAAAATAGTCGCGATGCGAACAATGCGAATTACATGCGAATATTACGAACAATTTTCGTATCATTCGCATGCATTCGTAGATTTGCATCGCTTTTATTAACTTTATTAACTTAATTAAACTATCATAGTATTAGAAAATTGACAAGGGGTAAAGGGGGTGGTATATTGGATAAGTCGTTTTATTGTGCAATAGAATGGCTAAAACACATACTTTCTTTGGATTTCGTCCTGATCCCGAAATTGGGATTTTAGGAATCTGGCTTTTTGATAAGTGAAAAGAAAGTAGCGGATTAATTAATTAAAGGAAAAAATAATGGAAAAAAATAACAATGGATTGGCCGGAGAGGCTGATCAAAAAAATCCTGCTAAACAGCCGGTAGTTGACTGTTTTTCTGATTTGGATTTTTCCAAATTGGAAATCAGCGTGGAGAATATGTTCAAGGGAGGGGTGCATTTTGGACACCATAAGTCGAGAAAAAATCCAAAAATGAATCAGTATGTTTTTGCCACCAAAGAAGGTATTAACATTATAAATTTGGAAAAAACGAAAGAGAAACTCCAAGAGGCGATGAACTTTATCTCAAAAATTATTTCAGAAAATCAAGAGGTGCTTTTTATCGGTACAAAAAAACAAGCCAAAAAAATTGTGGAAGCAGCCGCGAAAAAATGTGGTATGCCGTATGTCACAGAAAGATGGCTAGGAGGAACTTTCACAAACTTTTCGATTATTTCTTCTCGAACCAAATATCTTCGAGAGGGATTGGAAAAACAGAAAAATGGAGAATATGGAAAATATACCAAATTTGAACAAATGAAAAAAGTGGAAGAATTGGCAAGATTGGAAAATAAGATGGGCGGAATAAAAAATATGATAAAACTTCCCAGTGCGATTTTTATCGCTTCCGTTATAGAAGATTCTTTGGCACTGGATGAAGCGGTGAATAAAAATATTCCTGTAATAGCTTTGACGGATACTAATATTGATCCATCAAAAGTTGATTATCCTATTCCTGCCAATGAAGACGCAGTGTCATCTTTGAAACTGATGCTATCTTATATCGTCAAGGCAGTCTTAGAAGGTAAGGATAAGATGCAAATAATTGTACATGATAAAACGAATATTAGCGAACCCAAAGAATAATAACTCAAATCACTGAAGAATAATATTCTTCAGCGGTCTCATAACTAAACTGAAGCTATGTTAAATAAAATAAAAAAATTAAGAGAAAAAACTGGGGCGGGGATGGTGGATATAAAAAAAGCTTTAGAAGAAGCCGGCGGAGATGAAACGAAGGCGATTGAAGTGCTTCGAAAAAAAGGACAAGAAAAGGCGCTGAAGAAAACAGAAAGAACAACGCAAGAAGGGGTGGTAGTGAGTTATATCCATTCCAATAGTCGAGTAGGCACTATAGTCAAACTTCTTTGTGAAACTGATTTTGTAGCCAGAAATGAAGAATTCAAACAGCTCGCCCAAGAAATTGCTATGCACATCACTGCGATGAACCCTAAATATATAAAACCGGAAGAAGTGGAAGAAACAGTTGTTTCTTATGAGAAAGAAATTTGGATCGAGCAGTTGAAAAATGAAGGCAAGCCAGAAAAATTAATTTCCAATATTCTTATTGGCAAAGAAAAAAAATTCCGAGAAGAACTAGCTCTCTTGTCTCAGTCATATATCAAAAATCCCGATCAAACAATTGAAGAATTGATAAAAGAAAAAATCGGCAAGATTGGCGAAAATATTCAAGTGGGAGAATTTAAGAGAGTAGAACTGTAATGACAGAAAAACACAGAAGATAATAAAATAATACAGAAATAATTCTGTGGAATAAATTATGAAAAATATTCTGGTTTCCATATATTCTTGGGAAAATCCCAAATTGTACAAAGGCAATTTTGATTTGAAAAAAGAGGATAAAGTTATCGTGCCAATGGAAAATGGAAACGAACTGGGAATAGTTTTAGCCAGTGATGTTAAAACTTTTGACAAGCCGGAAGAAGAAATAGTGCGAATGGCAACCGAGCGGGATATCAAAACTTATGAAAAGTATGAAAAAGAAAAAGAAATAATTTTGAATAAATGTCGAGAAGAAGTAAAAAAGCAAAACTTGTTGATGAAAGTTATTGATGCCAAGATTAGTTTGGATGGAAAGCAAGCAATTTTTGTTTTTACGGCTGATGGTCGAGTGGATTTTCGGGAATTGGTCAAAGTTCTTTCCAAGGAGATAAAAAAATCTATTCGAATGCAACAAATTGGCAGTCGAGATGAAGCGAGAAAATTGGGCGGGTTTGGAATTTGTGGTTGTGAACTTTGTTGTGTTAGATTTCCCGGAAGTATTCCAAGTATCACTACTGATATGGCGCGCGCTCAACAAATCGCTCATCGTGGAACAGAAAGGATTTCGGGACTTTGTGGAAGACTGATGTGTTGTCTAGCTTATGAAGCCGAACAGTACCGAAGTCTTTTAGAAGGAATGCCGGAAATTTATAGTATTATAAATACTAAAGAAGGGAAGGGCACGGTGGTGGAAGTAAATGCGATGAGTCAAGAAATAAAAATAAAATTGGAAACTGGCAAATATATCAGTATAAAAAAAGAAGATATTAAATAATAGTATGCGAATAATAAATATATGTTGTATTCAATAATCCCGCCTATTCTTATCGTGATAAGTTTAGCTGGAATAATTATATTTTTGATAAAAAAAGCGCCAGAGGTAGCTAAATTAGATTGGGAAGATGAAAAAGATAAGAAAGGATTGAATATTTCTAAAAAAAGTATCTGGTCAATTTTGAGAAGAAAAAATGCCGAAGAGCACAGGGATTTCAAGCAAAAAATGCTTTTGATTTTGGAAAAAAGAGTGGCGAAAACAAAAGTTATGTTTTTGAAATGGGAAAATTTTTTCAGTGCTTGGGGAGAATCAATTCGAAATAAAAGAAAAGCAAGAGAAGAAAAAAATAATATTCAATTGTTAGAAATTGCCGAAGAAAAAAATATTTTGGAAAAAGAAGAAATTTTGGCAGAGGATAAAAATAATTCAGAAAATATTCTAGCACTTGAAAAAAAAGAAGGGACAGAAAAAAAGGAAAAAAGGGAGATTTTTGAAAAAATATTAGTCGAGAGAATTGCGGCTAATCCTAAAGACATTGAAGCTTATGAAAGGCTGGGAGAATATTATTTGGAAATTGAAAATTTTAATTATTCCAAAGAATGTTTCAAACAAGTGCTCAAGCTCAACCCGCAAAACAGAAGCGTTAAAAATAAAATGAGAAAATTGGAAAGAATGCTGGGTAAATAATTTATTTTTTATATATGCCGAAGTAGCTCAATGGCAGAGCAACTGTTTTGTAAACAGTAGGTTATCGGTTCAACTCCGATCTTCGGCTCAAGGTGGGTCGGTGGCAGAGTGGTCAATTGCATCAGACTGTAAATTTGACGCCACAAGGCTACGGGG
>PCRW01000023.1:4760-7062 GCA_002772115.1 Candidatus Moranbacteria bacterium CG23_combo_of_CG06-09_8_20_14_all_35_22
ATATTGCCCATTATTTAGGAAACTAAATAGTGCACCCCCGAATAACGGTTAAAGACCTAACACAGGTTCAGACCGTGGCGTTTTTATGAAAGCGCCCGAACGACTGACAAGGGGAAGCTAATTTCTTTTTTGGAAAATGCTTGATATACAGTCTAATTCTCTAAGATAGTGTTTTTGTAAAAAATAGAGGTATCGATGAAGGAAAAGGTCCGCAGTTCGATTCTGCGCAACGGCTCAAAGTTACAATAATAATAAATAATAACAAATAATTTAATTTTATGGCACGAGAAAATATTGCGAAAATGAAATGTGAAGTTTGCAAGACAGTCAATTATTTCACAACCAGAAATAAAAAAAAGCTTAAGGAAAAATTGGCGATGAAAAAGTTTTGCAAGAAATGCAGAAAGCATACAATGCATAAGGAAGTGAAATAATTTTTTGCTAAAGAAAGGGGCGGGCTTGCCCGCCGAAGCTTTAGCGTAGGCGGGATTCGTACAGTGGTAGTACGCCGGTCTCCAAAACCGGTGACGCAGGTTCGATTCCTGCATCCCGTGCGATTTTAGGCAAGTTCCTTGCCTCTTTTATCCATTTCGACATCGGTTCGATCCAGCCAGTCTGCTTTTGTTCAAGTCGGGTGATTTTTTCTTCGAGCGACTTTTTTTCGGAAAGAAATTTCGCTTTTTCAGTTCGGTAAGTTTCTTGTTCGATAACCTGTTCCAAATAGCCGTTCAAAAGTCGCTGGAGCTTAATGGCAATTTCGTTGATTCTATTTCGCGCTTCTTGAACAAAGGCAGTGGAAGATTGGGCGGTTTTAGTTTTGTCCTTTTCCAACATTTTGAGCATTTTATCCGCCCAATCTTCTTTCAAAGAAAATTTTTGAAGCAGAGAGGAAACTTGAGCATCTAATTTTTCTTGGCGAATACAGGGTTCATTGCATTTGGTAGTTTTATGTTTGTGGGTGCAATGATAATAAATGTAATGATGCTGGTTGCCATTCTTCTGTTTCTTGGTTTTGTATTCGCCAGTTACCATCATTCCGCAAGTTCCGCATTTGAGCAGTCCGCAAAATGCTTGCGGCTCATTTTGGTTTTGTTGTGTGGTTTGCCTCTCTGCTTCAAAATTTCCTGCACTTGGTCAAAAATTTTCTTTGAAATGACTGGCTGGTGTTTGCCTTCATAGATTTCTCCTGCGTATCGGAACAAACCGACATAGAACGGATTGGAAAGGATAAAAGAAATTCTGTCTCGGTGGAATCGCTTGCCGCCTTTGGTGACAATTCCTTGGTGCGTTAAAAAGTCGGCGATATCTTCAAGGCGCGAATTGTTTTGTGCATACAATTCAAAAGCCTTGCGAATAATGGCAGATTTCTTTTTTTCAACAACGACAGTTTTTGTTCTTGAGTCGTTTAGGTATCCAATCGGCGCTAGGCTTGGATATTCTCCGCGCCTGACTTTTTGGTGCAAACCTCGCTTTGTGTTTTCGGCAAGCGAATCCACATAATATTTGCTTTGCCCAAATGCGATGTTCAGCATAAATTTCCCTTGTGAAGTATTTTCAAACCAAAAGGTGGGAAATTTCAAAAAAGATAAATGCCCGCAATCCACCAGATAGATGATTTTGCCACCGTCCACGGAATTACGCGCCAAGCGATCGGGATGCCAAGAAATTATGCCATTGGCTTCACCTTTCACAATTCTATCAAGCATGGCATTGAAAATCGGGCGACCTGGAATTTTGGCTGATTGTTTTTCAATCAGTTCTTCCACGATCTCCAGCTTTTCCAGTTTCGCGAAGGCGCGCAATTCCGCGATCCGATCTTCGATAGAGCGCACTTGCTTATCTTCCACATCGGTGGATTTGCGGGCATACAAAAAGAATTTTTGCTCGTTCATAATATTGAAATTAATTTTTTAGAAATTCAAAAGGCCGTCCTGGGTGCAGACAACCAAAGAAAAAACCTTGATTGAATTCCAAGACGGCCATTAAAAAAGGCTTTTTCAAATCGTGGTTGTCTGCATTGTTATTATAGCAAAAATTCTTTTTTGAGCAAAGCAAGTCGCCCTGTTAGGGCGACACGAGACAGAATTTAAAAATCGCACGGGAGACGAACCTCATTCTGGCCGCGCGCGAAGCACGTGCCACACCGCAAAAACACTGGCGATTTTTGCAAATCGCCACAGAAAAAACCGCAAAAATTTCGGAAAGTTTGATTATGGCACAAATTTACCACAAAGTTCGAACCTTTTTCCAAGAAAACTTTTGAAGAAAGTTTTCGGTTTTCGCTCCGCTCCACTTTCCGCCC
>PCRW01000051.1:0-1636 GCA_002772115.1 Candidatus Moranbacteria bacterium CG23_combo_of_CG06-09_8_20_14_all_35_22
AATGAGAGCCTAATAAAGAAAATCTCCAATCGAGACGCCATTTACTCTTATCCGAGTAAAATGGAGACTGAATGTTAATTGTTCAGTGATTATGGAAAAAGAAAAACAAAAATCTACGGCGCCTTGGTGGCAGCCGAGTTTATTGCTTTTTTATCGGCTTTCGGGCTGGATTGCCGGACCGATAATCATTGCACTTTTTGTCGGCAAATGGCTGGATAAAAAGTATGAAACTGAACCGTGGCTTTTTCTTGTTTCTGTCGGTGTGGCCTTTCTTATTTCAACAATTGGAATAACTAAGGATGCGATGAAAGAAATAAAAAGAGTCGAGCAGGAGGATAAAAAAATAACGGAGAATAAAATAGCAAAAAAATAAAATATGACCCAGCACGAAGCACAAATAAATAATCACGAGACGAATCAAGAATTTTCTCACGAAGCAACACTGTTTGCTGAACCGATTTTTCATGTGGGCAATTTTACTATCACTAATTCTTTGATTATGAGTTGGACGACAGTTTTGATTTTAGTGGTTTTTTTTATTTTAATTGGAAAAAGAATCAAAAAAGTTCCGAAAGGAATACAAAATATTTTTGAAATTTTATTGGAAAAAGCTTTGGAGCTTGGGGATAGTATTACAGGAGAAAGAAAAAAAACGGAAAAATTCCTGCCAATCTCATTGGCTCTTTTTTTGTTTATACTGGTCAATAATTGGCTGGGGCTTTTGCCAGGAGTGGGAACAATTGGATTTAACGAAGTCGAAGGGGTGCATCGAGTTTTTGTACCGATTCTTCGTGGTGGCACGGCGGATATCAATACAACGCTGGCATTGGCACTTTTTGCAGTGGTGGCGTCTCATATTATGGGCGTGCTCACTATTGGTATTTGGAATCATTTGAATAAATTTATAAATTTAGAAGCTTTTATGGCGATTCCAAGCAAAATAAAAAATGATTTTTCCATAATTTTGGTCAATCCGATCAAAGCTTTCGTGGGAATTGTGGAGCTAATTGGTGAAGTGGCCAAAGTGGCTTCGCTCACTTTCCGGCTCTTTGGCAACATCTTTGCTGGAGAAGTACTCCTAGCTTCGATGATGGCGCTATTTGCTTTTTTTCTGCCATTACCATTTATGTTTTTGGAAATAATTGTCGGGATAATTCAGGCACTCATATTTGCAATACTCACCATGGTTTTTATGACAATAGCAACTCAAGATCATGCAGAAGAACATTAAAAATTAATTACAGTTATTAATTTTATAACGACATTAAAAATAAAATTACTTGTCGACTTAATAAAATGATAACTAAAAAAGAAATGGATCTCACAATGTTGGCGAAAGCCATTGCAATCGGGGTCGGTTCAATTGGACCGGGGCTAGCGATTGGAAAAATTGGTGCTAAAGCGATGGAATCAATCGGAAGAAATCCGGAATCAGCCGGAAAAATTCTCGTGCCGATGCTTTTGGCTTCAGCCTTTGCGGAAGCGATCGCGATTTATGCATTAGTGATTGCGTTTTCTATCAAATAGTATTTTTTTCTGATTCCGAATTATTTCGGAATCAAACCAAGAATATTATAAGCAATTTTTAATTTCCAATTTTTAATTTTATAAATAAATCTAAATTTCTTAATTTTTA
>PCRW01000051.1:1693-16997 GCA_002772115.1 Candidatus Moranbacteria bacterium CG23_combo_of_CG06-09_8_20_14_all_35_22
TGCTTTTGGTGCTGTATAAATTTGCCTATAAACCAATTTTGAAAACATTGAATGAACGGACAAAAAAAATTGAAAAAGGATTAAGAGACGCAGAAGAAACACAGAATAAATTTCAAGAAATGACACAGAAAGAAAAGGAAATTTTAACTCAAGCTAAAAAAGAAGCGCAAGAAATTATCAAAAAATCTGAAAGTGAAGCCAAGAAAAATGCCGAAAGTATCACAGCTGAAATGAAAGAAAAAAATGCTAAAATGATTGAAGATGCCAAGGCGATGATTGAAGAAGAAAAGAAAAAAATGCTCCTTGAGATAAAATCAGAAGTAGCTGATCTTGTGGTTATGGCAACGGAAAAAGTGATTGCCCAGAAATTGAATAGTGAGAAGGATAAGGAAATAATCAATAGAGTAATAAAGTAAATGTCATGCTGAATTTATTTCAGCATCTCATTAAAACAGATCCTGAAACCCGTCTGCCGACGAGGCACGGCAAGTTTAGGATGATAAATATACATGAGAATTACAGCTACGCAATATGCGAAAAGTTTATATGAAGTAACGAAAGAAAAATCTCAAAGCGAGATTGGTGTTATGGCGGAAAATTTTGTGAAAGTTCTGGCAAAAAACAGGCAAACAAAATTAGCCGTGAAGATTATCAAAAAATTTGGAGAGATATATAACAAAGAAAATGGCATTGCGGAAGTGGAAGCAATTTCTAGTCGAAAATTGGAAGCTGATCAAATTCAACAAATAGAAAAATTTATACAAGGAAAATATAAAGTTAGCGAAGTGATTATAGATAATAAGATTGACGAAAAGATTAAAGGTGGAATAATTTTGAAAATTGGCGATGAGATTTTGAATGGTAGTGTGGAGAGGCAATTGAGAGAATTAAAAAAATGTTTAAAAAAATGACCAATAAAAATAAAATAGAAACATTAAAATTAATAGTATTTGTTTTGGCTTATTTTTTGTACCGACATTTTGTTGCAGGCTATACTTTTTTGGAATCCGCTATTGATACGATTTATGGTGTGTGTGGATTTTTGGCAATTTTCTTGATTGGATGGGTGATATGGAGATTAGCTACTGGTAGTTGGAATCCAAAAAAATGGACTAATATATCAGAGCGGAAGTTTGCGGAAACAAAAAAAGAAAGTATGTATGTCATTATGAAATATTTTATTGGTGGTTTAGGTGGAGGAATATTTCTAATAATTTTATTGGTATTAATAATTAGTTTTGTATTAAAAATTTTAAAAATAACTTAAAAATATGAGCAAAGACTACATCATCGAACAACTAAAAAAACAAATTGAAAATTTCGAGACTAAAATGCAGACGGAAAAAGTCGGGACGGTGTTGGAAGTTGGGGACGGCGTGGCAAAAATTTCTGGTCTCTCTGATGTGATGGCTTCGGAAATGCTCGAGTTTCCCAATGGAGTTTATGGCGTGGCACTTAACTTGGAAGAAGGACAAATCGGTGCGATGATTCTGGGCGAATTTTCAGGAATCAAGGAAGGCGATCAGGTTAAATCAACCGGAAAAATTTTGTCGATTCCTGTGGGCGAGAATATGATTGGGCGAGTGATCAATCCTTTGGGACAAGCAATTGATGGCAAAGGCGAAATCGCTTCTGACAAATTCTATCCAATTGAAAAAATTGCTCCGGGAGTTATCACTCGACAGTCTGTGAATCAACCGGTGCAAACCGGAATCAAAGCCATTGACGCGATGATCCCAGTGGGACGCGGTCAACGAGAACTGATCATTGGCGACCGCCAAACTGGAAAAACTGCCATTGCGATTGATGTAATTATCAATCAAAAAGGTCAGGATATGATTTGTATCTATGTGGCGATTGGACAAAAAGAATCCAAGATTGCTCGCATTGTAGCAGAATTGGAAAAGAAAGGTGCGATGGAATATACCATAATTGTTTTGGCGGGTGCATCAGATCCAGCCACATTTTCTTTTATTGCTCCCTATTCTGGTTGCGCTCTCGGAGAATATTTCATGGACAAAGGCAAGGATGTTTTGATTATTTATGATGATCTTTCCAAACACGCTTGGAGTTATCGACAAATTTCCTTGATCTTGAAACGACCACCAGGACGCGAAGCTTATCCAGGAGATGTTTTCTATTTGCATTCCAGACTTCTTGAGAGAAGTGCGAAGCTCAACAAGGATTTTGGTGGTGGCTCAATCACAGCTTTGCCAATTATCGAAACACAAGCAGGCGATGTGTCAGCCTACATTCCGACTAATGTTATTTCGATTACTGACGGACAAATTTATTTGGAATCCGATCTTTTCTACAAAGGAATTCGTCCAGCTTTGAATGTAGGACTCAGCGTTTCTCGTGTGGGATCAGCCGCACAAACCAAGGCGATGAAAAAAGTGGCGGGAAAACTTCGTTTGGACTTGGCGCAATTTCGAGAATTGGAAGCTTTTGCCCAATTTGGATCTGATTTGGACGAAAATACTCGACGGCAAATTGAACGAGGTAAAAGAACAGTGGAAATTTTGAAGCAAGATCAATATGCCCCAATGCTCATGGAAAACCAAGTGGCTATTCTCTATGCCCTCACCAATGGATTTTTGGATGATGTGGAAGTTTCAAAGATAAAAGCCTGGGAAGCTGATTTCCAAAGATATCTAGATTCTAGTGCTAAAGAAGTTTTGACTCTAATTGCTGATAAAAAAGAATTGACGGAAGAAATTGTGGCGAAATTAGAAAAAGTGATTAAAGATTATAAAATTTTATTAAATTAATCTATGGCTAGTGGCAAAGAAATTAAAAGACGAATAAAATCCATCAAAAATACTGGGAAAATTACCCAGGCGATGGAGATGGTGAGCGTGGCTAAAATGCGACGGGCTATTTCGAGCGTTTTGGCAATCAGACCATATGCGCACAGTGCTTGGAGTGTGCTCACAAACTTAGCCAGGTCATTTGAACAAAGTCGAGGCGGTCTTTTGGAAGTGCGTGAAGTGAAAAGAGTTTTGGCAGTGGCCATTACATCTAATCGTGGACTTTGCGGATCGTTCAATTCTCAAATTGCCAAGAAGATAAGAGATGAAATTTCTAACCCAAAAAATTTGAAGATAAATCGCATTGGCAACAAAAAAATTGAATCAAAAATTTCCGACAAAGATTTGAAAATCGATTTCATTACTGTCGGGAAAAAAGGAGAGTTGGTGGTGCGTCGTATGTGTGAGCCTGCCCGCAATGCTACGCATGCTAGCGCAAGCTCGCATAGCGTTGCAGGCGGGGAAATTGTGGCGTCCTTTAATGATCTGACCTATCTGCCGAAATTTGAAGCCGTGCGAGCGGTGGGAAAAATTGTGATCGATGATTATATGGCGAAGAAATATGACAAAGTAGTTATTTTCTATACCGACTATGTTTCCGCAATAAAGCAAGAAACGAAAGTCCGTCAGATTTTGCCACTCTCAAAAATTGATTTGGAAAAGCAAATGGCCGAAATGGATATATTGGCGCAGGAGTATGGACTAAAAAAGCCAAAATCTGAATACAAAATTGAACCAAGTCCAGAGGAAGTTTTAGATTATATCATTCCGCGACTAATTGAAATGCAGATATATCATGCTATTTTGGAATCCAATGCTTCCAAAGAATCCGCCCGAATGGTAGCCATGCGAAACGCCACTGATGCTGCCAATGAAATGGCGGATGGATTCACGCTAGCATATAATCAGATACGGCAGATGAAAATTACGCAAGAGATTGCGGAGATTTCAGCAGGGATGGCGGCGCTGGAGCAATAATCAGTGGTTCTGATATCGAGTTTTATAAATTTGTAAATTATAATTTAAAATTAATTTAAGAAAATTTTATGAAAAACACAGGAAAAATCTCACAAGTAATCGGGCCGGTCGTGGATGTTGAATTCTCGGAAGAGTTGCCGAATATTTATGACGCGTTGGAAGTTGTTCTTGAGGTTTCACCTCGAGATACTCGAGGTGAAACCTCAAATGCTAAGTTAGTTCTTGAAACTGCCCAACATTTGGGTGGAAATAGAGTACGAACAGTGGCGATGGGTTCGACAGATGGACTTCGTCGTGGAATGGAAGTTGTTTCGACTGGCGCTCCAATTAGCGTGCCGGTTGGACAAGGAACACTGGGTAGAATGTTTAATCTTTTGGGTGAAACAATTGATGGAAAAACCGAAGCGGTCAAAGCGGAAAAAAGATATCCAATTCATCGTGACGCGCCAAAGTTTGAAGATCAATCAACTAAGGCGGAAATTTTGGAAACGGGAATCAAGGTTATCGACCTTATTTGTCCATTTATCAAAGGTGGAAAAGTAGGACTTTTCGGTGGTGCGGGTGTGGGAAAGACCGTGGTGATTCAAGAGTTGATTCGAAACATTGCGCAAGAACACGGGGGTTATTCAATTTTTGCTGGTGTGGGAGAAAGAACGCGAGAAGGAAATGACCTCTATCATGAAATGAAAGAATCTGGAGTGCTCGACAAAACTGCACTGGTGTTTGGGCAAATGAATGAACCACCGGGAGCGCGTCAACGCGTGGCACTGTCCGCTTTGGCGATGGCAGAATATTTCCGTGACGACGAAGGCCGAGATGTTTTGTTTTTTATCGACAATATTTTCCGCTTCACCCAAGCTGGCTCAGAAGTGTCTGCTCTACTTGGACGAATTCCATCAGCGGTGGGGTATCAACCAACACTCGCGGAAGAAATGGGACGCTTGCAAGAACGAATTACTTCCACCAAAAAAGGATCAATTACATCTGTGCAAGCGGTTTATGTGCCCGCGGACGACCTAACTGACCCAGCTCCTGCCACAACCTTTGGTCATCTTGATTCAACCGTGGTGCTTTCTCGTTCACTTTCAGAATTGGGAATTTATCCAGCGGTTGATCCGTTGGATTCTAGTTCTACAATTTTGGATCCAAATATCGTAGGTCAAGAACACTATGAAGTTGCTCGAGGAGTGCAAAGAGTTTTGCAAAGATATAAGGATTTACAAGACATTATTGCAATTTTGGGAATGGAAGAATTGTCCGATGAAGACAAGGTGACAGTTTCCCGCGCGCGAAAAATTCAAAAATTCCTCTCCCAACCATTTTTCGTAGCCGAACAATTTACCGGAACCGCTGGACAATATGTGAAACTTTCTGACACTATCAAAGGCTTCAAAATGATTCTGGATGGACAAATGGATGAAGTGGCGGAGCAAGATTTTTATATGAAAGGTGGAATCGAAGATGTTAATAAAAAATAGTTGTTATAAGAATTTTTAATTTTTTAATTTTTAATTTTATAAATAAATCTAAATTTCTTAATTTTTAAACATTAGAAATTAAAGCATTATTTAAAAATTACAAAATTAAAAATTATAAAATTAACTGAATCAATGTCAAATCTACAAATTAAGTTTAAAATAGTTACTCCTGAAAAAACTGTTTTCGAAGATGTCGTCGATCAGGCGACTCTGCCGACTACTGATGGGGAAATTACAATTCTACCAAATCATCGTAGTTACATTGCTAACTTGAAAGCGGGAGAATTGATGCTGAAAAAAGGCGAGGAAGAAATTTTGCTTTCTATTTCTGGCGGGTTTATTGAATTTCATGAGAATGAACTAATAATTTTGGCAGATACAGCTGAAAGAGCGGAAGAAATCGATCTAGCTCGTGCCGAGGAAGGTCGAAAGAAAGCCGAAGAATTGAAAAGCCAAGTTGTTTCGATGGATGAGAATGAATATGCTCGCGTGGCTGTCGCCATTCAAAAAGAATCGGCTCGAATTCGTGTAGCCAGAAAGCATTATACGAAAAGAGGAATGAAGATGGAATAAATTTTTAATAATAAAAAATAGTAGCAAATTAACAATTAAATTTTAAAAAAAATGGAAGGAGAAAGTTTTATGAATCAAGGAAAAACAATTATGAATCAGGGTGGTGGCAGTGATCATGGTCAGGATGATCATGAAAAAGAATTTGATGATTTATGGGAGATGTCAGAAAAGAACCTCATCATCAAATATTTAAAAGAAGGAAAAAAATGGCAAGAAATTGCAAATGAAAATGAAAAAATAAAAGAGGCTTTTGAAAAAAGTCCATGTTCTTGTGGTTGTTCCGATGGAAGAATTCATGAACATCGAATTGGGAGAGCTGGGGAAGGCCTTGTTATTGGATTACAAACAATGCTCAATAATTCAATAGAGGAAGGTCTCGATGTTGCCGTAGAAACTGTGGTTAAATTTATTGATGAAATGATTAAAAAAGGAGAAATAAAGGATAAATTTAAATTCTGCAGTCATGATGGTTGTGGGGTAGCAAAAATAGTTTGCGGAGAACTAAAAAAAGCTGGAAAATTGCCAGAAAAATATAATAATCCAGATGATTTAGGAATTGATTTTGCAAAAAAAACCATTGACGCTTTACGAAAAGCTTATCCTGAAATTGAATTTGAGTACGAGCATACCATGGCTGAAAAAATGGATAAGCTTCACAATGAGCGTGCGATATATCTTGATGGCACAAGAAAGATAAATCTTGAGGCTGTAGCTGAATTGCCCGAGGGATTTATTTTTACACCAATGTCGGAAGTTGACATTGAAGTTACGAAAACTGAACTCGTTGCATTATGTGGGATTGCCTTAGGTGATCATGGATTTGGAAATAGATTTGATTTGGAAAATCCTTTCCGGATTGTTGTTTCTGCATCCAACGATGAACAACTTGAAAAGCTTACAATTTTAGCAGAATCTGTCGCTGATCAATTCGAAGGCAGGGTTGTGGTTGATGGATTTGTTGCTTAATTATTCTTAACCTTTTGTAGACGGCGTTTAGGGCAATGTTTTCCTTGGGCGCCGTTGTTTGTTTTCTTGAAATAAATGAAAAAATGAGATAGAATAGGAAAGTATTAAGAAACCTATTTTATGGAGAAGTATAATCCTAAAATTATTGAGGGTAAATGGCAGGATTTTTGGGCGAAAAACCCAGATAATTTTAGCGCTAAAGATGATTCAGAGCAGGAAAAAGCCTTTATTTTGGACATGTTTCCCTATCCGTCGGGGGCAGGGCTTCATGTGGGGCATGTGGAGAGTTATACCGCTACGGACATATATTCTCGCTATCTTCGAATGAACGGGAAAAATGTGCTTCATCCGCAGGGTTTTGATGCGTTTGGGCTACCGGCGGAAAATTATGCTATTAAAACTAAGATTCATCCAAAAATTACTACTGAAGACGCAGTTGAAATTTTCAAGCGACAAATAAATTCAATGGGATTTTCCTATGATTGGTCGCGAGAAGTCAATTCTTCGGAACCGGCATATTACAAATGGACGCAGTGGTTGTTTTTGTTATTTTACAAAAATGGCTTGGCATATAAGAAAAAAGCTAAGGTGAATTGGTGTCCGAAATGCCAAACTGTTCTTGCAAATGAGCAGGCGGAAAATGGCAAGTGCGAAAGATGTGAATCGGAAGTTATCCAAAAGGATTTGGAACAATGGTTTTTCAAGATTACCGATTTTATTGAGGATAAAAGTAAATTCGAGGTTTCACCTCGAGTTACTCGAGGTGAAACCTCGAATTTAACTTCAGGATTATTAAGTGGACTGGAAAAAATTGATTGGCCAAATTCAACAAAATCATTGCAAAAAAATTGGATTGGGAAAAGCGAAGGTGCAACTATAAAATTTCCAATTTCCAATTTCCAATTTCCAAATAATTCTCAAAATTCAAATGACCAAAAATATTTAGAGGTTTTTACAACGAGAGTAGATACAATTTTTGGATGCACCTATTGTGTTGCTGCTCCAGAGCATTCTTTAATT
The DNA here is from genome assembly GCA_002772115.1 of Candidatus Moranbacteria bacterium CG23_combo_of_CG06-09_8_20_14_all_35_22. GTDB lineage: Bacteria > Patescibacteriota > Minisyncoccia > Moranbacterales > UBA2206 > UBA2206. The sequence goes on from PCRW01000051.1 coordinate 9,519, forward strand.
TTTGAACTTAAGGATCAAATAAAAAATTGGGATGAAGTTGAAAAATATATAAATGAATCAAAAAAGAAAACTGATCTTGATCGAATGGAAGCGAAAGTTAAGACCGGAGTGAAAATCAAGGGGATGAAAGTTATCAATCCATTTAATGGTGAAGCGTTGCCACTGTTCGTAGCGGATTATGTTTTGTCGCAATATGGTACAGGAGCGGTGATGGCCGTGCCAGCGCATGATGAACGCGATTTTGAATTTGCGAAGAAATATGATTTAGAAATTAAGGAAGTTATTTCTGGTGATAAGAAAGATAAAAAAATACTTACTGATGACGGAGTTTTAATTGATTCTGAAAATTATTCTGGTTTGACTTCCGAACAAGCTCGCGAAAAATTGATGGTGTGGTTGGAAGAGAAAAAAAATGGGCAGAGAAAAATAAATTATAAACTTCGTGATTGGCTAGTGAGTAGACAACGTTATTGGGGGGCGCCAATTCCGATAATTTATTGTGAAAAATGCGGGGAGGTTGCAGTGCCGGAAAAAGATTTGCCGGTAGTTTTACCGGATGATGTGGATTTCAAACCGACAGGGGAATCACCGCTAAAATATAGCAAAAAATTTCAGGAAGTAAAATGTCCGAAATGTGGTGCACCGGCAAAAAGAGAATCAGACACGATGGATACTTTTGTTTGTTCGAGTTGGTATTATCTGCGCTATGCTGATCCAAAAAACGACAAAGAATTTACTTCAAAAGAAATGTTAGCAAAATGGTTGCCAGTGGATCTCTATGTGGGTGGAGCAGAGCATAGTGTGCTCCATCTTCTTTATGCCAGATTTTTTACCAAGGTTTTGCATAATTTGGGGTACCTTAATTTTGACGAACCATTTTTGAAATTGCGTCATCAAGGAACAATTTTGGCGGAAGATGGAACAAAAATGTCCAAATCAAAAGGTAATGTAGTCAATCCAGATGATGTGGTGGCACAGTTTGGCGCCGATGCACTGCGAATTTTTGAAATGTTTATGGGACCACTGGAAGATATGAAACCGTGGAACACAAAAGGGATAGTCGGGATATACAGATTTTTGGAAAGAGTGTGGAAGTTGCAAAGCAAAATCCAAAATCCAAAATATCAAATTCCAAATAAATTCAAAAATCCAAATGCTCAAAATTCAAAACTAAATATATTGATTAATAAAACAATCAAAAAAGTATCAGAAGATATTGAAGGCATGAAATTTAATACGGCTATTTCGGCACTTATGATATTGACCAACGAAATGGATAAACAATTAGAATTACTAATTACTGATTACCAATTACTGATTATTCTTTTATCTCCTTTCGCGCCTCACCTTGCCGAAGAACTTTGGCATAAAACGCGGATTAATGCGGAAAAAATTAATGCAACTTATGAATCAATATTTTTGCAGGAGTGGCCGAAATATGATCCGGAGTTAATTAAGGATGAAGAAGTGGAAATAATCATTCAGATTAATGGAAAAGTGCGCGACAAAATAACGGCAAGCGCTGACATTTCCGAAGAAGAAGTTAAAAAAGTTGTACTAGAAAGAGAAAAAATTAAAAATTATATATCGGAAAAAGAAATTAGAAAAATTATATTTGTGAAAGGGAGATTAATTAATATCGTGTTTTAAGTAATGCAAATCAACGAATAACATTCTAATCTACAAATATGCGAATAAAAATATTTGCATATTCGCAAAATTTGCATAAGATTTGTAGATTTGCATTGTAATTAATATGCAAGCAGTTATACTCGCAGCGGGTCGGGGGAAAAGAATGGGAAATTTGACAACGGTTACTACTAAGCCGATGTTAAAGATTAAGGGTAAGCCGATTTTAGAGTACAAACTTAATGCATTGCCGAAAAAAATCAAAGAAATTATTTTTATCGTGGGCTATCGCAGTACGGATATAATAAGTTATTTCAAAAGATATTTTGGTGGACGACGGATTATTTATGTTTTTCAAACTAATCTCAATGGCACTGGCGGAGCGCTTCATTTGGCGAAAAGCATTTTGAAAGATAAATTTTTAGTGATGATGGGAGATGATTTGTATTATAAAAAAGATTTAAACAATTTGTTGAAACATGACTTGGCAATTTTGGGTTATGAAGTGGATGATCCAAGCAATTTTGGAGTGATAAAAATGAATCAAAAAAAACATATGGTGGATGTGATTGAGAAACCAAAGAATATGAAAAAAGCTTTAGCCAATGCCGGAGTTTATATGCTGAATATGAATTTTTTTGATTACGAACTTGTTTCTGTTGGAAAAGGCGAATTTGGTTTGCCTCAAACTATGGCAAAAATGGCGGTGGATCATAAAATCAAAGTGGAAAAAGCTAAGTTCTGGCATCCGATTGGCAATCCGGAAGATCTCAAAAAAGCGGAAAGCGTTTTACATAAATTTATTTAGTTTTACGAAATACGAAATAAGCGAAATACGAAAATAAGAAAATGGAGAATAAGTGTTTAGTATTTCGTTAATTTTGTATTTAGTAAAAGAAATTATGAAAAATGTCGTCACAATCGGAGGAGGTATGGGAAGCTTTATGCTCTTAAGCGGTCTCAAAAAATATCCAATCAATCTTTCGGCCATTGTTTCCATGGCCGATGATGGCGGATCGACTGGCGTGCTTCGCGATGAATTGGGAGTTTTGCCTCCGGGGGATATTAGGCAGTGTCTGGTGGCGCTTTCTGATTCTTCAGAAATTCTTCGAACTCTTATGAATTATCGTTTTGAAAAAGGAGGACTTAAAGGACATAATTTTGGCAATTTATTTCTTTCGGCATTAGAAAAAATAACTGGTAGTTTTTCAAAGGGGATAGCGGAAGCAGAAAAAATTTTAAATGTCAAGGGGGAAGTTATTCCTGTAACGGAAAATGATGCCAACCTTTATATTGAACTTAAAAATGGAAAAAAACTCAAAGGTGAGAATGAAATAAATCATAATTTTGAAATAGAAAAAATTGGCATAAAAAAAATTTATCTTAATCCCAAAGCCAAAGCCAAAGCTAATAAAAAAGCTTTAGAAAAAATTAGAAAAGCCGATTTGATTATAATTGGTCCGGGTAATCATTATTGTAGCGTGCTACCGAATTTTTTAGTTTCTGGAATTGCCGAAGCAATCAGAAAATCCAAAGCCAAAGTGGTCTATAACTGCAATCTGGTGAATAAAAAAGGGCATACGGAAAAATTTACCCTAGATGATTATGTTAATTCGATGAATAAAAATATCGGCTCTGCTCGGATAGATTATGTAACTTTTAACATCGGGGAACCCGATGCTAAGCTAGTTAAAAAATATGAGAATAAAAAAGAACTTCTAATTAAATGGAATAAGAAAAATAAGAAAAATAAAAAATATAAAAAATATAAAATTATTGAAGCTGATTTGCTAAGCCAGCAAAAAGTTAAATTTGACAAAGCGGATAAAATTTCGAAAACTCGTTCCTATATCCGCCATGACAGCGAGAAACTGGCGAAAACCTTAATGAAAATTATATGAAAATATTTTTAGATTTCGATGATGTGCTTTTTAACACTAAGAAATTCATTCAAGATGAAATTGATATTTTTAGAAAATATGGCATATCAGAAGAAATTTTTAAAAAGCATTACTATCAATATGGTAAGAATAAAAAAGGAAAAATTATTAAAAAATATAATCTCAAGAAACAGCTTCAAGGGATAAAAAAGGAATTAAATATAAATATTGATAATATAGAAAATGAGCTGAGAATTTTTTTGAGTATTGTTAGTAGATACATTTTTAGTGATACGGTTTTATTTTTAAAACAATTTGAGAGAAAGGAACTTTTTTTAATCTCTTATTCTAAAACAGAATTCCAGAAACTTAAAATAAAAAATTCTGGACTTGCTAATTATTTTGAAAAAATAAAAATAACAAATGGGAATAAAGAAGAAGAAATGTTAAAATTTATTGGAAAAAATAAAAAAGAAGAATTATTTTTTATTGATGATAGGGTAGATTATATTTTGAAAGTTAAGAAAAAAATCCCTCAAATAAAAACTATTTTATTAAAAAGAAAAGAAGGAAGATATGATAATGAGAAAAATAAATATTGCGATTTTGTAGCAAAAAATTTGAAACAAGCCTTGAAAATTATTAAGAATGATTAATAATATTTAAAATTTTTACCCTTATGTGTGGAATAATTGCCTATATCGGAAAACAAAAAGCGGTGCCAATTCTTTTGGAAGGACTTAGGCAACTGGAATATCGAGGCTATGATAGCGCGGGAATTTCGGTTATTCAAAATGAAAAAATAATCACCTTGAAGGCAGTGGGAAAAGTAGTGGAGTTGCAAAATAAAATTGGGGAGCGTGATTTTTCTGGAAAAATTGGTATTGCGCACACGCGTTGGGCGACGCATGGTAAGCCAAGCGACAAAAATTCTCATCCGCATGGAGATTGTGAGGGGAATATCTTTTTGGTGCACAATGGAATAATTGAAAACTATCAAGAATTGAAAAATATATTAATTAAGAAAAAACACAGATTTGTTTCTGAAACTGATTCGGAAGTTTTGGCGCATCTCATCGAAGAATTCAACAAAAAATCCGATTTCAAAAAATCAGTACTAGAAGCGTTGAAACTTATTCGCGGAACATATGGTTTGGCGATTATAAATAAAAATGAGCCGGACAAAATAATCATTGCCAGGAACGGTTCTCCTTTGATTTTGGGAATTGGCAAGGATGAATTTATAGTGGCGTCAGACGCCAGCGCTATTGTGCGTCACACCGACAAGGTGATTTATCTGGATGATGGAGAGATGGCGCAGATTAGTGTAGATGGTTTTGAAATTATTAACATTAAAAACAAAATTGTAAGCAAAGAAATTTCCAAATTAAATTGGACGCTAGAGGAATCAAAAAAAGGAGGATTTCCACATTTTATGCTCAAGGAAATTTTTGAACAACCAGAGGTAATTCGAAATGCTATGAGAGGAAGAGCGGAAAGATTTTTGTTGGAGAATAGTGCGCCAATACTTGGCGGTCTTCGCGCAGTAGAAAAAAGACTGCGAAAAATAAAAAAAATTATTATTGTGGCTTGTGGTACTTCTTATTATTCTGGATTAGTGGGAGAATATATACTAGAAGAATATGCTGGCATTCCAACAGAAGTGGAATATGCCAGTGAGTTTCGTTATCGAAAACCAATTTTGGATTCTTCGACGGCAGTAGTGGCCATTTCTCAATCTGGCGAAACTGCGGACACTTTGGCGGCTATTCGCGAAGCTAAAAACAAAGGAGCACTTACTTTGGGAATTGTGAATGTGGTTGGTTCGACAATTGCGCGGGAAACTGATGCGGGCACGCATACGCTTTCTGGTCCGGAAATTGGAGTGGCTTCGACCAAGGCTTTCACGACGCAACTGGTAGTTTTGGTGCTTTGGACTTTGATGCTGGGGAGACAAAGAACAATGTCAAATGTAATGAGTAAGCGAATTGCGCAGGAACTTAAAAATATTTCAAAATTCATTGAAGGAATTTTGAAAAAATCCAAAGAAATTCAAAAGATTGCCAAAAAATATTCAAGTGCTAAAGATTTTTTATACCTTGGTAGGAAATATAATTTTCCCATTGCACTTGAAGGGGCGCTAAAGATAAAAGAAATTTCCTATGTGCACGCTGAAGGCTATCCAACTGGGGAAATGAAGCACGGTCCAATTGCGCTTATTGACGAAAATTTTCCTTCAATTTTCATTTGCCCAAAGGATAGTGTCTATGAAAAAAATCTAAGCGGGATGCAAGAAATTAAAGCCCGTGGCGGGAAAATAATTGCCATTGCCACAATGGGTGACAAAGAAATTGGGAAAATTGCCGATGATGTAATTTATATTCCAAAAACTTTAGAAATGCTCACGCCATTTGTTTCTGTTATCCCACTGCAACTTTTTGCCTATTATTTTGGCGTGGCCAAAGGCTATGATGTGGACAAGCCAAGAAATTTAGCCAAATCAGTGACGGTGGAATAATATCTTCCTAACATTCGATGTTAGGATAAGCTTATGGATATTAGCTCAATCAAAAACACTCGAGAATTTTTTTGGACGAATCGTTCGAAATATAAACTTCTTCAATATGGCTTGAGTCCGACGACAATCAAAAGTGTTATTCGACGACCCGATCGAACTGAAACTGGTATCGCGCCCAAAACTACAGCGGTGATGAAAAGAAAAGACACGAAGAAAACCAAGAGAGAGGTTTGGGTAATGCTTCAATCAAGAATCAAGAATCAAAGATCAATGATCAACAATAGTAAAACAAAAATTATTTCAGCGTGGATTTATCCGGGGGTGAGTCCGAAAGGCAAGGATATTTATGTGCCAGAGGATGTGTGGAAAGAATTGTAAAAATGTAGTACAATAAATGTGTAAATTTAATAATAAAAATAGATGAACAAAAAAGAAAAATTAAGTGAAATAATTAGAAATTCTACCTTAAATGATTTTGATAAAAATATGTGGTTTGTTTTTATTCAATCTGTTAATGACGAGCAAATTATTCCGCTTCTAGAGTTGTTACGGGAAGACACTACTGAGAATTTGGAAATTATAACTCATAACCTCAAGCAAAAAATTAAATTAGCAGGGAATAATCATTTAAAAAATGCTCAAGAAATAGTAGATGAGGAATTGAAAATAATAGAAGAAAAATTATCCAAGGAATAATTTAAAGTAATTTAAATACTATGTTTGAAAAAATAGAGGCAATTAATCTCGATAGGTCCAAAGAAGAAAAACCATTGGAAACTATAAATGAATTGTCAATACACGAGACTGATTTATTAGAAAAAGCGCAAGAAAAAATTCCTGAAGAAAAAAGAGGAAAGTTTGAAAAAATGAAAAAAGCCTTTTTGGCGATAACTGCGGGAGCCATGTTGCTTAGTGCAACTGGTTGCGGATACCCATTTATAATGCAACGAGCTATTGTTAGTGGAAATTTGGATGAGCCAACCATGGCTGAAATATTTTTAGGTCCGGCGGCATATCCTATTGATGTAACTAAAGATGCTATTAAACATGCTTTTGAGGTGGGCGACACTAAAATATGTTTCTACAACAACGAAATATCATTGAATATTCATTACAAAAAGCCATTTTTAAACAATGCACAAATAAATATAATATTAAATCGAATATCAAGTGAACTAGAAAAAGATGGTTGGATAAAAACGGAAGATAGTAATTATGGAAAAAACACACCTATATATCTTAATATTGATGAAGCTGAAGATGGAACTTTCTTTATAGATGGTTATTACAAAATAGATAAGAATTATTTTCATGGACGTTTAAGCGATCCAATAAAATGGGAAATAATAAAGGAAGATCTATTAAAAAATATAAAGGAGTATAATGGACTAGCAAATCCAGACAAACCTATTAGATAGATGTGATACAATGAAAGTATGAAAAAATCATACA
>PCRW01000005.1 GCA_002772115.1 Candidatus Moranbacteria bacterium CG23_combo_of_CG06-09_8_20_14_all_35_22
CAAATATATTTATCGAATAATCAATTAATTTTAAAAAATCAAATCTGTCTAATTGAAGCTAAATTATTGTCTTGACAGACGGTCCATCTTAGTTTTGTCGAAATTCTCTCGCCCGTTGTCAGGCAGAGAAAAGGGGAGTATAGCACTATGCTTTTGGAAATGTTTCGACGAGGTTTTTCTATGGCCTATGTTAATGGCAAGAAAATTGAACTTAATGCCAAAATAAAAGATCAAATAAAGCTTGAGCGATATAAAAAACATAGTATCGATATTTTGGTGGATGAAGTGGAAATAACGGATAAAAATATTTCGCGAATTTTTGAAGGAGTAGAAAAAGCATTGAAATTATCGGAAGGACTAATTAAGATAAAATCCCAAATTACAAAATCAAAAAAAGAACCTCACCCCGACCCTCTCCTTATTAAGGAGAGGGGGAATATTGTGATTTTCAATCAGAATCTGGCTTGTCCGATTCATGAAATTGAATTTCCCGAGCTTGAACCAAGACTTTTTTCTTTCAATAGTCCTTATGGGGCTTGTCCCGCCTGCGAAGGTTTGGGGACAAAAAAAGAAATTGATCCATAACTCGTAGCGCCGGATAAAAACAAAACTATTGCTGAAGGGGCGATTATGCCGTGGAGTTATAAGAAAAATAATTGGCAAGGAACAATTCTTCGCGCGGTGACAAATCATTTTCATATCTCAGAAAACACGTGCTTGCGAGATTTGTCAGAAGAAGATTTCAATATTCTGCTTTTTGGAGATAGGGATGCAAAAGATATGATTTCAGAAGATGAGGCTCCCGCCTCGACTCGCGGAGATGACCGCTCGTCGACGCGAGGCGGGGAGCAAATTCCGGTGACGCTACGCTCAAAAACAGGAGCGGTTTGGAAATATAATATGAGTTGGCGTGGAGCGGTGGGATATTTACAAGATAAATATAAAAAGACACAGTCGGACGCAGTGAGAGCGGACACAGAAAAATATATGTCGCAAAATCCTTGTTCGCAGTGTTTGGGGGCGAGATACAAAAAAGAAGTTCTTTTAGTGACAGTTCATAATAAAAACATTTCGGAAATTTCTTCAGTGAGTATTTTTGATGCTTTGAAATTTTTTAGAGAATTGAAATTTAGTCAGAAAGAAGAATTGATTGCAGGTAGAATTCTCACTGAAATTAAAAATCGGTTGAGTTTTTTGGAAAATGTGGGACTAGGATATTTGACGCTGGGACGAAGCGCGGCGACTTTGGCAGGCGGAGAAGCGCAAAGAATTCGTTTGGCTTCGCAAATCGGTTCGCAACTAGTGGGCGTGCTCTATATTCTAGATGAACCATCAGTGGGACTTCACGCCAGAGATAATACCAAACTCTTGGAAACACTCTTGAGATTGCGCGATGTGGGAAACACTTTGATTGTGGTTGAACATGATGAAGAAACGATGCTAGCGGCGGATCATTTGGTGGATATTGGTCCAGGAGCAGGGAAACATGGTGGAGAAATCATATTCTCTGGTAAACCGGAGGATATTTTGAAAAGTTTACCCCCACACCAACTAAACAAAAATAAAACTGAAGATTTAAATAAAAATGAAAAACAAGAACAATCAAATAAGGAAGATAAAAATCAGTTTAGTTGGTGTGGGGGCGAGAAATCACTCACCGCCAAATATTTACGAAAAGAATTATCCATTGAAATTCCACTTGCTAGGCGAAGTATGAAAAACAAAAAATCTATTATTGTGCGCGGAGCGCGTGAGCATAATCTCAAAAATATTACCGTAGAATTTCCTTTGAAAGTTTTGACTTGCGTGACGGGAGTTTCGGGCTCGGGAAAATCAACATTGGTCGAAGATGTTCTATATAAATCTTTGGCGCGTGACATTATGCGCACATTGGATCGTCCTGGCAAACATAATGAAATTGTTGGTGCGCATTACATTAACAAGGTTATTATGATTGATCAAAGTCCAATTGGCAGAACGCCTCGGTCTAATCCAGCTACATACACTGGACTTTTCACGCCAATTCGCGAACTGTTTGCGAAGACGCGAGACGCCAAAGGCAAAGGATATTCTCCTGGGAGATTTTCGTTTAGTGTTAAGGGTCCCGCCTCGACTCGCGGAGACCGCTTGTCGACGCGAGGCGGGGGACGCTGTGACAATTGTCAGGGCGACGGACAACTCAAGATTGAAATGCAGTTTATGCCGGATGTCTATCTGCCATGCGATGTTTGCAATGGGAAAAGATATAATAGTGAAACTTTGAAAGTCAAATATAAGGAAAAAAATATTGCTGAAGTTTTGGAGATGACAATTTCAGACGCACGGGAATTTTTTCAGAATTTTCCGGAGATTCACGATAAGTTAGCAGTTTTGGAAGATGTGGGTTTGGGATATATTCAGCTTGGGCAAAGCGCCACCACGCTTTCGGGCGGAGAAGCGCAAAGGATAAAATTAGCCACGGAGCTTTCGCGTCGAGCTACGGGCGACACTCTCTATATTTTGGACGAACCAACTACGGGTTTGCATTTTGATGATATAAAAAAATTATTAGCCATTTTGAATCGTTTGGTGGACGCCGGTAACACTGTAGTGGTCATTGAACATAATATGGATGTGATCAAAACAGCTGATTGGATAATTGATCTTGGGCCGGAAGGGGGAGATGGTGGTGGAAAACTGATTGTTTCCGGCACGCCGGAAGAAGTGGCGAAATATCACAAAGAGAGTTGGACAGGGAAATATTTGAAAGAAGTGCTCCGCTTAACCCCTCCGGTCCGACTACGGACCACCTCCCCTTAGTAAAGGGGAGGAGAATTACTTTCAGCCTTTCAGGTCACCATCCCTTAGTAAAGAGAAGGAAAAATCTCATACCCCCTCCCCTGTACCCAGGGGAGGGTTGGGGAGGGGTTGAGAAACAGCGCAAAAACAAAAAAACAATGTTAAGAATTTTTAATTCAAAAAATTTACTAGAAAAAAGAAAAAGATTGCGGAATAATCTTACTCCACAAGAAATTATTTTGTGGTCGCGGTTGCGATGTGAACAATTAGGTTATAAGTTTCGGCGACAACATTCAATTGGAAATTACATTGTGGATTTTTATTGCCCAAAGAAAAAACTGATAATAGAATTGGATGGATGCCAGCATAAGAGAAAGAAAGATATTAAATACGATGCAAAAAGAACTAACTATTTCGAATTTTTAGGGATAAGTGTTTTGCGTTTTTGGAATAATGAAGTTAATGAAAATTTAGAAGGAGTTGTCTTGAAAATTTATGAATATATTAAATTTAAAAAATAAGATCACTAAGTTTCCTAATTCGCCCAGGGTGTATATTTTTCGTGATAAAAATAAAAAAATTATTTATGTAGGGAAGGCGACGAGTTTGAAGGATCGCACTGGATCATATTTCGTAGGGAACGCATATATGCGTTCCCTACAATTAAACAGGCCAATCAAAATGATGATTGGGGAAGTGGCGAATATTGAAATCAGAAAAACTGAGACGGTTTTGGAGGCGTATATTTTAGAACAGGAACTCATCAAAAAATTTCAGCCGAAATATAATGTCGATGGGAAAGATGATAAGTCATTTTCGTATGTTATTTTTACCAAGGAAGATTTTCCTAGAATTTTGGTTATGAGAAAAACAGATTTAGAGAGTGGACCTGTCATTGCGAGTCCCGCTATAAGCGGGATAAACTCCGCGAAGCAATCTCGTAATCTTAAAATTAATCTTGCTAAAAACGAGATTGCCACGGTCGTCCCGATAAAATCGGGACTCCCTCGCAATGACATGAAAATATACGGCCCCTATACCTCCAAAAAACAAATCGAAATTGCGCTAAAAATTTTGCGGAAAATTTTTCCCTATTACAATAAAAAAGAAAATTCGGAAAAGGGGTGTCTGGATTTTCAGTTGGGACTTTGTCCTGGGCCGTATGCGGGCGCAATTTCAAAAAGTGATTATCAAAAAAATATTCGCGGGATCAAAATGATTTTGGAAGGGAAAAAGAAAAATTTACTTTCAAAATTAAAAAAAGAAATGGTGCAGTATTCAAAAAAAGAAGAATTTGAAAAAGCGGGGGAAGTTAGAAATAAGATTTTTGCTTTGCAACATATTCGGGATGTTGCCCTCATCTCGGACAAACCTCACCCCGACCCTCTCCTTATAAAGGAGAGGGGGATTTTAAGGATTGAAGGGTATGATATTTCCAATATTTCTGGGAAATTTAATGTTGGTTCGATGGTGGTCTTTGATAATATAGGTGTAGAGACGCAAAATTTTGCGTCTATACAACCAAACAAAAGCCAGTATCGAAAATTTAGAATAAAAACCATCGATGGTGCGGATGATGTGGCATCGATGAGAGAAGTCTTGATGCGACGATTTGAAAATAATTGGCCCGCACCTAATCTAATTTTGCTCGACGGGGGAGCGGGGCATCTCAATATGGCACGCAAAATTCTGAAAAATTATAAACTGGAAATTCCACTTCTGGCAGTGGCCAAAGGACCAACTCGAAAAAAATTAGATCTGCGAAGTTTTGGATCGGTTCCAGAAATTTCGCAAATTCTAATCGAGCAAATCAGAAACGA